>NZ_JALBYT010000036.1:0-53247 GCF_022690845.1 Shewanella sp. N2AIL | reverse complement strand
CGAGTACCAGTTGGGAGAGGCGCCACCTCAAGTCACAGGACTCACAGTGGACCAGCAGATCATTCTCGACGTGTTAGGCGAACGGTATCGGCAAATTTATTCCTAAATCAGGTGCGGAAAGTCGGATAACGATTATAAATTCCGTGAGTGGAATTTACGTGTTCATTTAATTACAGACTTTTTATCTGGTATGACTGATGATTTTGTTATGAAAATGTATAGGACTTTATCAGGTATGACACTGTGACTTATCTAATCCCAAGAGATCATCCATATTGGCATCTTAGGGATGTTGTGAACTTTTTTAGACATGATATACATACTTTGCAATTTAGTTATTATAATTACATCCCTCAATCAGTAATTGATGATAGATATACTTTTCGTGTCAGTATTGAATGCTTTTTAGAACCGGATTTTATAGCGAAACTTTTTTATGATACACCCATAAATAAGGAGTTGGCATTTCATTCAAATATTATAACCACATCTGGAGAGGTTATGCATATACCCATGGTTGATATGTCTACAGGTTCTGCTGCACAGTTAAATAAATTAAAGTCATTCCTTGATGACAGTATTTTTCAACGATTCAAGTGGTATAAGAGCGGACGTTCATACCATGGTTACTGTGGCATATTAATAAATGAAAGAGAATGGCTGATATTGATGGGAAGATTATTGCTAGCCAATCAAATCGGTTTTCCTCCAACTGTTGATCCTCGATGGGTTGGCCATCGATTAATCGCTGGATATGCCACCTTACGCTGGACAAAAAATA
Source organism: Shewanella sp. N2AIL (assembly GCF_022690845.1). Classification (NCBI taxonomy): domain Bacteria; kingdom Pseudomonadati; phylum Pseudomonadota; class Gammaproteobacteria; order Alteromonadales; family Shewanellaceae; genus Shewanella; species Shewanella sp. N2AIL. The sequence goes on along the minus strand of NZ_JALBYT010000036.1, from coordinate 52,466 downwards.
CTCCTCATTATATTGGATATCCTAGGGAAATTTAGTTAATTTAAATCGCTTTAATAAATATATTGCCAAATTAATCCATTTTAAAATTATCGTCTTTAGAGTTAATGGATACGCAGAAATTAGCGGAATTAAGTGCTGGTATGGAAGTGACCGTTGGCGGCATGGATTCCGCCGTCGAGCCTATAGGGATATATTTACGGCGAGTCACTGAAGTAGCAGTGCTTAATGTTTGGATACATTAATCGAACAGAAAGATGGGACAGGCATAACTCTTTTGGGATTAACAGCCGACGCTGAGATCACAGTAGTTCACCTTCCCCTTGGAGTTGCCGCAGGGCATTTGCTTTCGTTGCGTGATCGAGGCATGGTCGTTCACCTGCATCCATGCACTTCACGACATTCAGGCATCCTGCCTATCAGATGCAGAGATAGCGTCAGTCGAATCAGGGACGAGCGTCTGACGCGATAGCATAAGGACGCTTAATGCCCAAGGGGCTTTCAACTCCGTTAGGGGCGTCTTGGCTGCTTGTGAAAACAATAGCAAGGAGGATAGGACGAGCAGTCCTCCTTGGTCGGGTGTGGGGTGAAGCCCCACGACTTTAATTCGAAATAGCGCCAGCTAACCTAATGCACTAGTTGTACTTTATATTCATGGCGATCAGCGGTTCGCGGGAGGCTTTTTCGGCGCGTAGGCGGGCGAGGTATTTTTCCCATAGATCCACTTGGTGGGTGGCGAGATCGTAGAGTACTTTCCACGAGAATAGGCCTGTGTCGTGGCCGTCATCGAAGACGATTTTCACTGCGTAGTTGCCGACGGGTTCAATGGCGCTGATGTTGACGTTTTTCTTGTGGGTGACCAGCTTTGGATTACCGTGACCATGCACTTCGGCTGAGGGCGAGTAGACTCTGAGCATCTCGCAGCTGAGCTGATATTGCTCACCATTGTCGAAACTGACTTCTAGAATGCGTGATTTACGTTTCAGTTTAAGGTCGGTGACATTCGGCGTTGTTGTGGTCATAGGTTGGCTACCAAGAAAATGCTAAGGATAGGATAACGACTCATTAAAATAACACCTGACTAATGTAACCGCTGGCGGCCAAGGATACAAAGGGTAAGCTAGGGTCGCCTAGCGTTTGGAGCCGACTTTTCGGTTGAGTCACATTTTTGCATTTGAGTCGCCGTTCACCGCCAAGTCGTTTGGGCTTGGCGGTGAACGGGTTTTCACTAGAGGATAAAGCGGCTGAGATCTTCGTCTTGGACTAAGTTATCTAAGTGGGCGCTGACATAGTCGGCGTCGATAACAAAGGCGGAGCCCGATTTTTCCGATGCCTCGTAGGAGATATCTTCCATCAGCTTTTCCATCACAGTGTGTAAACGACGGGCGCCGATGTTTTCGGTGCGCTCGTTCACTTGCCATGCGGCTTTTGCAATGCTGTCGATACCCGATTCGCTGAATTCAACTTTCACGCCTTCTGTGTTCATCAGCGCGATATATTGCTCGGTAAGCGAGGCGTGTGGCTCGGTCAGAATGCGTTTAAAATCATTGGCTGACAGCGCATCTAACTCAACACGAATCGGCAAACGACCCTGTAGCTCAGGAATTAAATCCGATGGTTTCGACATCTGGAATGCGCCCGAAGCGATAAACAGAATGTGGTCGGTTTTAACCATGCCGTGTTTTGTGGTGACTGTGCAGCCTTCGATCAGCGGCAGTAAGTCACGTTGCACGCCTTCACGGGAAACGTCTGGGCCTGAGGTTTCGCCACGCTTACAGATTTTGTCGATTTCGTCGAGGAACACTATGCCGTGTTGCTCAACCATTTCAATGGCTTGCTCTTTTAAATCTTCTTGATTGACCAGTTTGGCGGCTTCTTCTTCGATCAACAGCTTAAAGGCTTCTTTGAGCTTCATCTTGCGACGTTTTGCCGGTGCTTGGCCCATGTTTTTAAACAGGCTTTGCAGCTGATTGGTCATTTCTTCCATGCCAGGAGGCGACATAATTTCGACGCCGACCTGTGGTTGTGCCACATCGATATCGATTTCTTTATCGTCTAATTGGCCTTCGCGCAGCTTCTTGCGGAACACTTGGCGGGTGTTTGAGCTGGAATCGGTTTCTGTGCTTTCCCAGTCGTTTTTCGGTTTAGGCAACAGCGCATCGAGAATGCGCTCTTCGGCATTTTCTTCGGCGCGTTGGCGGCACTTACCCATTTGCTGTTCACGGGTCAGCTTGATGGCGATATCGGTCAAATCGCGAATGATTTGCTCGACTTCTTTACCGACATAACCCACTTCTGTGTATTTAGTGGCTTCGACCTTGATAAAAGGCGCGTTGGCTAGCTTGGCTAAACGGCGAGCAATTTCAGTTTTACCTACGCCGGTTGGGCCAATCATCAGGATGTTTTTTGGGGTGACTTCTTGACGGAAATCCACATCCAGTTGCATCCGACGCCAGCGATTACGCAGGGCGACAGCAACAGAACGTTTGGCCTTTTGTTGGCCAATAATGTGTGCATCCAGCTCGTGGACAATCTCACGGGGGGTCATTTCAGACATAATATTCCTCACGGGCTGTTTAGTAATTGAGTTCTTCAATCGTCTTGAATTGATTGGTGAATACGCAGATATCTGCGGCAATGGTCAGGGATTTTTCAGCGATGTCTAGGGCCGACAGCTCGGTATTTTGCAATAGCGCAAGGGCTGCCGCTTGGGCATAGTTGCCGCCAGAACCTATGGCGACTAAGTCGTGTTCTGGCTGAACGACATCACCGTTACCTGTGATGATCAGCGAGGTTTCGGCATCGGCCACGACGAGTAGGGCTTCGAGTTTGCGCAGCATACGGTCGGTACGCCAATCTTTGGCGAGTTCAACGGCCGAGCGCAATAAATGGCCTTGGTGCATTTCGAGTTTGGCCTCAAAACGCTCGAATAGGGTGAAAGCATCGGCGGTGCCGCCTGCAAAACCTGCCAGTACCTTGTTGTGATATAAGCGACGCACTTTTTTGGCGTTACCTTTCATCACGGTATTACCTAGGGAGACTTGGCCATCGCCGGCGATGACAACTTGATTATTACGGCGTACTGATACGATAGTGGTCACAATGAATCCTCTTCTCTGGCCCGCAATGACAAATCATGCGGTGGATGATGGACTAGATATGGGGATAGATGACAATAATTCAAGTTATAGCGAGAAAAGCCAAAGGAGTTTGCGAACTTTCGCGCTCCTTTAGCAATAAAAATAAGCGCTTATTGGGAAAGTGTGGATCGACCTACAATAGTGCGGCCATCGAAGGGATAGTATTTAAGATCCCAGTTTTCACTGCCGAAGCTGCGATCGTCCGAGACATAATTGAAAATGCAGTAAGCATTGGGATCGGTAATGTCGACGGCACCATACCAGTAAACAATGTCGACATTGGGAACTGTGCGCCAAGAGTATTGATCGGCAATGACAAATTCATTATTAGCCAAAAGACCTTGCCATAACTGACCACAATAATCGCCCTGCAATTTAGCACTGGCATCAGCGGTTGCAGTCTCTATTCCCAGTGGAAATCCTGTGGTGGTCGAGTCGAGTTTTCCGTCACCATAACAGGCGAGATCTTGGGTATAACCAGAGTGACCGCCCGCAAGCCAGCAACTGTGATAAAGCTTAACACCAGAGGCAAAGGCCGCAAATGCGGTTTTGGCTCTGGCATCGTGAGCATCTTGGCCTAGGTTTAAAAACCGTGGTGCTGCGACGACGGCCAAGATCCCAAGGATGATAATGACCACAACCAGCTCAATTAATGTAAAACCCTTCGATGACTGCAAACGACTCATATTGCTCACCTATTTGTTAGAGGACAATATTCTAACGGAACTTTGATTTGCAATCAGTAAGCCATTGATAATATTTAGTTGTTTAACATTGCTGTTACATGGTTATGCAGAAAAATGGCAAGCCATCACTTCATCTTTCAATGCCATCTGCCGAATGTAAACGACTTATAAAGCGGTTTCGTCTATGACGCGGTAGCGGGTTTGTACATAGCCATTGTCGTATTGCTGTGTGTGGATGGGCATTAATTGTATGGCTTGGGGGACGTCACTAAAGAGGGGAATGCCTTTACCCAGTAAAGTGGGGATACGAGTGAGCGTGAGCTCCTGAATTAGCCCCGCCGCTAAAAAACCTTGGATCGTTTGTCCACCATCGATATAGAGATGCTTAAAGCCACGGGTTTTGAGTTGTTCGCTAATGCTTGCTGCATCGCCATTAAGCACTTGTACGTGCTCACTTAACGCCGACGGCACAGTTACACCGCTGCGGCTTAATACAAACACTGGGATATTTACATAAGGCCAATCACAATCGAAGGAGAGGACTTTTTCAAAGCTTTTACGTCCCATCACTATCGCATCGACAGTGTCGATAAAAGCATGGTAACCAAAATCTTCATCGGGATTAGTACTAGGATGCTGGTTTAAAAAGTCGATATCCCCATCGGGAGTGGCGATATAGCCGTCGAGGGTCGCGGCAATAAAAACGGAGGCTTTCATTCATCTTCCTTAATGCTATTTTCGAGCGTGTTTTTCTAATGATTCTTTTAGTGCCTGTTGCTGAGCGAAGCAGTCTTGTTTTGCTTTGTCCGACATATCGTTACACGTTTGACCTTTATCTGGGCCTTCTAATATGGCGGCTGCAACATAAACAGCGGCGTCGGCTGCATTGCATTCTTGTTTGCTGTAGGGGGAATTTGTATCACATTTTGAATTAAGCGGCCCAACGCAGCCACTCATGCAGCTTAAGGCTAAGGTGCTAAAGCTGAGTAATATTAAAGGTTTGAACATTCGCTCTTCCATGATTCTTATTATTTGAGACGGTTGGAAAGTATATAACTGCTTTGCAGACGGAGCTAGAACTGGATCGTTCCATTTCCACTTTGGTTGTTATCTCGGAGTAAGGCATTCGCGGATGGAAGCAAAAAAATCCCCGAGGGCATAGTTACCCTCGGGTGGAGGTTCAAAAAGCAGTGGATTTCTTGAGCGCCTGCGGGGCACAAAGGAAGGAACCTATGGCGTGATTGTGCGGGCTGATACGATATTTAACAAAGCCAAATGCACAAACTGCGACAGCTTGTCGCAGGTAGGATGAAAACTGTGTAGTTACGGTATCTTGAATGGTCTGGGTAAAAAGGGTTTAACGGTTAAATCCTTATGCGTGGCGAGAAGGCGTCGCGATTGTTTAGCGACTATGGGTCGCTGACTTATAAGACGGAATTCAGATTGCCTAAGTGCTGCACTAACTCTGCCATATTATTCACTTCGAGTTTCTTCATGATTTTTGCGCGGTGTACTTCAATCGTGCGCAGGGATAAAAACATCGCCTCCGAGATTTGCTTATTGGTCATGCCTTGGATCACATGGGCTAACACTTGCTGTTCGCGCTCGGTCAGTTGGTCAAACTTATGTTGCAGACTTTGCTGCTCGAAGGTCGCCTGACTTTCACGCTGTGCCTTTTCAATCGCTTGTACTAATGCCTTGCCGGACACAGGTTTTTGAAAAAAGTCGCAGGCTCCCTTACGAAAGGCGCTCAGCGCCATAGGTAAGTCGCCGTGGCCAGTGAGAAAGATGACGCCAAGCGGACTGTGGGTTTCGAGCAGTTTTTGCTGCACTTCTTGGCCGGTGATCTCCGGCATTCGGCTATCTAAAATCACGCAGCCTGCCTGCGATAATACACAGTGCGTAAGGAAGTCGCGGCCGCTGTTGAAGGTTTGCACTTGGTAGCCAAATTGTCCGAGCATAAAACCCAGCGAATCCAGAATCGCTTCATCGTCATCAACTAAATATAGTGGCAATTTTGTAGACATGGATTTCCTTGTGGGCATGTGTGGATCGCTATATCAGCTTAAGCCGCGTCTGTGTCAGGCTCAATTTTAAGCCTAGGTCTTGGGAGGTTCATCACTAAATTAGCCGATTATCTTAGGGCAGAAACCAGAGTTTGGCGGCATTTCACAGCTTGATTTTTATCTGCGAGTTAAAGTCGTTTAATAGCATACAAGACAGGGTAATAGCTGTGATGACGACGGGCTCTTGGTGTAAAGCGGTAGTGATGGGATTATGCCTAAGTGTCATTGGGCTCAATCAGTCCTATGCCGATGACGTGCCGCAGGTGAATCACTTTAAAGTCGGAGTGTTGGCCAACCACGGCGTATTACAAGCCAAGCAGCGTTGGCAACCTATGATGGATTATCTGACTGAACAAGTGCCCAATAGCCATTTTGAAGTGGTGCCCGTCGACTTTAATGGCATGCGTAGCCAGTTACTCGGCCATGATTTGCAGTTTATCGTCACCAACCCCGGGCAATATCTACATCTAAGCAATAACTTCCCGCTGTCTTGGCTCGCGACGATGAAAAGCCGCAAGCATCAGGGCAGTACTTTTACCATAGGCGCGACTATTATTGTCCGCGCCGATAGCCCTATCCGCACCCTGCAGGATTTGCGCGGGCGCAATGTGGTCGCCAGTGATCCGCAGGCATTAGGCGGGTATCAGGCGGCCATGGGGTTGCTTCATAAAATGGGCTTTTTACCCGAACAGTTTTTTGGGCAAGTGCGCTTCCTTGGTTTTCCATTGGAGCCGCTTGTTTATCAAGTCCGTGACGGCAGCGCCGATGCTGCCATCGCGCCTTTTTGCACCTTAGAGGAAATGATCGCAACTGGCCTAGTTAATCAGGCCGATTATCGCGTGATCCATCCGACTAAACCGGCAGGATATGATTGTGAGGTGAGCACTCAGTTATACCCCAATTGGTCATTCGCAGCTGCGGATACGGTTGCTCCTAAGCTGACGATGGCGATCACCCGCGCCTTATTTGATTTACCCGCCGACCATGTCGCTGCCATTACCGCCGATACCTTGGGCTGGACTGCACCCGTGAGTCAGTTGAAAGTGATTGAGTTATTTAAGGAGTTGCAACTGCAAGGTGCATCGCCGCCACTCTATCAAACCGTATATAAATGGATGGCAAAAAATAAAGAGTGGGGCGGCGCACTGTTGTTAATTTTCATTATTTCCACCATTTATCACCTGTGGCTTGAATATAAGTTTCGCCAGAAAAGTGAGTTTTTAGTCAGCACTGAGCGCCAATTAAAGGACAAGGCATTGCAGCTTGAGCGGCTGCAAAGTGCGGCAATTCTGGGGGAAATTGGCGCAGGTCTTGCGCACGAACTCAATCAACCCATAGCGGCGATTACCCAATACAGCGAAGGCGCCATGCTGCAACTGGAAAGGCTTGGGCAAGATAATCCCGAACTCTATGATGTACTGGGTAAAATTAATGCGCAGTCGATTCGCGCGGGTGCGGTTGTGCACCGTATTCGCGGTTTACTCAAACGGCGTCAGGCCAAGACAGAGCCGTTAGATATCGTACTGGTGGTGAAGGAGGCGCTAGCTTTACTGCGGCGTGAGTTAGATCGGGCTAATGTGCAAGTGAATGTGCGAGTGCAGGGTGAGCCTTTTGAACTGGTGGGCGATAGCGTTGGCTTAAGTCAAATGTGGGTCAATCTCGTGAAAAATAGCTTAGATGCGTTAGAGACCTGCGGCGATAACCGCGCGCGACAATTATGGATCGATATCTATTTTCAACCGCATGAAATCAAAGTATTAGTGATTGATAATGGCGAAGGGTTACAGGGGCAGGCTAGTGAGTTAATGGCATCATTCGCCTCAACCAAAGATGCGGGATTAGGGCTTGGCTTAGCCATCTGTAAGGATGTAGTCAGTCGCCACCATGGCAGCATTCAAATCGAAAACTGCCAGCAATCCACGCAAGCTTTACTACCGTGGCAACAGGGCTGTGTGGTGACAGTCGTACTTCCCAAGGGATAAATTACCATTAGGGCAGTGGATAGTTTTGGGAAAACTGGCTGAGCTTTTCTACTAAAAACTCTATGGTGCGACGTATCTTATGGCTGGGATAATCGGTTTGTAGGTATACCAATTGCAGTGGGATCGGTGGGGCTATTTTATCGGCTAGCACTAAGTGGAGTCTGCCTTCGGTGACATCTTGCGCCACATCGAGCCAACTCTTATAGGCAATTCCACGGCCTTCGATTGCCCAATCGCGGATCACTGCGCCATCGTTACAGAAACGTTGGCCCCTGACTTCGATTTCAATAGGCGCGCCGTTATGACTTAACTTCCATTTCTGCCATGGTTCACCGCCGCGATTTAAGATCAGTACTGCGTGTTGGCTAAGTTCATTTAGCGTGCTTGGTGTGCCGTGTTGTGCCAGATAAGCGGGTGAGGCGACCAGTACCCTTGGGGTCATGGCGAGCTGACGCCTTTTAAGGTTTGAGTCGTCAAGTTGACCATAGCGCAAAGCCAAATGGATATTTTGGTCGATTAAGTCTGTCATATGATCGCCAAAATACAGCTGCACTGTCAGTTCTGGGGCGCTGTCCATCAATTCATCGAGCCAAGCACGGATCTGGCTGCGACCAATATCCGAAGGTAACGCGAGACGCACTTCGCCCTTAAGTTCACCCCTGTGTTCGGCTAAATTGGCGCTGGCGGTTTCGAGAATCGCCAGTGCGGGTTTCGCAGAATCGAGAAAAATCCGCCCTTCTTCTGTGAGCTGTAAGCGCCGCGTTGAGCGAGCAAATAGCTGACATCCTAGTTTTTTCTCTAATCTTTGCAGCGCGGCACTTGCCGCTGCCGGAGTCATGCCGATTTCTTTACTGGCTGCCGAGAGACTCTCTAAGGCAGCGATACGCAGCGCTAATTGCAGATCGTTTAAATGATACATATCAAATTATTTTTGAAAATGATTTTAATAATAGCCTGATTATCAATATAGATTAACTAATGCACAATTGCACCACTGATGTTTCATCTTAATTTCTGGTTCGGAGTGTGTATGAGTTTATTCATGTCTTACAAATTAGCGTCACTGGCGCTAAACAATCGTATTGTGATGGCCCCAATGACTCGGGCGCGTACCATGCAGCCAGGCAATATTCCTAATGACTTGATGGCGCAATATTATGCCCAGCGCGCCTCGGCGGGGTTAATCATTACAGAAGCGACACAAATCTCCGATGACAGCCAAGGCTATTCATTTACGCCGGGTGTCTATACCTTTGAGCAAATTGAGGGTTGGAAAAAAGTCACAGCGGCAGTGCATCAGTCTGGCGGTAAAATCTTCAATCAAATCTGGCATGTTGGCCGGGTATCGCACCCGATTTTTCAGCAGGGTAATGCCCCGATTGCGCCATCGGCCATTGCGCCCGTTGGCACAAAAGTATGGATTGTGGATGAAGCCCATCCTGAAGGACAAATGGTGGATTGCCCAGAACCTAGGGCTATGGTGCAAGCGGATATCGACCGTGTTGTGGCCGATTTTGCACAGGCGGGAGTGAATGCGGTTGCGGCGGGTTTTGATGGCATCGAAATTCACGGCGGCAATGGTTATCTGATTGACCAGTTTTTACGCACTAATTCAAACCACAGAACCGATGCCTACGGCGGTTCTCAGGAAAATCGCATTCGTTTTTTACTCGAAATTGTCCAAGCCGTGAGTGCGAAAATTGGTGCCAATAAAGTCGGGGTTCGCCTCGCCCCTTACGTGACGTTTAAAGATATGGCGTGTCCTGAAATTGTAGACACTATTCTGTTAGCGGCTAAGCATTTATCGGCATTGGGCGTGGCATATTTACATCTTTCAGAGGCGGATTGGGATGATGCGCCCAAGGTGCCAGAATCCTTTAGAGTCGAGCTGCGCAGAGTCTTTAAGGACAGCATTATTGTTGCGGGTCGCTATGATGTGGCGCGTGCCAATGAAGTGATTGATAACGGTTATGCGGACTTAGTTGCCTTCGGTCGACCTTTTATTGCGAATCCTGATTTGCCTTACCGTTTAATGCATCAATTGCCTTTATCTGCATTCGACAAAGGGCCCTTGTTTGGCGGCAGTGCGGCGGGTTATACCGATTATCCTACACACAACGAAGCATTGAGAGCCGTCATCCGTTCGGATGACGATGAGGTGGCATAATGGATAGGGTTAACCGTTTATCTGTGCAGCGATATCCCGCATGGCTCAGTCTAAGCTTATGGTTTTCAGGCGTTATTGGTATCGTAATTATGGGTTTTAGCTTAGCAAGTCTGAGCATGGATGCGTTAGCCGCTCAAGGGGCAACAACACAGGATAGTGCTAAAGTGCGAGCGGCGTTAGTGCCAAAAGTGGCGGCAATGGAAACAATTTCTGATGAATCACCGCAGGTACAAGCTATCGCCCGCGCCGCTTTGTTATATGCCAGTTTTTGGCACACGGGCGATGCAAGTTTTGCCCACGGCGCATTGGCGACTGGGTTTATCGACCGTACTCTGCCCGCTGGCCGCGCACAGGGAATCACGGGGCCACTCGAAGCCTCAAAGGCATTTAGGGCAGCGGTCCCCGATCTCTCTGTTTCAGTTGAGCATTTGCTAATAGTTGGCGATCGTGCAGTGGTGCGGCTGCGTTTTAATGGCCGTTTTACTGGTGTCTTTGGTGAGCAACAAGGCCAGGGGCAGAAAATCGATTTTCGTGCTGTTGACATGTATAGAGTACGGGATGGTTTCATCACAGATAACTGGCACCTCGAAGATTATCAAACGCTATTTTCTCAATTAGCTGCAGGGACTCAATCATGAATCAACGTCGACGATTTTTAATGGCAGGTGGCGCCATCGCTGCTGGGTTCGGCCTAAGCCAAACGGCGCTTGCTATTGGTTTACCCTCATTCGATACCTTAGAAAATGACTCCAAAAGTTCAGGTGGCAGTGGTATGAACAAAATATTTTGGCCAAGTGGTGAGCAGTTAGTGATTTCAATCTCAATGCAGTTTGAAGCAGGTGCTCAAGATAAAAATGCCGAAGGGCCGTTTCCGCCGATGGAAAAGGGCTATCCAGATACCATCACCCCGACTTGGTACGACTACGGTATGAACGAAGGCATTCCAAGGCTGCTGCGTCTGTGGCGTAAGCACAATATCAAGGTGACTTCTCACATGGTTGGGCGCGCCGCTGAGCTACATCCTCAACTTGCCAAACAAGTTGCAGATGAGGGGCATGAGATTTCGGGCCACGGACAAACATGGACGCCACAATACAGCATGTCGCCAGCAGAGGAACGCGCCTCCTATGTGGCGAGTATTGAGACGCTGCAAAGGATCACAGGTCAGCGCCCCTTAGGTTTTAATGCCTTTTGGATGCGCCACAGCACTCAAACCCTCAATATTTTGCAGGACTTAGGTTTTATTTATCACATCGATGACCTATCGCGGGACGAGCCTTCAATTATCCCTGTAGGAAATAAGCCCTTTGCAGTTGTGCCTTACACTTTACGTAACAATGATATCGGCCGTTTTGGTGGCAATACTGCTATGACTGCCGCGGCCTTTTTGCAGGAACTAAAGGATGAGTTCGATATGCTCTATCAAGAAGGTTCGACGCAGCGACGGATGATGTCGATCAGTGTGCATGACCGTATTGGTGGCGCTCCTGGATTGGTGACCGCTTTAGATAAGTTTATTCAGTACGCTAAAGGTCACACTAACGTAGGCTTTATGCGTAAAGATGCCATTGCTAAATGGGCGCTGGCGCAAAAGGACACACCGACCAATCCTGCAAGAACCTTTTAGCCTGCTATAACTCTTGCTCTCGTTGATGGCAGTTGGAAGAGGTTTGAATGGTTAACAAAAAGCGCGTTGTTTAACGCGCTGTTTGATTTTGGGAACCTTATTACTGCGGGTCGGAAGCGATTAACGCGTGGCGAACATGGCCCAAGTGCGGCGACCTTGCTCCAGAATGATCCCCACGGCAAGTCCCGCAGCGGCGTTGATGGCAAGGCAAGTGACGGCTGTGGATAAAATCACAAAGATACAGAAGGGCTTGCCATCGATTAAGCGTTTCGACCACGCCAGTTGCAGCCCAGCAGTGGTCAGTAAACTGCCGAGGATTGCCATAGGAATAAGGCTTAGTAGCCAAGCGATATGACTGCCCCAGCACAGCGCGATCACTAAACAGGTACTACCAAAAATTAACGGCGCCAGATAAGTGCGGGCGCCAAAATGGTATTGCACCGCAAGCCCACCCGCACCGTGGCACATGGCCGAGGCGCCAAAGGGCGCGAGCAGTAAGTTGGCAAGACCTGAGCTAATAGCGAAGTTTTTGGGTGTGAGTTTGGCGGCATCTTCAGGGAATTTCTCCTGCGCCATTACAGAAGTGGCAATGACCGCATTGGTTAAGGTTAATGCCAGTTGTGGCAAAACCAACAAAAGGGCGGCAGAGGTCCACTCAACAGATGTCGGCCAAGTCAATTGAAACGGCGCTGTCATGGTTTGGATATCAAGATTAGTGGCTAAATCCGTTTGAGTACTTGCCTGCCAAATCATCCCAGCCGCTATGACTAAGGGCATGGCAAGGTAGCGCAGCGGCAAAAATTTACTGATAAAAAGCAATACAAAAGCCCCGACGCCAATTAACCAAAACTCACTCATCATCTTAGTGCCCATCCACATCAGTTGCAGACCGATAGCGAGTTGAATGCCCACACTTACAGCTTGGGATAACTGTTTGGCCAGCCAAGTGATGGCGCCGCTAAAGGCCAGAATTAACAGGATAATGCCCATCAACATGGCGCTTGCCTGCAACATACCTGGCGTCAAGCCTTGGGCGATTATCAGTGCGGCGATGACTTTCATCGGTTGTACGGGAATAGGGCGACGGTAAAACAGCGCGCTTAAGATAGCGAATAGCCCAAAGCCTAGGAAAATTCCTTGGGGTGAAAATTGATTGAGGGCAATTAGCCCCAACACCAAAGGCAAAAAAGTGCCTAAGTCGGCAAAGGCACCACTGGTTTCACCGAGTAAACGGTTGAATGAAAGATGGGATACTGTTTGGGATATTTTGCCCGAGGTCATACTGATTGCCGTAATTGAACACGCTATGACTACGCAAAATAAATGCCATAAAAATCAGATGATTTGGCGGATAGACAGAGTCAAACTACCGTGAAGCGTCACCCAGTGAGACAAACTGGGGCAAGGCTGAGAAATGGATGAGTCTAAATGTCTGCGTTTGTGCCAGAGTGGCAACATCATAAAAAAGAGATCTTAGTGAAGCACTAAGATCTCAATGGGTATTGCAGGGAATGGCTTAATTAAGGCTGTTTATGTTTTGGTCCTTGTTTATTCTTCATTGGGTCACCTTGATAACCTAGGGCTTGCCAATCGAGTCTTGAGCCTTTGTTATGGCAGTCGTTGCAATTTAAGGCCTGTGCTTTAGGTGACACCATATGGTTGATACGCCACCACATTTCTGTTTCAGCAAAGCCATATTCGCCACTGTATTTCAGGCCTTTTTCTACCATAGTCGGGTTGGCTTCCATTCCGAGCTTGGCAGCTAAGCTCCAATCGAAATCGCTCCAGTAACCGCCTTTGCCATAGACTTTAGCGGTCACAAAGATATTGAGTTTTTTGTCGTAAATTTGCTTACCTGTGTGAACTTTAAAAGGATAAATTTTCGCTTTTGCATCATTGATATCGCCTATGGGGTAGGTGAGTTTTGTGATGGCATTCGGGTCCATTTTGTCGCCAGTCATGTACGCATTGGCTGTACCGTTATACCAAGCGTATTGGGGTTTAACCATTTTCTCCCAGACAAAATTGCCTTTTTTCTTCTGGTAGGTGTGTTTGCCGTATTGGTCAACGGCTTCTGGTTTATCCTCGCCTGCGGTTGACCAATCCCAACGCATTTTGGTGGGTTCATTCTTAGCAAAGTAAGGGATATGGCAGGTTTGACAGGCAACCGTTGCCGTATGAGTGTTGAGCTTCTTATTGCTGTGCGGTGCGCTGTCATGGCAGTTTTCACAACCAATATGGTCTATACCACCGGGAGATACGCCCATCGCATTGCCCGATATCTGATGTTTTTCAGTGGTGTGGCAGTTCTGACATTGAAAGTCATTACCGTCGCTATCCATGTGTACATCGGTTGCTTTGTCTGGGTAAGACATGGAAGAGTCAAGATCGCCATGTTTCACCGCATCGCCACCACCGCCATAGAAGTGGCAACTGCCGCAGTTGTCGCGAACTGGCTTACCGACATTTTGGGCGATTTTAGCTAAGTCGAGTTTTGCCATTGGCTCGCCCGCGCCTGCAGGATCTTTTACATAAGTTCCAGTCGTATCGTGGCAGACAAGGCAATCAACTTTAGTTTTATCTTTAAAATCAAAGTCATTATCTTTCCAACCGTAGCCTGCGTGGCAGCTAGTACAGCGAGGTTCGTTACCTGAAATTGAGGTGCAGAAGTTATTGATACTGTTCTTTTTGCCCCTAAGTACGGTTCTGTCGGGCAGTTTTTGTTCTAACTCCCAAGTCCAGTGGGAGGTTTTCATAACGTCTGTGGCTTGGTCTTCATGGCACACTAAACATTGTGCCGTGACTTGCGTACCCGTCGCAAAGGGGCCCTCGAGCACCTCTTTATGGGGATTAGCGGCATAGGTATTTAATGTCATACCCGCCAAGGCAATGAGTAAGAGTCTTTTCATTTTGTACTCCCGCCCTCGGCTTGACCGAGGGCTAATGGCTGTTATCTATGACGGATTAGAAGTTAATTGTGAGTGAGGCGTTCACGTCGAAGGCGGTATCAACCACAGGCAACATGGAATAAGCCGTACCGGCTAACACATCATCAATTTTTTGCGGAGCACCCACAGGTGTGCCGCTACCTGTGTATTCATAGTCGTAGTAAAGCCCGGCCAGTTTGATAAACATTTTTGGATTGATATCAAAGATGTAATAGGCTTCGGCCACATGACCACGGGTGGCAAGTTTGCTACCGATAGGGTCGTCTTGGGCTTGGGTGAAGGGTGTCCAATATTTAGAACCATAGTTATATTCCAGACCAAACTTACCGTAGGGTGCAGGAATTTGTACGCCGACATAGATGCCGTAACCGTCTTTGGTATCACTATCGTCACTGGTTTTAGGCACCATAATGATCTCAGTACCAGTGCTATTTAACTCAGCCTCGAAGATAGCATCGGATAACATGCCACCAAACATACCTGCGTTGCCATTGGGCTCGGCGCGAGTCCAGCCGAGTGAGGCAAACCATTTAATATCGTTTGCTTCTTCCCGTGCAAAGCCAATCCCGCCTAAGTACATGTCACCAATCACACCGCTGGGTTGTACTCGGGTAACAAAGTTAAAGTTGTCGAACTTTTGCATATCTTGGTACATGGTCGGAGCAAAAATTCCCGCTAATTGGGTTGGAAAGGCCATAGTGCCTTTAAAGCCGTCATTCACGTTTTTCGCGCCAAACAGGGTGAATTGCAGGAAGTTAGTTCCATCGTTGATGGCATCGATATTAAAACCGCCGAGGTGAGTATCTTTAGTGACTATGTCACCGAACATTTCGCCATTGCCCCATTGTGATTCAAAGCCTTGGCCGTAACAGAAGCGGACGACTTGGCCTTCTATCCCGGTGATTTCCCCTAGGTTATAACCTAAGGTCGCGCCATCGAAGTTGAAGTTAACTAAATGGCCTGAAGGCGTGCCGCCGCGTAGCTCGTTTTCACGGTAGTGGCTTGGTGGGCCATAGGTTGAAGGGCGACGGCCAATGGAGAGATAAAACTCGGAGCCGTTGATTTTTTTCCAGTCAAAATAGGCGCGTTCGACCCGCAACCAGTCGCCACTAGTATTGCCGCTGCTGGTACCATCCATAGTGAAAGATCGCCAAGAGTCAAACACTTGCACTCCTGTGGAGTCGCCCCAGTTTTTGAACATACTGAGACGGCCAGCAAAGCTGACGTTATCCCATACTTTTGCCTTAAGGTTGAGGCGCAGTCGAGTGGTGTAGTAGATGTCGTTATCTATGTCCTGCACGCTTTTGGGGGCGAGCACATAGGGCATCACGCCCTGCAACATGCCATTTTGGAAGGCGGCGGCAAGGTCTGGATTGGCTTGCATCATTTTGCCAAGTGGCGAATTTAGATCGTTGGGCATGCCGAAGGCGCCTGACATAGCTTTGGCGCCAAAGTCGTTGAAGTTCACCTTCATCGCTGGGCTCCAGACCACATCTTGGTAATGCAATGAATGGGCTTTAGTGCGGAAATCACCTGTAATTTCAAGACGATCTAATGATGTGTGCCGCTCTGTTTTATCTACGCGATTATTAAGGTCATCCAATTGCTCGGTAATATCGGCAAGCTGTTGTTTAAGTTCGGTAATTTTTTGCGTTTCATTTTGCACATCGTTCGGTGCAGCAAGGGCTTGGCCCGACATAAACAAGGCATTAGCAACGAGTATGGAAATAAGGGTACGCATAAGGTTTCTCCCTGAGTTTTTCTGTTGGCGCTATCTCGCTAAAAAGCATTTCGCCAAATTTACCCAATAGGAGTCCCTGAGGTGTTTCCCCATTTTTTCTCGCATTGGGTTTTAAATTTTTAAGTCAATGATTTAGGTCGCAGTTGCAGGGCTGCTTTCTAGCATTGCCTTAGGTCGTTAAATGGGCAGAGATCAGCCGCAGGTTTGTGGTTGGTCTGAGTCAGCGGCGTGGTCATACAAAAATTGCTGTATGTCCTTGAGGTCTTGTTCTGTGAAGCCGTTGAATACCTCTGGTTTGAGTTTGTGCTTATCTTTATCAAAGAAGCGATCCCATTGGCTCATGGTCTTGGTCATAGGGGTAAGTTCACCGCCTTCGCCACCTTGGCTATGGCAGGCTTTACATTCTTTTTTGTATAAATGTTTACCTTTCTTTGGGTTACCACCGTCTGCTGCGTAGGCATTGATACCTAAGCTGCCTATTACGGCCATTGCTATTGCTATCTTGGTTAATGTTTTCATCATCTCATTCCTTACTTTTGTGGCCATTTGTATGACTTTGTTGGCGAAGTGTTTTTATTGATTCCGCCTTGTGAACAAATTTATCAAAAACCACAGTGAGTAAATTTGAGGTGCATCACTTCCATTAAAAAAATCTAATTGATAAAAACTTCATTGATAAAAATCTAATTGACTGTATTTGTCGCGGTTTACGCCATTTTTATTTCAGTAAAACCAATAGGTTGATTTTTTAGCTAAATTAGCCATGACGATTTTACCTGTCGTGTTTGGTACTTAACACGCCAAAAGCGACTGTGATTTAGCTAACACTTTGTAAAATATGCATTAACTAAAGTAGCTATTTTAAAATTAGCGAGATGGGGAGGGATGTGGCACTAAGCTATAAATGCTAGAGCATGATCTGACATTTTTTGTTTTTTGGCTTGGGTTGATGAGTGTTTCTGAGCCGTATTCGCCTAAACAGTCTAGGCGAATACGGACTCGGGACGGATTAAGGTTGTTGGCGTGTTGGCGCTAAAACGATTTCGCGTACGCACACATTTTGCGGTTGTTGCCATGCAAACAGTGCGGCAGCGGCGACGTTTTCAGGCGCGATAACGCCGCCCATTTCTTCTTTCCAGTCATGGTAACCGGCTTTAATGTCATCGCTGGTGGTATGACTTAGCAACTCAGTTTCTACTGCGCCTGGGGCGATAGTGATAAGGCGTACGTCATCCATGGCGACTTCTTCACGAATGTTTTCTGTTAAGGCGTGCACGGCAAATTTAGTGGCGCAGTAAGCGGCGTGGTTTGGAAAGGTTTTACGCCCCGCCACTGAGCTGACATTAATGATAGTGCCAGTTTTGCGAGCTTTCATGTCGGCTAATACCGCATGAATGCCATTAAGCACGCCCATCACATTGATATTGAGCATGCGGCTCCATTCGTTAGGATCTTGCACATCGATCTGACCCAGCAACATCACACCCGCGTTATTGATAAGACAGCCGACAGGGCCAAATTGTGCTTCTGCTTGAGTTATGGCGGTTTTAATGGCTGCAGTGTCGGTGACATCGACGCTGATAGAGAGGCTGTTAGGTAATTCAAGTGCTTGCATTGCTTCAACCCGGCGTGCCAGTAATAACAGTGGGTGGCCTGCGGCGCTAAAACTTTTGGCCATAGCGGCGCCAATACCCGATGAAGCGCCCGTGATGACAACCAGTGATTTAGTAACTTGATTCATTAGTATTTCCTATTAATTGAAGCCAATCTGAGCCGTAAACAAACTGTTGTTCGGCGTCTTTAAGTTGGCAATCAGTATAGGCTGGGGATTTTTAGCCGAAAAATACTTATTCCAGCTGGATATGATAGTCTCAGCCTATGACACTATTATCGAGCTTTGTACTTAATTTGCCGTTGTCGGAGAAGATAAAATGGTTGATTTACGTTTACTGCGTTTCTTTATCGCAATTTTTGAAGAGAACAATATCACCGCAGCGGCTAACCGTTGCTTTGTGAGCCAGCCTTCACTGTCAGCTGGCTTAAAGCAATTGGAAGAAGAGTTAGGCGGCCAGCTATTTGAGCGTAGTAAGAAAGGCGTTAAACCCTTAGATAGCGCCCATTATTTGTATCCTTTGGCGGTTAAATTAGTCGAGGAGGCGAGTAAATTGCCGGGTCTGTTTATGGCGAAGGCGAGCCGACAAAAGCTACGTTTGGCTGTGATGCCAGATCTCAGTCAGCGGCGTTTGGCGGGATTTTTACAGCAGGTGAATCAAGCCATTGAGAAGCTAGATCTGGAGCTGGTGGATTATCAAAGCCCCGCAGATTGTCGTTTAACTATCGACAGTTTACGCCATGAAGATGAAGTGTTTTTCCCGCTGTGGGAAGAAGATTATGTGCTGTGCGTCCCCAAGGAGCATGCCCTCGCTCAAGTAGATAGCCTACGCCCCGAGCAGTTAAATGGTTTTGACTTTATCGAGTGTCCACCCTGTGAAGCTCATCAGCAGACGATAGGTTTACTGGCGTGCAGCAATATGTCGCTCAATTTAGTCGCTAAGGCCGAATCTAAGTCTCTCGTGATGTCGCTGGTGTTGGCTGGATTTGGGGTGAGTTTTTTGCCTGATGGTTTAATTGAGGATGAGCCTAGGCTCAAGCAAGTAAAATTTGATGGTCCGAGAATGTTTCGTCGTATTGGTCTGTGTTACCCGTCCCATCAGACGATTGCGCCAACGCTGGCAGCCTTGTTACGGCATTTAGCCGCACGCGCGCATTAATTCCAAGTTAGTCTTGGGTTATCAGTATTCAGATCAGTGAGTCGCTAAGGGCGATTCAGTGAGATTAAGCGGAGGCTCGACGCCATAGGACTCAAATAGCCGAGTGATTTCACCTGAGGTGCGCATGTCGTTGACTATCTGGTGAACTTGCTTGGCATATTGATGCAGCGGCGACATGAGCGGAATGCTGAAGTAACGGCCGTTCTTGCTGATGTCGACGTATTCCATTTGCTTAAGCTGGGGATCGTTAGCAAAGAATTGCATTTCATGTTGTTCGGAGGTGATGGCTAAATCGATACGTCCAGCCTTCAACATATTGATTAACTGACCGTTATTATTAACAAAAGACACTTTTAGTTGGTTTTGATTGTCATTAAACTGCGGACAGTAAAAAGCGCCTCTGAGTGCGCCAATGATATAAGGCTTTAATTCATCGAAATTTTTGACCTCAAGCTGTCGATTCGCAAGGGCAAAGTAATAGACGTAGCGCTTGTCGTAGCCCAGTAGCATAGGGTTCAGAAAATCGTTGCGCTCGGGTGTCATCGAATGGACGGGAATGAGGTCGACTTGTCCCGTTTCGGCGACTTTTATCGTGCGTGCCCAAGGCACATTACTCCAATTTACCTTGTGACCTAGACGGGTGATAACTTGATTGATCACCGCAGCACCTGGGCCTTTGCATTCACCATTTTCGAAATAAATAACTGGATGCCTATCGCGGCAGTGTGCTTGCCAGACAATAGCAGAGGTTTCTGCTCTCGCTTGGGGCAGAAATAAGCATGAAATGACGATTATCAGTATCAGCCTCATTCATCTTGCCTATTAAAATGGTCAGTTTTAATTATCGGGCTGGACAGTTAATCCGACTAGGTTTTATGTCTAGTCATTTAGCCGTACAGGTTTAGTGAATACAATGATTGTAGTGCTTATATATCTATTGTGCTTTTTAAGGATTTATAAATGCACTCTATTTTGCCACTAAAAGGTTTGGCTTATTTAATTTGGCCAAACCTTTTTGGGACTCATTCGCTGCTGGTAAACTTACCTTTCTGACTCAAGATAGGGCGCTAATTGGGTTTCAATGACCTCAATTTGAGTTTCGGCGTAGGCAAGTTCGGATTCTGTTAAGCATGATTTTGCGGTGTTTTGATGGAGTCGTTGAGCGCTATTCATCCCGTATTTACCAAAATGACGTAGCAATAAACTAGACCAAATAAACACTTGTACTGGCTTGTTTAATCGCTCCGCGCTGTAAATATTGACCAGTTCCCGCATAGCAATTTCATTACCTAGCTCTGCCGATTTGATGAACCAAGTTTCTGCTGCCTGTAGAGCCTCTTGAGTGGGTTTTTCACCACTTAAAAATGATTCAGCCTTATAGGAATAAAAATATTGTTGTTGCTCAGCGGGGATTGGATACTGATGCAAGAAACTGTCACGCAGCCGCTCGGCCTCTCTTATCTCTAAGGTGCCTAGTTGCTGACTGAATCTGGCTAATTCTTTTAGATGATCGGCTCTATTGCTCATGGCCGCGAGCTGGTAATGCATTAACGCTTTAATCGGTTGGCGACTCACGCCTAAACCTTGCTCATAAATCTTGCCTAGGCCTAGCAGTGCGTCTTCATTCCACTTAAGTGCGAATTCTTCAAAGTCAATTTTAGCCTGTTGGTAATCACTTTCATTTTGTGGCGCTTTCAGTAAAAGATGAGCAAATTCAATCTTAGCGAAGTCATTACCTCTAGCGACAGATTGGCTTAACCAATGGCGCGCCTTGTTATAGTCGACAGCAAAATCTTCACCGTAGAGGAAACGTTTACCAAGATAATACTGGCGGAAATCATCGTCTGCGGCGCGCTCGCTAAGTAATGCCTCTGCGCGAGCTAAATCTTTAGGTCCACCTTGGCCTGCGGCAAGCATATACCCTAGATCATCTTTTGCTAATTCATCACCAGCGGCGGCAGATTTTTCAAAGTATTCCCGTGCTTTGGAATAGTCCGAAGTAACGCGTTCATCATGCCAGTAGAGTGTGGCTAAATGGTAATAGGCTCTTTGGTCTTCTTGTGCGGCGGCTTTTTCGAACCAGTAAATTGCTTGGCTAGCATCGGGATCGAGAAAGGGCTGGCTTAGATACAAGTAAGCAAGCTCATATTGAAACTCGGCTTGCCCCGCTTCGGCATTAGGTTTGAGTTGCTCTACTTGTGCGATTAACTCATCGAGTGTTTGCGATCCAGAAGAGAGCAAATTAGGTAAGGTGAGCATGGGTAAATATTGAGGCTCTATTTCGGCGGCTTTTTTATACCAATCGTTAGATGCCTTGGGATCGGCGGGGATTTGTGGGAATCGACCCGAATATAATTCGGCAAGAGTGATAGCCGCAACGGCCAGCCCTTTATCCACTGCTTGATGAATAAAATCTAAGCCAGCTTCCACTTGATTTTTATTAATCAGTGCGATGCCATGATGGAGTAGCGCATTGGGCTCTCCTGCGGCAAGCGCTTCGGCTTGAGCTTGTTTTTTTTGATATTTAGCGAAGAAAATAAACAGTACAACAAAAGCAATAATTATGAGTATCAACAACATAGTAATCCATCACTATCGATATTTGGGAGCATAGTAAACGTAAATTCGTACAAGAATGCAAGTTTACAATGTGGGCTAGGTTGACCGACTACGCCGGTCAACCCCATGATCATTAGCGTTATTTATCTTGCAGATGGATCTCTCTGATGGGGCAGGCAATCTCGATTCCCGCCTGCTTAAGGGCGTTGTAGAGTGCTAAGTTCACCTTATATTTATGCTGAAAATAGCTTTGCGTGGGCACCCAAT
Source organism: Shewanella sp. N2AIL (assembly GCF_022690845.1). Taxonomy (NCBI): domain Bacteria; kingdom Pseudomonadati; phylum Pseudomonadota; class Gammaproteobacteria; order Alteromonadales; family Shewanellaceae; genus Shewanella; species Shewanella sp. N2AIL. Next base: position 30,515 of record NZ_JALBYT010000036.1, on the reverse strand, counting down.
AGCGCACTCCCATTTCAATCCCGATAGCATTAAAACCATTGATGCCGATATTGGGCATGGTCTCTTGATAGACATAGGGGTTGTTGCTCAATAACTCAGTGATCACACTAATGGCCCGTTCGGGATCTGTGTTGTAACTGAGATTAAACTGGGTTTCGACTAGTTTATTGCTAAAGGAATTATGCAGGATCTCACCGACGATATGCTTATTGGGAATGCTGATTTGTTCGCCTTCCTCATTGGTGAGAATGGTCATGCCTAAGTGAATACGTTTAACGACGCCGCTTTCCCCTTTGATTTCGATAGTGTTTCCCACCACGAAAGGACGGGTGACGATAATGGTCACGCCGGCGGCATAGTTGGCTAACATGCCTTGCAAGGCTAAGCCAGCACCTAAGGAGGCTGCACCAATGGCTGCCACCATAGGGGTGACGCTGATGCCAATTTTGCCGAGGGCGATGATCCCGACCATGATGATGATCAGAATGCGGATAAGGTTACTGACAAAATTGCTTAAGGTAATGTCGATATTGTGTTTTTCGAACTGCTTCGCGACTAAACGTGATGCCTTACTGGCGACCCACAACCCCAGTAAAAAGATCAGCAAAGCGCCGACCAATTGGAAGCTATAGGTGACTAAAAACTCTGTGATCAGCTGATAAACGCCTTGTAGTTGCTGCAATTCCTGATCGAGTCCAGGTGTTATCATTATGATATCCTTGTAATAAACTTAACTGTGCGATTATAGCGCAGAAATCCCATCAAATACTTATTCGCCATGCATGTGTGAAGCGTATCATGTAATCGCGGTTGGTTTAATGAGTCGATAGGGGGAGTCAGGTATGCTGTCCGCCTATCCAATAATGGAGTCGAGTGTTTATGAAAACGCTGTTGTTATGTCTGTCTTGTCTATTAACCCCCATGTGGGCGTATGCTGCGAGTTATGTTGCTGGCGATGCGATTAATCCTATTTCACTTCTCGATCAAAATGATCAAACGATAAGTGTGACAGATGAAACTCAAGTTTTACTCTTTAGCCGCAGCATGAAAGGCGGCGATGTGATTAAAGAAGCACTCACTCCTCTGAGTACGACTCAAATGCCTGCTGGGTTAGTTTATGTCGCGGATATCAGTGGCATGCCTTCTTTAATCGCTAAGTTTGTTGCTGTGCCACAAATGCAAGATTTACCCTTTGCGATTGGGTTAGATAGGGAAGGTGAGATCAGTCGTTTATTACCCGATACCAAAGATATGGCCACTATGATATTGCTCAATCAGCGTAATATTTTAGATATCGCCTATTTTGATTCCAGTGAAGCCTTGGGCCAAGCACTCGCAAAATTGAATCAGCCGCAGTAACGATTCAATTTACTTGAACCATTTTAAGGCATCACATTAGCTCGTTTTCGTGGCGTGCTCGCCCCCTCAACTTATCGCTTTGGGATGGAAATGTTGGCTTGAGCCAGTCAATCCATCTCCTTTGCGATAACGTCGTAAAAAATTCACTTTTTATTCTGATAATGCACACAAATTTACCTTATACCAATCACATTAAATATCTAATCAGTTCAGAGCCTCACAGGCATCTCAATCCAAGGCGCATTGACGCAGAAATGGTTATTCCCTTTTAAGTCAATGCAACACCGGAGTGGGATGCCTGTGAGACTCCCGAGGGGCGGGTTTCAACGCGCTTTATACTGCGTTCAAGGCTTTCGACAGAGCACCACTATGCCTTCAAGCCTTCGCCTTGTCTAAAGCGCGTTGAACTCCCGCTGAATGAACAGATATTTAATACGATTGGTATTAGGGTTTGTATGCATAATCATTTGTTTTATAGAGGCTTTTTTTGGTGGTTTAGCCCCTTAAAACATTGTGGAATAAAAAGTTATAAATTCAGCATAAAAATTCGTTGCGTAAAGTGAGAAAATATCGTTTACTGCGCACGTTTTTAAGACATTACACTCACTTTTATCTACCTGACCCAAAGGAGACTCTGGCCCAATGAGCCAATTTCAATCTATTGATGTTGCTGACTATTATGACATGGACACATTCAAGCGTATTGAAGCGTTTGCCAAAGACAAAGCAACCCCGTTCGTAGTGATTGATACCAGTATCATAGCGAAACAATACGATGACATGGTTAATAGTTTTCCTTACGCCAACGTTTATTATGCAGTTAAGGCAAACCCCGCGGCCGAGATCTTATCTTTACTTAAAGATAAAGGGTCAAACTTTGATATTGCCTCGATTTATGAGCTAGATATGGTCATGAATGTCGGCGTGACAACCGACCGAGTCAGCTACGGCAATACCATTAAAAAGCGTCAAGATGTACGCGCATTTTATGAGCGCGGCGTGCGTATGTATGCATCCGACTCAGAAGCCGATCTGCGAATGATCGCCGAAGAAGCTCCGGGATCGCGTATTTACGTGCGCATTTTGACCGAAGGTACAGACACGGCTGATTGGCCATTATCGCGTAAATTCGGCTGCCAAAACGAAATGGCCTATGAGCTATTAGTATTGGCGCAGGAATTGGGCTTAGAACCTTTTGGTATTTCGTTCCACGTCGGTTCACAGCAACGTGATATCGGTGCTTGGGATTCTGCCATAGGTAAAGTGAAAAGCATTTTCGACCGTCTGCGTGATGAGCACAATATCACCCTGAAGATGATCAATATGGGCGGCGGTTTCCCTGCTAACTATATTGATAAAACAAATCAATTGGGTGTGTATGCCGAGCAGATCACTCACTTCCTGAAGGAAGATTTCGGTGACGATTTACCGCAAATTATTCTGGAGCCGGGCCGTTCGTTGATTTCTAACGCGGGGATTTTAGTGTCTGAAGTGGTACTGATCAGCAAAAAATCCTACACAGCGTTAGAGCGTTGGGTATTTACCGATGTGGGTAAATTCTCAGGCTTGATTGAAACGATGGACGAGGCGATTAAGTTCCCGATTTATACTGATCGTCAAGGCGAGCTGGATAAATGCGTGATTGCCGGCCCAACCTGCGACAGTGCCGATATCATGTATGAGCACTACAGCTATGGTTTACCGAATGACTTAGCCATTGGTGATCGCATGTATTGGTTAACCGCTGGCGCTTATACGACGACGTATTCGGCAGTGTGTTTTAACGGTTTCCCACCGCTGAAAGATTACTATCTGTAAGCTATTGTGGTGACATGAATAAGGGCGCTTAGGCGCCCTTGTTGTTCGCTAAAGAAGTTTGGGATTACTCGTGGGATTTGAGGATCTGATAAATCTCTTCTTTTAGGTGTAACTTTCTGCTTTTGAGTTCTTTCACTGTCGGATTGAAATCACTGGCGACACGTTTTTCCAGTTGTTTGATTTCCTCGTCTAACTGATTATGCTCGTTAAACTTACGTTGAAAATGAGCATCTTGGGTTTTCAGGGTGGAAATTAATTCTCTGTACTCTGGAAACATCGGCATTCTCCTTGTCGTCATCTACTACACTTCTGGTTTCGCCTTAACCCTAACCTTTCACTCTACAGTGAAATGTGACTTAGATCACTCTTCGCCCTGCTTCAGATTAATACTAAATGATGATTTATTTTAATCATTTATAAATCATTGGATTAGATGATTTCGGCCGCTGTCTATGGCATGTGATTAGGATCTGGTTCACACTTTGTTAGGCAGAAATCAGACTGACATTCGCAGCGCGGGCAAATTTGCTATCTTGTGATCAGATGTGAGAGCAATTGGTAATTTCATTACGACGAAACAATTACTTCTTGCCGATAATTCTGTGATCAAGTTAACCTTCACCGCTTCGATACTAGGTTAAAGTCGATTTTATAAGAATTTAATTATCAAAAATGAAAGGGGTTTTCACAATGGCTGATGTATTTCATTTAGGTTTGACCAAAGCAATGCTCGATGGTGCAACTTTGGCAATCGTTCCTGGTGATCCAGAGCGCGTAAAACGTATTGCTGAACTAATGGACAATGCGACGTTTCTTGCTAGCCACCGCGAGTATACAAGCTATTTAGCTTATGCCGATGGCAAGCCAGTAGTCGTGTGTTCAACCGGTATCGGTGGTCCATCGACTTCTATCGCAGTAGAAGAACTTGCACAGTTAGGTGTGAATACCTTCCTGCGCGTTGGCACTACAGGTGCAATTCAACCCCATGTGAATGTGGGCGATGTGATTGTGACTCAAGCTTCAGTGCGTTTAGATGGCGCGAGCTTACACTTTGCACCTATGGAGTTCCCTGCGGTTGCAAACTTTGAATGTACCACTGCTATGGTTGCAGCGTGTCGCGATGCAGGCGTAGAGCCACACATTGGCGTAACGGCTTCTTCTGATACTTTCTACCCAGGCCAAGAGCGTTATGACACTGTCACTGGCCGTGTAACGCGTCGTTTCGCGGGTTCTATGAAAGAATGGCAAGATATGGGCGTACTGAACTATGAGATGGAATCTTCCACCTTATTCACTATGTGTGCCACTCAAGGCTGGCGTGCAGCCTGTGTTGCTGGTGTGATTGTAAACCGCACCCAACAAGAAATTCCTGATGAAGCCACAATGAAGAAAACCGAAGTAAGTGCGGTTTCTATCGTGGTTGCTGCAGCGAAAAAACTGTTAGCCTAATTTTTATTACGCTAAGCGACACTCCCCTGCAAAGTGAGTGACCAAACTAAAAAAGGTGCCAATGGCACCTTTTTTGTTACTTCAAAATTGTGTCGATACTGATTAGAAGTGGTACTGGGCAATCACAGAGTAAGTGTCTTGATCGACGCCTTTCACACCGTATTTATTGGTCCACAAATCGTATTCGATACCCACCAATAATTTATTGGCTTGATGATCACCGAACAAACTCTTACCAAGATCGTATTTCAGCTGTGGGTTGAAGTGGAAGTTCTCCTCGTAGCCATTATCATCAGTGGCAAATACCCAGTCGATAAAGCCATCGAGCACTATGTTGGCTGAGCCAACGGGAATATCGATGCGAAATACTGGGGTGAACTGCCAGCCGTCACTGTTGTTACCTGTGCTCATGCCATTGCGGCGATAGGTATTAAAGTTCAGGTAAGTGAAATAAGGCACGGCGACATCAACGCCTAAACCGTAAAGCAGGCTGTGAACTGGGCCTTCACCTTCTTCATAGGTCAGCGCCAGAGACAAATCTGTCACTGGGCCAAAGGCGATTTTCTCGCCGAGGATTTTGCTGGCACTGAAGCGTGGCGAAATCTCACCATAGGTAGTGCTTTCCATGCCTGTATCGTTGCCTTTGAAATAGATAAAGTCTTGGAAGGCAAACCAATCACCGTATTTCCAGCCGCCCGCCGTTTCTAAGGTGATAGTGGCTTGTTTGTCCGATGGTGCTAAATCGTAGTCTTCGCCATAGAGGGCTGTTGCACTGAAATCCCACCATTGTACTAAGTCACCCGCAAATGCTTGAGGAGAAAGCATGAGTGCTAGGCATAGGCATGTTTTTTTCATTGTTATTTCCTGTTGTATAGGTCGAAGTTAATTCGTGTCTTACTCAATCTGCTCTCTGACCTATGGCATGGTTTGATGGGTAAGTTCAAACCTAGCGTGGATGTACGTCAAAGGACTGGCACAAAAGTGGGGGCAATATATGCAAAAATTTACATTTATTCAAAGTTTTTATCGAATGTTGTTGTCAAAATCACATAATCATTATGGTTAAAATCAATTTTTAGCCAATTGATTTTAAATGGATTTTATTCTTATTGTATGAGTGTTTCCTTTGAGGTTAGCTATATTTTTGAATTGATTATGCTTAATTTTAAAACAACCTAAGGGCATTGCCGTGTGGATGTGGGAGAATGAGGCTTAATACATAGGCGATTGATTGCGCGTTTAGCTTCGTAAATTTTGACATATTATGTCGCTTATCCGAAAAGCTGCTGTTATAGTTGCTGCAAGGACACTCTCATTTCAGGGGGAAATATGGAGTTTTCAAATCCGATTTTAGTGTGGGCTGTGGTGGGGCTAGTATTCATGCTCGCCGAAATAGTGGTTCCCGGTGGCATCATAGTGTTGCTGGGGGCGGCTTGTTTAGTCGTGGCTGGCGCGTTAGGCATAGGACTAGTCGAAGGCGTAGTGCAGAGCATGACCCTATGGTTTATCTCGGCCATTGTGCTGTTATTGACCTTCAGACAAGTGACTCAAAGGCTCGTTGGTGGTGATTCCCATGTGGATAACACGGATGAAGCAATCGATCTATACAATCAAATTGTTCGCGTAAAGCAGACCATAGGTCCTGGGCAAACACCCGGGCGGGTGGAATTTCAAGGTAGTGAATGGCCAGCGCTTGGCGATGGCACCACTATCGCTGCGGGGACCGAAGTCAGAATTATTTGTCGTGAAAATATCGCTCTAGTCGTTGAGCCTATCTCAATAGAAGCTTCCAAAAACTAAAGGATGGAATCTATGTTTGTATTTACCTTAGTCATTTTATTTATCTTTTTTATTCTCTATAAGTTGATGCTTATCGTGCCGATGCGTGAAGTGCATGTCATTGAGCGTCTTGGCAAATTCCGTGCAGTATTAAGCCCTGGATTTCATTTTTTGATCCCTTTCTTCGACCGCGTCTCCTACCGTCACGATACCCGTGAGCAAGTATTAGATGTGCCGCCACAGAGTTGTATCTCTAAAGATAACACTCAACTGGAAGTGGACGGTTTAGTCTACCTAAAAGTCATGGACGGCAAACTGGCGAGTTATGGTATTGAAAACTACCGTAAAGCGGCGGTGAATTTAGCCCAAACTACAATGCGTTCTGAAATCGGTAAGCTGAGTTTGAGTGAGACATTCTCCGAGCGTGATAGCTTGAATGAATCCATAGTGCGGGAAATCGATAAGGCGTCTGAGCCTTGGGGGATCAAAGTATTGCGCTATGAAATTCGCAATATCACTCCTTCGCGCCATGTGATCCACACCCTTGAGAAGCAGATGGAGGCCGAGCGTCGCAAACGCGCTGAAATCACGTTGGCCAATGCGGAAAAAGCGGCGATGATCAATATGTCTGAGGGTGAGCGCCAAGAGGCGATTAACCTGTCAGAGGGTCAAAAGCAGAAACGGATTAATGAAGCCAAAGGTACCGGGCAAGAGATTGCTATTATCGCTAAAGCGAAATCCGAAGGCATGGCAATGATCTCGCAGGCGTTAGCGGTTAATGGCGGTACAGATGCGATGAATATGTTACTGAAAGAGCAGTTTATCGCTCAGGTTGGCAAGATCCTCAATGACGCACAAGTCTCTGTGGTCCCCGCTGAAATGGCGAAACTCGAAGGTTTCTTCGAAGGCATGGAGCAAGTCACTCAGACAGTGAGTGGCCAGAATAATAGTGGCAAAGGAGCGCGATAATGAATATTCCACTAGATACAGATTTGATTGTGATGGCAATTTGGGGACTGATCTTTGCCATTTTCGTGATTAAGCTTTTCCAATCGATTCGACTCGTTCCCACTAAGTCGGCTTATATTGTGGAGCGTTTAGGTAAGTACCACAGCACCTTAGATGCGGGTTTCCATACCTTGATCCCCTTTGTGGATAAAGTCGCTTTCATTCATGATTTGAAAGAAGAGACCATCGATGTACCGCCGCAGGAGTGTTTTTCGAGCGACGAAGTTAACGTTGAAGTGGACGGGGTGATTTATATCTCGGTGACCGACCCAGTCAAAGCCAGTTACGGTATTACTGATTATCGCTACGCGGCTATCCAGTTGGCGCAAACCACCACACGCTCTGTCATTGGGACGCTAGACCTTGACCGCACGTTCGAAGAGCGTGATGTGATTTCTGCCAAGGTCGTGCAGGTATTAGATCAAGCCGGTGCTATGTGGGGAATACGCGTGCATCGTTATGAGATTAAAAATATCACCCCACCTGAAACCGTTAAAAATGCCATGGAAATGCAAGTGAATGCTGAGCGTGAGCGCCGCGCATTATTGGCTAAGAGTGAAGGCGACAAGCAGAGCAAGATTAACCGTTCAGAAGGTGTTAAAGCTGAGACAGTCAACCGTTCTGAAGGTGAGATGCAGCGCCGGATTAACGAAGCTGAAGGTAAGGCTGAGGAAATTTTAACTATTTCCCGTGCGACGGCTGAATCGATCGAACGTCTTGCCACAGTTATTGCCGCGCCGGGTGGCCACAATGCCCTGCGGATGCAACTTGGTGAACAGTACTTTAAACAGCTCGATGGCTTAAGCCAGAAGAATAGCCGAGTGGTATTGCCGGGTAATATGGTGGATTTCGATTACTGGATGAATAGCATAGGCTTAACGGAAGAAAAACCGAGCTAAGGCTGTGGTTAAAAGAAGTTATTAAGCTGGATTATTAAGGTCAAATACTCAGGTATTTGGCCTTATTTTTTGGCTGTAATTGGGTGATGTGTGTGACGGTTTGTGTGGTGGATAGTGTAGAGGAGAGGGGGAGATCATACAGCTTCTGTTGAATGAACCGCCAGAAGCTGCAGTTGGGCATAGATAAATTTTTCATTGAATGGAAGGCTAATAAGCTAGGCGTTCATGAATTTGGGAATGGGCGTGGGTTTCAATGAGTTTCGCAATTTGGTTTTGCTCTAATTGCTGAAGCGCTGAAATTTCGTCATAAATCTTGTCTTGAACATCCAGCGGCATGCGAACATGCTCCATAAACATTCTAATTCCTAGCATGTCACCACTTTTGAAAAGTTGGCTGAATTCGGTGGCTTCTATCTCTATTAATGCATTCATAATACTTCACCCTAAGGTTGGATTTGACACAGATACAACAGTCTTGCTGTTACTTAAGAGATACGCCTAAGTTTGATCTAGGTCAATTAAACTGCATATTAATCTTTATTAATAAAGGATTTTGTTGTTTATAAATAATCAGTTATAGATTTAACAAAACAGTACTTTAAAAAATAGGGCTGTTTAAAACTGGGGATGTCGAGGTGAGCTTGGGCAAATAGTGAGTGATGTTATGTGGCAAGCTAAAACGAGATCACATTAAGCCTAGCGGATAAAAAAATAGCGACGAGCGATAAACGCTGGCCGCTATTTTTTGTGACTAGGCTTATTAAAATAAGCCTAGAAAGGGTGAAGCCTTATTTAGGGATTGCCAGAATCTGACAACCATTAATCCCTGCATTTTGCAGCGTATGACGCTTACGTTCTGCATCACGCTTACGTTCGTAAGGGCCTAAAGCGACTTTGTACCACATACCTGTCGTACCTTCGACCTGTCTTACTTGCGCCTCTAACCCTTGGAAAGCGATCACGGCTTTCATCTCGTTCGCCTGTGATTCTTGGCGGAAAGAAGCGCACTGCAACTGATATTGCATCGGTGTTCGGCTCGCAACCACATCGGGAATATCGACCTCAACATGCTTGTTTTCAAGCTCACTGAGATAGGTCCATTCTTCCTTCGGTTGAGGCGGCAGAGCGTTAGGGTCCTTCTTCGGCGGAGCAACAGGCTCTGCTGTCTCCTCTGTCGCGACAGGAATAACGACGGCTTTACGCTCGGGTTCTTTCACCTTAGGGGTGAGCACCACATTTTCTTGCGGCTTAACTCGAGTTTCGGTTTTCTTGGCCGGAGTTGGCCTCGGCTGCTCTTCTTGCTGAGCATTATCTTTAATGCTCCATAGAAAATAGACGAAACAACCCACAGCGAGTATGACAAAGCCTATCAGCGTCAGCGGCAGCTTCTTACGCGGCGCCGATTTTGATTGTGAAGGCTTTGCTCGGGTTGGGCGAGTCGCGCGGACTGGGCGCGGTTTAGCGCCCGACTGCGGCCTTCTATTGGCATAATCGCGATTACTCATGGCTTACATCCGCTCTAAGGTTTCGATACCGAGTAGATTTAGGCCTTTTTGTAACGTACGAGCCGTCAGTTGTGCGAGTAATAAGCGGCTGTTCTTTTGCGCGTCGTTATCAGCAGCAAGCACGGGGCAGGCTTCGTAGAAACTTGAGAAAGCACCCGCTAATTCATACAGGTAAGCACACAGTACGTGCGGTTGACCTTTATCGACAACGCGACTGAGGATCTCACCGAACTGCGCTAACTTGTTACCGAGGTCTTTCTCTTTTTCATGCTCAAGCACGATTTTCGCTTGGCTCAGATCCAGATCGGTTACACGCTTGAAGATGCCCGCAACACGAGTGTATGCGTACAGTAGGTAAGGCGCTGTATTGCCTTCGAAGCTGAGCATTTGCTCGAAGCTAAAGATGTAATCGCTGGTACGGTTTTTCGATAAGTCAGCGTATTTAACGGCGCTGATCCCAACGACGCGGGCGATTTCAGTCAGCGTGACTTCATCCATATCTGGATTTTTGCTGCGAACGAGTTCAAGTGCGCGCACGTTGGCTTCTTCTAACAGGTCGACTAACTTAACGACGCCGCCGCTACGTGTTTTGAATGGACGGCCATCTTCGCCGTTCATCGTGCCAAAACCTAAGTGTTCCAATGACATATCTTCACGGACAAACTTAGCCAGTTTGGCTAGGCTAAAGACTTGTTGGAAATGCAGTGCCTGACGTAGGTCAACAAAATACAGGACGCGATCGGCTTTTAACACGTTCGAGCGGTAGCGCATTGCCGCCAGATCTGAGGTGGCATACAAGTAGCCGCCATCTGCTTTTTGGATGATAACAGGCAGTGGCTCACCTTCTTTGTTGCGGAAGGCTTCTTGGAACACCACTTTGGCACCGTTGCTTTCGGTTAATAAGCCTTGGGCATCTAAATCTTTAACCACTTGCTCGAGATCGGCGTTATAGGCACTTTCACCGTGCACGTCGGCGCGGGTCAGGCTCACACCTAAACGGGCGTAGACTTCATGGCAGTGGCTCAACGAAATGTCGTTAAATTCGCGCCACAGTTTGTTGCAGTATTCGTCGCCAGATTGCAGTTCAACCACTAATTGACGAGCGCGGGTGGCGAATTCTGCTGATTCGTCGAAACGCAGTTTAGCAGCGCGGTAAAAGTTTTCTAAATCAGACAGTTCAAGTTGCGCTTTCTCACCGTTTTTGGCGCGTAGCTCTTCCATATAGGCCAGCAACATACCAAATTGTGTACCCCAGTCGCCCACATGGTTTTGACGGATAACTTTGTGGCCTAAAAATTCCAGCGCACGCACCACACTGTCACCAATGATGGTTGAACGTAGGTGACCTACGTGCATTTCTTTGGCGAGGTTTGGCGAAGAATAATCAACAACAACGGTTTGCGGTGTCGGTAACTTGATACCTAAATGCTCATCGTTGACGGCATTTTGCAGTTGATCAGCTAAGGCGCTGTCGTTGATAAAAAAGTTGATAAAGCCAGGACCTGCAATTTCAACCTTAGCCACAAAAGCCGAAGCCGGTAAGGTGTCGATGATCAGTTGGGCTAATTCGCGTGGATTCTTGCCCGCGACCTTAGTCAGCATCATGGCTAAGTTGGTTGCCAAGTCGCCATGACTCTTATCCTTGGTTCGATCTACCTGAATGCGCGCTTCAAAGTCAGCAGGCACAATACCTTGTTGTTTAAAGGATTCTAGAGTTTGTTCAAGTAATGATTGGATATGTGATTTCATGGGTTCTAATCGGCACTAACTTTAAGAGTGAATACAGGGAATAACCGCATATTTTAGCCGTTTGTGGTTAACAATTGCTATCTTCCCGATGATTTTTTATCAAATGGCACTTAAATACTTGTCAAATACTCGACTCAGAGGAGATCCTGCGGATCTCTGTCTAAGCTCCATCGGCACCGCTTGGCTTCGATAAGCTGCTCTACAAGCGGATGAATACGTTCAAACTCTTGCTGCAGACGGTTGCGGTTTTTAGCTTGGAATAGCAGTTGGCGACGGAACTTGCCGGCTTTTTTATCTAAGGGCGCTGGCATAGGACCAATCACCTCAAATTCTTTATCTTGCGGCAAAAGCGCGGCGAAGGCGTTGAGAAAGTTATCGGCATCACTGGCTAAATGAGCTTCGGCGCGCACCAACACCATGTGCCATGCTGGCGGCAGCAGTGCTTGTTGACGCTCTTTTAATTGGCTGCGGGCAAACTCGCCATAACCGCGATGCAGCAAATCCCGCAAAATAGGATTGTCGCTCTGGTGAGTTTGCAATAATACCGTGCCGGGTTTACTGGCACGGCCCGCACGACCGGCGACTTGGGTATAGAGTTGCCCAAAACGCTCGGGCGCACGGAAGTCGGCACTAAATAAAGCGCCATCGACATCGAGTAGCCCAACAAGCGTCACATCAGGAAAGTGATGACCTTTGGCCAGCATTTGCGTGCCGACGAGGATTTTATATTCGCCCTTATGAATTGCATTTAAGTGGGTTTCTAATGAGCCTTTTAGGCGGGTGGTATCGCGGTCGATGCGCACTACTGGATGTTTCGGAAACTCCTGTTGCAGCGCTTCGGCGAGCTGTTCTGTGCCTATGCCTTGGCCCATCAACATAGTGCTACCGCATTTGTGGCATTGCTTAGGGATGGCATATTGATTGCCACAATGGTGGCAGCAAATTTCACCAAGGGATTGATGCACTGTGAAAAACGCGTCGCAGCGGTCGCACTCGTGTAAGTGCCCACACTCGTGACAAAGCAGGGCTGGTGCGAAGCCGCGGCGATTGAGAAACAGTAACACTTGGTTGCCTGCGTCTAAATGCAGACGGATTTCGTTCAGCAGCGGCACCGACATGCCTGCTTTTAACGGCATATTTTTAATGTCGATAATGCCTTGACGCACTTTTTTAGCAACGCCCGCGCGCTCACCCAATTGCAAATGATGGTAACGGCCACTTAAAGCATTTTGTAGACTTTCGAGTGAGGGGGTTGCCGTACCTAATATCACCGGAATCGATTCCAGATGGCCACGCATGACTGCCAAGTCGCGGGCATGATAACCAACTCCCTCCTGTTGCTTGAAGCTGCTGTCGTGCTCTTCATCGAGTATGATAATGCCGGGATAGGCCATAGGCGTGAACAAGGCCGAGCGGGTGCCGATAATGATTGCAGCCTGACCGCAGCGGGCTTGGCGCCAAGCTTCGAGTCTTTGATTGTCGGTTAACCCTGAGTGCAATATGGCGACATTGACTTTAAAACGGCGCTTAAAGCGATTGATTGTCTGGGGTGTTAAACCGATTTCAGGCACCAAAATTAACGCTTGCTTGCCTTGCTTAAGAATTTCTTCCAGCACCGCCAAATAGACTTCCGTTTTACCCGAACCGGTAATGCCTTCTAATAAAGTACAGTGATACCCTTGTTGCAGATTTAACGTGGCAACGGCGACGGCTTGTTCTTTATTGAGTTTATGTGGCGTTTCGTCCATTTCGAGTGTGGTGCGCCAGTCGAGGTTAAGCTCGGCAATTTTTTCATGGCGTGCCACCCAGCCTTTATCTTCTAGGGCTTTCAGTGCCGCTTTACTGATATCTAAGCTGATCACTTCTTCTTGGGTTAAACTGGCGGGTTTGAGTAACTCGAGTAATTTTTTCTGTGCGGGTGCTCGCTTAACCGCTTCTGGCGCAATATTTTGGCCTATTTCAGTTAATTGCCAGAATTGGATCTTTTGCGGCGCGGCATCGAGCCCTTTGCGAAGGGCCACTGGTAAGGCTTGGGTTAGCATCTGCCCTTGGCTGCAAAAATAGTATCTCGCGGCCCAAAGCGTTAATTTATAAAGTGATTCAGGCAACAAAGGTTTATCGTCGATAAACTCAAGCACAGACTTAATCTGCTTAGGCGCTAAGCTACATGTATCTGTGATACCTGTGACTAATCCGATTAATTGTTGACGACCGAAGGGGACTTTAACGCGCACGCCTATCTGCGGTGTACTAGGATAAGTTTCGGGTACGCGGTAGCTAAAGGTTTGCCGCATAGGCACAGGTAACGCAACTTCGACAAACAATGACATATGCTGGCAAGTCTTAGGCAAGAATGTGGTTTAGTGTACTCAGCGCGGCTGGCTAGGGCTAGCCCTAATGATGGTTTACCAAGGATAGTTGAGAGTAAATAAATGGCTAATAGAGTGAAATCATTAGGTCTACTCGCGTTAGTGTGTAGCGCATCTAGCATGGCACAAGTCTCCCATGTGAGCGTTAACAGCCGCATGTTTGAGTTAGGCGGTTATCCAAAACTCAGGGTGAATGTGATTGCGGACAATCAAGACATGTCGCGCTTAGAGTTTGTGGTGCAGCAAGCTGGCGGCGAAGAAAAGTTAATGGTTGAGGAGCTTAATCGCTTTTTAGTTTTGCTCACGGGTGTTGAAGATGTAAAAGATGACAAGGCTAAACTCTTAGTGAGGGAGTATCGACTCGACCGATGGTATGAGGTCAAAAGTATCAATCTATTTGGCGAGGCTAAGCCAACATTGGCCACGCTAACCGCAAAAGCAGCATCGGGCAGTAAAAATACGACGACAGCGCTGGTGCAAAAGCGTACGGATAAAGTGAATGTTCAGCCTGTAAAAGTGGCCGCAGAATCCACATCAGTGGTGGGTGATAAGGCCGCAACGGCGGTTATTGCGGCTGCAAATATTCATGTAGATGCTCATGTAAATACTAAGCCCACAGTGCCAGCGGCTGAAGTTGTGACTGGCTTTAAATTTCCTGAAGCAGCGGATGAGCAAAATACCCAGGTTGCCGAGGTAAAGGCTGCCGCCAAAAACTCTGAACCTGTTGCCGTTAAAGCAACGTCTGCTGAAGCTGTGATGTCTGAGCCTGTTGCTGTTAAAACAACGCCTGCTGAAACTGTAGTACCTGAGACTGTTATGTCTGAAGTCGTAGCTACAGAAACTGCGAAGACAACAAATAGCGAACTCCAAGTGAATACTGCTGAAACGTCCCCAACAGCTTCGCAGACACCTGAACATTGTCAGTTAACTTATCTTGCTGGTGAGACCTTGTGGCGTATCGCCAATCGCTATGCCAACGATTGGGACGTGAGTGTTTATGGCGCTATGCTGGCGATCTACGAGGCGAATCCAGCGGCTTTCTCAAAAAATAAAATCAACGCACTCAAGAGTAATGCGGCTCTGTCCTGTCCTTCAAAAATGATTTTGGCACAGCATGCTAACGCCAAAGAGGCGCTGGCGATGTTTGAAGCTAAAGAGGCGGGAAAATGAAGCGGCGAACTAAAGTCAAAATAGACGCAGAATAACCGTCAAACGCTCAGATAATCTACTTGTATCCCTTGTGGGTATGCTGTACCATTCTGCGCCCTAAACATATTGTTATTAACATGCATGTGGTGTCCGACTACGGGTTGGAAGAGCGACATGGCCTTACACTTTTGAGGTAACCCCAATGAAACCAGGTATCCACCCAAAATACGCTATCATCACTGCAAACTGTACTTGTGGTAACGTTATCAAAGTAAACTCTACTGCTGGTAAAGATCTGCATTTAGACGTATGTGGTGCATGTCACCCATTCTACACTGGTACACAAAAAGTTGTTGATACAGGCGGTCGTATCGACAAATTCAACAAGCGCTTCGCAGTGCTTGCAAAGAAATAATTGCGATTGCAATATTTCTAGAAAAGGCGCCTATGGCGCCTTTTTGCTTTCTATCATTTGCCGAACCGCTTTATTTACGCCTATCTTAATACTTATGTTAAATCCCCCATCTGGTACGACTTCACTCAATTAATCGTCAACTGATTGAGTATTGCGAGTTCAAGTATGTAATTCGACTTATTTATAGCAATTAACTATAAGATAAATATGCTAGCCGTTATATATTGTAATTTAACCAACATTTTTGAGATTAACTCGCTACAACTCGCGCTATAACTACAAAATATATGTTTGTTTCCTACAAAATATATTAAGAAATACAGCTTTATTATAGGAGATAAGTTTATAAAACTAAGCTTAGAGGTGATATTTGCAGGCTAAAGTGAAATTTCTGAATCTCTTATTTAAAAATCCCCCTTATTGGCGTATCTTACCCCGACCAGCCAGACTGTTAACATCACCCTTTGGTGAGACTAGATGTGTGTTGGTAGGCCTTACTCTCATAAATTATAAATGTCGCATTTCAGGATTTTAAAATGTCAGATATTCGTCAACAAGCACTCGATTATCATGAATTTCCAATACCAGGCAAAACCGCAGTTTGCCTTACCAAACCTGCCGAAACGAGTCACGATCTCGCCCTAGCTTATAGCCCTGGTGTGGCTGAGCCTGTGCGTGAAATCGCGGCTAATCCTGACAATGCGTATCGTTATACCAATAAAGGTAATACGGTTGCCGTGATTACTAATGGTACGGCGATCTTAGGTTTAGGCAATTTAGGCCCCTTGGCTTCTAAACCTGTGATGGAAGGCAAAGCATTATTATTCAAGCATTTTGCAAATATCGATTCGACAGATATTGAGATCACCCACAATACGCCTGAAGAATTCATCAATACAGTTGCAGCGATTGCTGACACTTTTGGTGGTATCAATCTTGAAGATATTAAAGCGCCCGAATGCTTTGTTATCGAACGTGAATTGATTGCCCGTTGTAAAGTGCCGGTATTCCATGACGATCAGCACGGCACCGCAATTGTGACTGCGGCGGGTATGATTAATGCGCTGGAAATTCAAGGCAAGTTGATCAGCGATGCAACGTTTGTGTGTATGGGCGCCGGTGCTGCTGCCATTGCTTGTATGACTATGCTGGTCAAATGTGGTGCGAATCGCGCTAACATTTATATGCTAGACACTAAAGGTGTTATTCATTCTGGCCGTACGGATCTTAATGAATATAAAGCGCTATTTGCGAATGATACCGATAAACGCACGCTTCTTGATGTTATTAAAGGCGCAGACGTGTTTTTAGGCCTATCAGGTCCTGACGTGATTGGTGCAGAAGAAGTTGCGCTGATGGCTGATAAGCCGGTGATTTTTGCTTGTTCTAACCCAGATCCTGAAATCAAACCGGCACTGGCTCACGCAACGCGTAGCGATTTGATCATGGGTACCGGTCGCAGCGATTATCCAAACCAAGTGAATAACGTATTGTGTTTCCCGTTTATTTTCCGTGGTGCCTTGGATGTACGTGCGTCATGCATTAATGATGAGATGAAAATCGCCGCGGTTCATGCCATTGCTGCACTGGCAAAAGAGCCTGTGCCTGCGAGTGTATTAAAGGCTTATCCTAATGTGACTTCACTGAGTTTTGGCCCTGAATACGTGCTGCCAAAACCTATGGACCCACGTTTATTGCCTAATGTTGCCCGTGCGGTTGCACAGGCGGCTATCGACTCTGGTGTCGCTGCTATCCCTACTTTACCTAAATACGCCGACTAGGCTAAAAGTGGTAAAAACATCGAAAAGAGGCTAATTAGCCTCTTTTTTGTTTTTAAGTGGACATTAAAGTCACAGCGTCTTGGTTGCCTTTTAGGTTATGCTACTGAATAATCAACGGACAACTTTGTTGTACTCCTGTTAAAATCACACAAATAATTATAATAATCCTGCAGGATAGCGGATAGATGAAATTCACCCGAATGTTAACTACAAAATTAACCAGCTTTTGGTTAATGTCATTAGCCGCTATTGCCTTCGTATTTTTGCTGAGCGCTATGATGAGTTTCGTGCAGCTGACCTATAAATTTCAGCAGCAGAAAGTCGCCGAACTCGAAACTATGTTAGTGGACCAATATCAACACCAACCCGATTGGGATTTGGAAGCTTGGCTGCCGCCCATGCTGCTCGCCTACAATGCTGTTGATTTTCGGCTGACCTTGAAAGATGAAGTGATCTTTGCCTATGAAGGCAATCTCACTACGCAAAATGCCATGGTGTATGACCATGTGTTAGATCCAAAATCTGGTCTGCGTATGCAGCTGACCTTGACCCAACCCTTCGAGCATTACACTTTTAGTTGGTATGAAATCCTCATCCTGTTGGTCGGTGTGTTAGCTGTGGCTGCCTTAGTGCGTTTTGGCTATTTATGGTTTTCCCAGCAATTGGATGGCATTGAAGAATTAGCCTTACGCAGTCGATTGATCTTGCAAGGTAAGCACGAGCAAGCACTCGCGACTCCCGGAAATGGCAAGCCAAGGCTGATTAACCGTGCTTTGACCAAGTTGTTAGAAGAATTACAAGACGCACAAAAAGAGCGCGGTCGTTTTGACAAGTTCATTCGTTCTAATACCTTTCTCGATGCGGAAACGCGCATTGGTAATCGACTTTTCTTAAATAACCGTCTCGACGCCCTTAGTCATAATCAGGCGATGCTCGCCCATGGGGTGATTTATTTATTAGAGATGGATGATCTGGATTTACTGCAGCAATCCCAAGGTGAAGCGGTAACCAAAGAGTTATTAAACTCAACCGTCAACGCGATAAGCCAATTACTGCAAACCCAAGCCAACAGTATTTTTGCCCGTCGTTCCCACAATCAACTTGCCATAGTCGTGCCGCAAATCTCGTTAATTGAAGCCGACCAATTCGCCAGTAAGTTGCTTAAGATATGTTTGAGCCAGCCGTTACCTGAAGTCGAGAATAGCGATAACTTTTTCCACCTCGGATGCGCTTATTTTACCGCGGGCGACAATGCGGCGCAGTTAATTGAAGAAGCCGATATGGCTTTGAGGGCGGCACAATTACAGGGCAATAGTAATTGGTTTATGTACGACAAAGGCGCGATTGATGAAGAGTTTGCTAAAGGCTCAGTGCGTTGGCGCAGCTTTTTAGAAAACGCGTTAGTGCAAAGGCGATTCTTCCCCTTTAGCCAGCCGATAATCGACTCTGATGGTAATGAGCACCATAAAGAGATATTTACTCGGGCGCGGGATAATCAAGGAGCGCTAATTCGTGCCACACTGTTTATTCCAATGGCGAATAAATGTGGTTTAATGCCGCAAGTCGAACGGCAAATTATTGAGCGGGTATTGTTGTTACTGTCGAATGAATTAGCGGGCGGCGTATCGAATGCTCAAACAAATAAAAAATCAGCGCCACAGATATACAGTATTAATTTGAGTTTGGATTCGCTAATGAGTCGAGCTTTTACCCAATGGCTAAAAACGACGCTGTTAGAATATCGCCATCTGACCACGCGACTGATTTTCGAAGTGTCGGAAGATATTGTTATTCAATATCAAGAAAAGTTGCAGCCTAAATTAGATATGATCCGTAAAATGGGCTCGAGATTATGCGTCGATCATGTGGGCCAGCAGGTCGTTGGCACTTACTATATTCGTGAATGTCATTTTGATTTAATTAAGCTACATAGATCGATTGTGCGGCATATTCATTTACGCCCAGAAAACCAATTATTCATCCGTAGCTTGATTGGCGGTTTGTATCGAACGGAAGTGCAAGTTTGTGCCGAAGGGGTTGAAGTCTTCGAAGAATGGCAGACACTGCAAATCCTTGGCGTTGGCGCAGCGCAGGGAATGTATTTCAGTGAACCCATAGAGGCTAAGTAAGGCAAGTGTGGTATTTGGGTGACTAATGTCGTCTTAGAGACAAATAGATCCTATTATTCACGTATTTATCTATAAAATACGAGTATTTGCAGCTAAACTATTCAGTGCCAAAATAATGACGTTTGCCGTTTAAATTAGGTATACAGCAGCTCATAGGGCAAGGAATACTGGAGAGTGGAGTAACAGGAAGTTTAAGCATTAGAGACTACTCACGCTTTTAAATTCAGTTGGTTACAGGCATCTTTATGGAAAAAAGTCTTATAGGTCGACTCGCCTTTTGGCAGAAAAGAACGGATCCGACTAGCCTTGGCGTCTATGTTTGTGCCGATAAATTATGGGTTTACGCACCTGCTCAAGGAGATAGTGCTGAGCAGTGGTTACCGTTTGAGCTTAAAGATGAACACTGGTCATCGGCGTTTGCTGCTGTGGCTAAATCCTTCCCTAATGCCCAGTTACAACTGATTTTGGCTTCAGGGCTTTATCAATTACTGCTGACCGATAAACCCAATGTCGATACTGTCGAATTATCCCAAGCCTTGCTGTGGTCAATTAAAGACATGGTTACGCTACCTGTGCCGCAAATCCATTTAGACTATTTCGAGTCACCCATTCCCAGTAATAAAATCAATGTGGTAGTGGTCGATAAAGCTAAACTCGTGAGTATGGTACAGGTCATTCATGAACAAAATTTACAACTTATCGGTATCAGTATCGAAGAGTTAGCCATGACCAACTTATTTGGTGATGACAACCAAGCTCGTCTGGTGGTCAGCCATATTCCAGAGCAAGAGTTGTTATTGACTGTGGTTAAGCAAGGTCAGCTGTATATGCAGCGGCGTGTGCGCGGATTTGCTCAGCTGGATAAGACCCAAGCCGATGAGTTAACTTATGGCATGGCAGACAATTTAAGTTTAGAAATTCAGCGCTCTATGGATTACTTTGAAAGCCAGTTAAGGCAAGCTCCAGTATCTTCTATTGAACTTCTCGCTGATGGTGCCGTGGATACTTTAGCTAAGCTAGTGTCGGCAAACTTTAATCAAGCTGTGAATGTTATCGATAAAAGCTGTGTTGGCGCGCGAATGGCGGGATTAGCCTTCGCAGAATTTTCCAGAGGTGCTGAGTGATTAAATACCGAGTCAATCTCTACACTCCTTCCTTACTTCCGCCGAAGCAAAGATTAACCTTTGCACGTTTGGGGGCTTATGCTGCGGGATTTTTGGTCCTATTCGCGGCTTTAGGCGGTTATAGCTACTGGCAAGTCAGTGAGCTGCAACAGGCTCAGCAATTGGCTGCCCAGCAAAAGCTGCAATTCGATACCCAAAAACAGGCATTAGAAGCACAAATTGCCGCGCGTAAACCCGATGCCGATCTCGTTGCGCGAGTCGATTTAGCGGCACAACAGTTAGAGCTGAAGCAGTTACTCATGGGTGAATTGAGCCTTAGGGCCTCTCTAACCAGCCGAGGTTTTGCGCCTGTACTTAAAGATTTAGCGGTCGTGTCGGACGCTAGCGTGTGGCTTAGTCATATCGTCATTAATGAGCAAGATTTTATGTTCGAAGGTTTTGCCGACCATCCCCAAAGCATTCCGCAGTGGATTGGCAAACTTAAGACTACGCAGACTTTAAAGGGGCAAGCTTTCTCGTCGATGAGCATGGATCGCGGTGAAGATAAACCTTTGGCCTTTACCTTGAAGAGCGATAACAAGGAGGAGGCCGCGCAATGAAGCAAAAGTTAGCCCAACTAGGACAACAGTTTGATGCGTTAAGTCGCCGAGAGCGAGTGCTGATCTCAGTCGCCATTCTGGCCGTGGTCGGTATGCTGAGTTATCTACCCTTAGAGTCCCTGTGGAAAACCCATGTGGCCTTGTCACAACAGCTAAAAGCCTTAGAGCAAGAAAACGCGATTTCGGCCCAGCAGGTTGACTTGTATCAGCAACGTTTAGCGTTAGATCCCAATCAAGATTACCAACAGCGTTTAGTCTTGTTAGAGCAACAGAATCAAGCCTTAGATGCCCAGCTTAATGAGCAGATGGTGGATATGGTGCCGGCAGACTATATGCCAGAGCTGCTGGGTAATTTACTGGGACAAGTGCAAGGGATTAAATTAATTAAGTTTATGTCGATTGCGCCTATTCCCCTGTTAGCTGTGGGTGACGAGAAGAAACTCAATCTGTATAGCCATGGTATTCGTATGAGCTTAGAGGGCGATTATTTCTCTGTGCTGCGCTTTGTGGAAGCCGTAGAGGCCATGCCAGATAAACTTTATTGGAAGCGTCTCGACTATAAAGTTGCAGAATATCCCCAAGCGACAGTAGAGATTGAACTTTATACCTTGAGTATTAATAAGGACTTTATCAGTGTCTCTAAATAAGTCTTATATTATCAATGTGTTGTTATTACTCAGCAGCCCTATGGTGTCTGCTGAATCACTGCGTGACCCTACCTTGCCCGGTAAAGGTTTTGCTGTGGTGGGTCATGCGAGTCAAGTGCAGGATCAGGCAATGGTACTTAACAGCATAGTGAGTTCAGGCAACACGGCTTATGCTGTGATAAATAACAAAATATTGTCTGTTGGCGACAGCATTGAGGGGCAGAGTATCGTCAAGATCACCCCTACTTATGTGTCGCTGTCCGATGGACGGAAATTGACATTGTTTCAAGCAATAACAGAGAGATAGGGAATACACCTCAGATGAAAGCGATTAAATACTTTACACCTCTGCTCTCACTTTGCCTTGTGGCGTGTCAGACCACAAATAGGCCACAGCCGGAGGCGAGTAAGGCGGCACTAGCGGCCTCAATGGCGACGGCGACGGCATCAACGACGCCACCGCCTGCGACTATGCCGGATGCGGTTCAGCGAGAATTGAATTCGGGCGCTTTACTGTCAGGCTTAACCCCTGCGCTGGAAACTGAGCGTCGTTTCGATGTCTCTGCCCATGATGTGGATGCCAAAGTATTTTTTCCAAGCTTAGTCCAAGGTACGCCGCTGAGTGTTGCCGTGCATCCTGATGTGCAAGGTACGATTTCGTTATCCCTTAAAGGTGTAACCTTAAGCGAAGCGATTCAAGTGGTTGAAGATATCTACGGTTACGAAGTGAGCCGTGAAGGGCGTATTCTAAGAGTGTTCCCCGCTGGAATGCGTACTGAGACTTTCCCGCTGAATTATCTTTATATGGAGCGCGACGGCTTATCAGTGACCTCTGTGAGTTCTGGACGGATTTCTGATAGCAATAATTCCAATAGTAATTCGAACAATAACAACTCAAATAACAGTGGTTCGAGTAATAATAATTCCAACAGCAGCAACGGCAACAACTCCAGCAGCAATGGCAGCAGCGATAGCAGTAACGGTACATTTATCCGCTCGCGCACTAAGACTGATTTTTGGGGCGAGCTGAAAGAAACGCTGACAGCGATTATTGGTGACACTGGTAATGGGCGGCAAGTGGTGGTCACGCCGCAGGCGGGTTTAGTGACCATTCGTGCTTTCCCAAGTGAATTACGCCAAGTTCGCACTTTCTTAAATTCCGCCGAGAGTCATCTGCAGCGCCAAGTAATCTTGGAGGCTAAGATCATCGAAGTCACATTATCTGATGGCTATCAGCAAGGTATCCAATGGGAGAATGTACTGGGTCATGTCGGCAATACGAATGTGAATTTTGGGACTTCGAAAGGCCCTGGTTTAAGCGATAAAATCACCTCGGCGATTGGTGGTGTGACCTCGCTGAGTATTAAAGGCTCCGACTTTACGACCATGATCAATCTATTAGATACCCAAGGCGATGTGGATGTATTGTCTAGCCCAAGGGTGACTGCATCGAATAATCAAAAAGCGGTGATTAAAGTCGGTACCGATGAGTATTTTGTCACTGACGTTTCATCGACCACAGTAGCGGGCGCAACGCCTGTGACCACTCCACAAGTCGAGCTTACGCCGTTTTTCTCAGGTATTGCCTTAGATGTCACGCCGCAAATTGATAGTGACGGCAATGTGTTATTGCACGTGCATCCATCCGTTATCGATGTGAAAGAGCAGACTAAAGATATCAAAGTGAGTGATGCTTCGTTGGAGCTACCTTTAGCGCAGAGTGAAATTCGCGAGTCTGATACCGTTATCCGCGCCGCTTCCGGTGACGTAGTCATCATAGGTGGCTTGATGAAGAGCGAAAATACCGAAGTCGTCTCGCAAGTGCCTTTGTTGGGTGATATTCCTTTCCTCGGGGAATTGTTTAAAAACCGCAGCAAGCAAAAGAAGAAAACTGAGCTGATTATTCTGTTAAAACCTACGGTAGTTGGCGTCGATACCTGGAAAACTGAGCTACAACGTTCTAAGACCTTATTAGATCGTTGGTATCCGGAGACAAAGTAAGCTTCTATGTATCAGAAGCATTTTGGCTTAAACCAAGCCCCATTTTCATTGACACCCAATACCGGATTTTTTTTCGGCCTATCGCCACACGTAGAAGCCTTGCAAGTGTTGCAAACTGCGCTACAAACGGGTGAAGGTTTTATCAAGGTGACAGGGGAGGTGGGGACAGGTAAAACTCTGATTTGCCGCAAGCTTATCAATGAATTACCGACTAAGTTCCATTGTGCCTATCTGCCCAATCCTTACCTCACGCCTGCAGAGTTACGCTGGGCGGTGGCGAGTGAGTTAGGCCTTAAATACGCCAGCAATATCGACCAGCAGCAGCTCACTGGGCTTATCCAGCAGCAGCTTTTAGCGTTGAGCGCCCATGGTCACGCCATCGTATTAGTGCTCGATGAAGCGCAGGCATTGCCGGACGACAGTTTAGAGGCGCTGCGGTTATTCACTAATCTCGAAACCGAGACGCGTAAGTTATTGCAGGTGGTGTTATTTGGGCAACCCGAACTTGATGAAAGACTTAAACGCCAAGAATTCAGGCAATTAAGACAACGTATTACTTTTAGCTACAACCTTCGCCCACTGACATGGGATGAAACCGATGCTTATATTCGTCACAGATTAGCCATAGCAGGGCGTGCGGGCGAACCACTCTTTACATCACGGGAAACACGTCAGATTGCCTATGCGTCCCGAGGGATCCCCAGATTGATCAATATTCTTGCCCACAAAGCCTTGTTACTGAGTTTCGGCGAGGGTGCTACGCGTGTGCAAACCTCCCACGTTAAAGCGGCGATTCAAGACACTGAAGATGCGAGCGTGCGCCGATTATTGTCGTGGAAATGGCTGCCTTTTTTCACTCTGATAACTGTGGTGTTCGGTTTGGGATTACAACACGTTTTGAGGAGTGTTGTATGAGCGTGATCAACAAGATGTTGCAGGATCTCGACAAACGTCAGCAGGGGCATGAACTCAGCAATGTGGCTCAGCCGCAGGTGCAATATTTAGCTCGCAGGCGTTCATCATCTCACTGGCTGCTACTCTGTGGTGTGTCACTGCTACTCGGTGGCGGCGCGGTTTATGGCTGGCAATTCTTCATGGCAAAACCTGCAGAAGCGACAGCTTCAGCTCAAGTGTATGAACAACATACATTAACCGCCAAAACTGAGCCTGTGCGGATGGAGAGTCTTGTCTCAAACGAAGCTTCACCTAACGTCGATGCCGCTGCTGAACCATTGAAGCTTGCGACTGCGCAGAAGATTGCGGCGGCGATGACAGCGAATAGTGAAGAGTTTGAACCAAGTGCCACCGAAGGGGCATCGAGTCAGGCACCAGAATTAGGAACCGCAAAAGAAGCTGAGCATGAGCAACAAGCTCAGTCTCAGTCGCAACCCCAACAAAAACCACAAGCAGACGTGAGCCTTGCACTCGCAGATGACAAGGTCGATACGGTAAGCGAGCCAAGCCACTCGCAGCCAAGCCATTCACAGCCAAGTAGTGCGACATCGAGTGTGCGTAGCGCCGAGGTCACTGTAGCCGCGCCCTCTGCATTAATGATGTCGGAGCGGGCCAGTGTTGCCGCCGATAATGAAGGTCACGCGAGCAATGGGCTTAACGTACAAGAAGTTAAAGCAGATGCAGGCACTCATCAACTCGCGCCCAAAGAACAAGGGCAAATGGCGATTACTGAGGTTAAGTTAACGCCAAAGCAGCTGGCAAAGAAGCGGTTCACGTTAGCGAGCGAGGCCGAAAGGGATGGCAAGCTCAAAGAGGCCATTAGTTATTATGAGCAAACCTTGGCGCTTGAACCCAGCATGCACGAAGCGCGCAAGCAATTGGCTGCACTGCATTATGGCCAAGGTCAATTAGCCAAAGCCAGTGAAGTGTTACAGCAAGGTATGCTGTTATTCCCGCAGCAATTAGACTTCGCCTTATTGCTCGCTCGGGTTCAGCAAGCCGCTGGTCAGGCTGATCTCGCATTAGCGACGTTAGCCAACATACCTGATACGCATCCGCTGGCGAGACAAAAGTGGATGGCACAATCGGATTTGGCACAAAAGCTAGGGCAGTTTTCAGTGTCGGAACAAGCCTACAGGCAGTTATTACAACAAGAACCTCAACAGGCTAAATGGTGGATGGGACTGGCTTATGCGCTTGATTCGCAGCAGCAATTTCTCCAAGCACGCCAAGCCTATCGGACTGCGTTAGGCCACAGAGGCTTATCGGCGCAGGCGAGTGCCTTTATCGAACAACGTTTGACT
This sequence comes from Shewanella sp. N2AIL, assembly GCF_022690845.1. NCBI lineage: Bacteria > Pseudomonadati > Pseudomonadota > Gammaproteobacteria > Alteromonadales > Shewanellaceae > Shewanella > Shewanella sp. N2AIL. Next base: position 4,477 of record NZ_JALBYT010000036.1, on the reverse strand, counting down.
CAGCTAGGAGATAGCCAATGAAACCCAGATTAAAAATGCGTTTGGGCGATCTGTTAGTTCAAGAAGCCATTATTACCGAAGCGCAGTTGCAACAGGCGTTAGGCGAGCAGCGCAATACGGGCAAAAAACTGGGCCGTACCCTCATTGATTTGCAATCGATTACTGAGCATCAGTTGCTGCAGTTCTTGTCGCAACAATTGAATGTGCCTTTGCTTGATATCAGTAAAATGCCGATCCCAGCGGAAGTTGTGCATCTTATTCCTGAGGTGCAAGCCCGACGTTTCCGCGCTTTAGCGGTTGAAGACAGGGGCGATAGCATACTGGTAGCTATGAGTGATCCTGCCGATTTGCAAGCGCTCGATCACCTCGAAATGCTTATCGCACCTAAGCGTTTGAAGTTAGCGGTAGCGCCCGAGCAGCAACTGCTGCAAGCGTTTGATAACTTATATCGCCGTACAGATCAAATAGCTCAGATCGCCGGTAAGCTCGAAGAAGAATACGCCGCCGATGAGATGTTCGATTTAGCCAGTCTGACTTCTGGCGACAGTGACAATGAAACCACAGTGGTTAAGCTGCTGCAGTCGATTTTTGAGGATGCGGTGCAAATGCGCGCCTCGGATATCCATATCGAACCCGGTGATAAAGCCCTACGTATTCGCCAGCGTATCGATGGCCAGTTACACGAAACGATTCTGAATGAAGTTAATATTGCCGCGGCTTTAGTGTTGCGACTTAAGTTGATGGCGGGTCTCGATATTTCTGAAAAACGTTTGCCGCAGGATGGCCGTTTTCATATGGAAATTAAAGGTCACCATATCGATGTGCGTATGTCGACCATGCCGATTTACCACGGTGAATCTGTGGTAATGCGTTTACTCGACCAATCGGCGGGGTTATTGACCCTAAACGAAACCGGTATGCCGCCTGCTATTTTGGCGCGTATTCGTAAACAGATTAAACGTCCCCACGGCATGCTACTGGTCACAGGTCCAACGGGTAGCGGTAAAACCACCACCTTGTACGGTATTTTGAGCGAGCTCAATACCGCCGACCGTAAGATCATTACGGTGGAAGATCCGGTCGAGTATCAATTGCCGCGGATCAACCAAGTTCAAGTTAACCATAAGATTGGCTTAGACTTTTCCAACGTATTGCGCACCACCTTGCGTCAAGATCCCGATATTATCATGGTCGGGGAAATGCGTGACCAAGAAACCGTTGAGATTGGTTTAAGGGGCGCATTAACGGGTCACTTTGTATTATCAACCTTGCACACTAACGATGCGGTTACCAGTGCACTGCGTTTGCTCGATATGGGCGCCGCCAGTTATTTGGTCGCTAGTGCCTTGAGGGTGATTATTGCCCAGCGTTTAGTGCGCCGCGTTTGCCATAACTGTGGCGTTGAGTATCAGCCGACACCGCAGGAAAACGCCTGGCTGAGTAGTGTGAGTCATAAAGACTTTAGCCATGCGAACTTTAGAATCGGTACCGGCTGTCAGAGTTGTAACGGCAGCGGTTATCGTGGCCGTATTGGTATTTTTGAAATCCTCGAGTTGGATGAGAAGATGATCGATGCGATGCGTACCGGTAATCCGCAGGATTTTGCCAGAGCCGCGTTGCAGAGCCCTAACTTCACCCCGCTCGCCGAGTCAGCGTTGCAATATCTGAGCGAAGGCATGACGACCATTGAAGAGGTGGCTAAGCTGGTAGAGGATGTGAGTGAATCACAAATACCTTTGTCGAAGGATATTATTAGTCAACAAGGCGTTGAGGCGTAATTATGCCGATTTATCAATACCGTGGACGCAGTGGTCAAGGTCAATCCGTTACGGGGCAGTTGGATGCCGCGTCGGAAAGTGCTGCCGCTGACATGCTATTGGCGCGGGGGATTATTCCCCTCGAAGTCAAAGTCGCTAAAGTGGTTAAGTCATTCTCACTGACTAAGTTATTTGGTGGAAAAGTCGCGTTAGAAGAATTACAGATTTTTACTCGGCAAATGTACTCCTTGACCCGTTCTGGCATCCCGATTTTGCGGGCGATTGCGGGCTTGTCTGAAACGGCGCATTCCCAGCGGATGAAAGATGCGCTCAATGATATTTCTGAGCAGCTCACCGCAGGACGGCCCTTGTCATCATCCATGAATCAACATCCCGATGTATTTGATTCCTTGTTTGTTTCTATGGTGCACGTGGGAGAAAACACCGGTAAGTTAGAAGATGCCTTTATTCAGCTTTCGGGTTATATCGAGCGTGAGCAGGAAACGCGGCGACGAATTAAATCGGCCATGCGTTATCCCATGTTTGTATTGATTTCGATTGCACTCGCTATGGTGATCCTCAATATCATGGTGATCCCTAAGTTCGCCGAGATGTTTTCCCGCTTTGGTGCCGACTTACCTTGGGCGACAAAAGTGTTGATAGGTACATCGAATCTGTTTGTGAATTATTGGGCGCTGATGTTGGTGGCGCTGATTGGCACTATCATCGGCATCCGTTATTGGCACCATACGGAAAAGGGCGAAAAACAGTGGGATAAGTGGAAGTTACACATCCCCGCCGTAGGTTCGATTATCGAGCGCTCAACGTTAGCCCGTTATTGTCGCAGTTTCTCTATGATGCTGAGCGCTGGTGTGCCGATGACGCAGGCCTTAAGTTTAGTGGCTGATGCGGTAGATAATGCCTACATGCACGACAAAATAGTCGGTATGCGCCGTGGGATTGAGTCTGGCGACTCTATGTTGAGGGTATCGAATCAGAGTAAGTTATTTACGCCGTTGGTGCTGCAAATGGTGGCCGTGGGTGAAGAAACAGGGCAAATCGATCAATTACTCAATGATGCGGCAGACTTCTATGAGGGCGAAGTAGACTATGATTTAAAGAACCTCACCGCTAAATTGGAGCCTATTTTGATCGGTTTTGTGGCCGTGATTGTTCTCGTGTTGGCCTTAGGGATATACCTGCCCATGTGGGATATGCTCAATGTGGTCAAGGGCGGTAAATAATCGATATGGAAAATGTTTATCTCCTCTCTTATGTGTGGGGCTGAGGTTAAATGCAGACTCAGCAAAAGGCAGAAAGCGATCTATTACGCCTCTATGGGCGTATGATAACCATAGGGTTAGTGTTGGTTATCATGGCGGTGATTGGTGCTAAGTACTTTTTTACCCTACCGCAAATCGCTGCCCGTGGATTAGAAGTCGATCATGCGCGTTTTTTAAATGTGCTGGTGATGGTGCGCTCCCAATGGCTATCTTTGGGCAAGCCGCCGCAGATGCAGTTGAATTGGGAGGTGTTTGACAACATATCCAAAGACACTGAGTTTAGTGTCATCGATATCAATAGTTTAGGATGGCCACAACCTAAACAGTTAAACGGCCAAGGTTGCCAAGATTTGTGGCAGCAACTTATGGGTGCCGAAGTGGATAACGCAGGGCTGGTTGCTGATTATTTAGTTAAGGATAACAGCTGCCACTATCGGTCGCACAATGGCGATAGTTTAGGCTATCAACTGAACTCTGGCAGGGTCATTTTTTTGACTGCACCCTAAAATATTGTTAACTCAAAGGCTTTTTAAAATTGATTTAGCTGTTAGAATAAAATTTCTTAAGTATGGGGCATATATATGAAAACTAAGCAAACAGGTTTCTCATTAATAGAGCTTGTGATTGTGATTGTGATTTTAGGGCTACTCGCCGCAACCGCGATCCCACGATTCTTAAATGTCACCGATGATGCTGAAGACGCCAGTGTTGACGGCGTGGCCGGTGGTTTATCGACTGCCGTTAGCTTTGTGCGTTCGCAGTGGGAAGTCGATGGGCGCCAAAATAGCAGTGTGATCTTAGATGGTACGTCAGTTTCGCTCGATCCTCGTTTTGGTTATCCAACGGGAACTTCAGTAACTAGTGCCACAGCTATGACAAATGTCAGTTGCCAACAAGTATTTAATACCGTGTTGCAGAGCGCTCCACGAAACGTATTATTTAACCAAGATGCACGTAATCAACGTTATACTGCCCGTGTCATTAACGCTGCAGGTGGCAGTGCTAATTCAATTACTGGCGCAGTCGTTGCTGGTTTAGATTTATGTGTTTACCACCAAGTGGCTTCGCTGGTGCTAAATCAAACGAATGGTGTGCCCACTCCAGCACCGGATTTAACCACGACGGGAGCTAAGGGGATTGTTTATAACCCTGGCACGGGTAGAGTGTTAAGCTTTACCCAAACGCCATTTGTACCTTAGTGTTATAATTTTTGATGTTATGTTTTAAATAACATAGCGTTAAAGCAGATAGTTTTAAAAAAAATCAGTTTAAAATAACGCAGTTTTACAGTAGTTTGATTCGAAAGTAGTCTAGGGCTTGTTGATCTTTCGTGATGGATTATTAGACAGCATGATGGGCTGGTATAATTACTTTCGCCAAAAACTAACCATGACAACCCATCATGCCAAGAACAATGTTAACAGACGAGTACTGGTC
>NZ_JALBYT010000035.1:0-53289 GCF_022690845.1 Shewanella sp. N2AIL | reverse complement strand
CGAGTACCAGTTGGGAGAGGCGCCACCTCAAGTCACAGGACTCACAGTGGACCAGCAGATCATTCTCGACGTGTTAGGCGAACGGTATCGGCAAATTTATTCCTAAATCAGGTGCGGAAAGTCGGTTCAATTTCAATGCCGCAACAAAAGCGATGTTGGGTGCCAGTTTACTTTCACTTGTTCTCACTGGCTGCGGTGGCAGTGATGGTAAAGATGGTGAAGACGGTAAACCGGGCCCAGTCGGCTCGCCGATTAGTAAAGTTGCTAAAGTAAAAGCGCAAATTACCGCAGCCAATGTCGATGATAAAGGTTTTTTAACCATCAATTTCGATCTTACCGATGCAAACGGTGCTGCCGTATTTGGACTAACCAATACCGATATCAGTGCAGTCTCCTTTGGCCGTATGGGCAATGAAGACGAAGTAGGCACCACCGATATCCCAGGCTCACCCCGTGATATCTGGTTAAGTTATTTTAACAAAGATAAAAAAGACGGCTTTTATACTGGCTCCGATTACTTTCAGGGTAAAAACTGTAGTGACTGTTTAACTGATAATGGTGATGGCAGTTACACCCTTAAGCTAAACAAAGAAATTAATACTCTGGGTAAATATGCCTACGATGCAACAGCCACCAGTGGTGTATATTTGGGTATACAAGCTGTCAATGCAACAGGCTCAAAACTCGTTGAAAACAGCTTCCACTATTGGCAACCTAGTTCAAATACGGATCAAGCGAAACCCAAAGCGGCTATTGCTAACGAAACTTGCCAAAGCTGCCACCGTCTGGGCCAAGATGGTGCGTTAGCAATGCACGGTGGCAAACATGTCACGCTTGAATCTTGTACTTTCTGCCATACTGACAACAACTCGTACATGAAGTCAGACAAGGATGCGGCCGGCAATGTCATTAAAACTTACAAATATGATGGCTCGATTAAAGGCATGGCCCACGAGATCCACAGCCATTCCTACTACAACGGCATTTATCCGCAATCGGCATCAAACTGTATCACCTGCCACAAACCCGATGAAACATTGGAAATGGCAGACATTTGGAAAGCAGACCTAGATACAGCGACTTGTATGAACTGCCATAACAGTCAATACGCTGTACCAAGTTGGCATTGGAATGCTGAACAAGGTCAAATTGCTGATGGCAAAGAAAACTGTGTCAGTTGCCATAATGACCCTAATGGTAAACGTGGGGCTGAGCGTGGTCACTACGTGCAAAATGATAACGCTCAAGCTGCCGCAACTAAGGTAATCTTCAATAGCATGACCTACAATGCCGACACTAAAACTGTTGTCGCGAATATGTCCATTAAGCATGGCGATACATTAGCCACCCTAGCTCAGATAGATCCAACGCCTTATAAATATGGTGGATTTACCAGTGCGATAGTATTTAACGGCATAGTTAGTGATGACTTTATTGTTAACTATCAGAAGATTGGTTTTAATAAATTTGCTCAAGCTGCCGATGGCACAATTGATGTAACCTTTACTGATGACCCAATTAAAGTCGTTAAAATGATGGAAACTCCCAATGTTACAGTGACTCTAAGTAGCCAATTACACCTTTGCTTTAATGGTAAAGGGGCTGTTGCTGATTGTAAGTTAAGCGAAGATGGCAAAACAGCTACTAATGCAGGTCCTTACAGCGTCTCAGATACTTACTACTTTAAAGCTGATGGTTCCAAGGTAGTTAAACCACCGCGTGTACAACATGCAGAGATGAAAGATTGTCAACAGTGTCACACAACTAGCATTACGCATAGATTCACTAATGACCTAGATGGCTGCGCCTCCTGTCATAATGGCACTCGTGATAGGGATGGCAAAAATAGCTCTAACCTAGCCTACATTGTTCATAGTAAACACTATATCTATAGCGATCCTGAAAGAAAGAATCTGTTCTTCAAAAAAGCGGAATGTCAGGCATGTCATGGCAAAGATGGCTTCTCTCTGAGTAAGATTGCCGCCGATGCAGCTCCAGTTGCGTTTGGCAAAACAGCTGACGGCACAGAGCAACTCTTGGTATCACCACAAACAGCGGCATGCGTGAGTTGTCATCAAGGTCCATACGCTCTAAGTAGTGCTACTGCGGGTCATATTGAATCGATGGGTGGAGTATTATTGCAAGACTCATCAAATCTGACTGTTCTGGGCATTCCAGCATCTCAATATGATCTAACAAAAGTGCAAGAAAGCTGTAGCACTTGTCATAATGATGCAAATATCTTAGAAAAACATGCTAACTGGGGTGCGAAGTAATAGCCTCAAATGAATGTAATAGGATTAAGCCTGTATCTTTAGGTTAACTATCTCAAGAGGAGAGGCCACGGTCTCTCCTTTTTATAACTTTGGTTTCAAGTCTCATCTCATCTGCACCAATCTTATCTATTCTTAGTCAAAACATTTTATCAACCCTTCCCAGGTGTTTTAACTACCTCTTTAGAAATAGAAAGATCCAAGTCACACATTAGCAAAGGCCTTGGAGATTTTAAGGTCATGTTAGGTTAGCCTTTCCTTGGGGAATTCTATTTCCAGCATCCACTTAAGTCGCTTCTAGTGACCAAAAACACAGACATAGAATCTGTTGGCTCTAGAACACAGCGTTTAAGCAATGCCAAACCTATGCAGGGAAAAAAATGATGAACGCACAAACAACTAAAATCGCACTGCTGTTAGCAGCAAGTGCAGTCACTATGGCCTTAACTGGCTGTGGTGGCAGCGATGGTAATGATGGTAATCCCGGTGAACCTGGTGGCGAACCTGCTCCAGCGATTCAAACCCTTAATTTCACGTTTGATAAATCTGTCATCACTAACGGTGTACCGAGTGTTGAGTTTACCGTGACTAACGAAGATGATTTACCCGTCGTTGGTCTCCAAAAAATGCGCTTCGCCGCAGCACAGTTGATCCCACAAGGGGCGACAGGTGCCGGTAATGCCTCACAATGGCAATACTTTGGTGATGAAACCTGCGATGTCGCAGCAACATGCCCAGGGACCTTTGTTGACCAGAAAAACGGTCACTACAGCTATACCTTCAACATGAACCTGACCGCTAACGCTAAAATCACCTACAACGATCAGTTAGCTCAACGGGTGTTAATCCGCGCTTATAACACGCCGTTACCCGATGGAACTCAAGTCCCTAACAGTAACGCCTTTGTAGACTTTACGGCCGATACCGGTGCCGCACCGACATACAGCCGCAAAATTGTGGCCACTGAAAGCTGTAATACCTGTCACCAAGATTTAGCCAATGTGAAACACGGCGGCGCGTACTCAGATGTTAACTACTGTGCAACTTGCCACACAGCAGGCAAAGTTGGCGTAGGTAAAGAGTTCAATGTTCTCGTTCACGCTAAACACAAAGACCTGACCTTAGGTTCATTGGAAAGCTGCCAAAGCTGTCATGCTGCAAACGATGCCGCGCCAGATTGGGGTAATTGGTCACGTATTCCAACTGCCGCAACCTGTGGAAGCTGTCATAGCACAGTGGACTTCGCCGCAGGTAAAGGCCATTCACAACAGCTAGATAACTCTAACTGTATCGCTTGTCATAACAGCGACTGGACTGCTGAGCTACACACAGTGAAAACCGTGGACAAAAAAGTTTTAATTAACAAGTACGGTATTGAGGCAAGCTCCGTCGTAGATTCAGCAACTAAAGCCGCTACAATAAGCATCCAAGTAACTGACAGTAAAGGGTCTCCTGTAGATATCAGCGCCCTACTACCTCAAATCCAACGTGTTGAGATCATCACTAACGTTGGCCCCAATAACATTGCTTTGAGTTATTTCACTAAAGATTCAGTAATAGCCGTTAAAAATGGTGTACTTGATTCTAAAGCCAGTATTGTAGATGGTAAGCTGGTTTACACGACCACGAAACCACTGCCTTTTGGTGCAGTAAAAACCGATACTGATACCTCTGTAACCTTTGTTAACTGGGCAATGTGTTCTCTAAATGCTCAATTTGTAGCATGTGCAGAACCAACATTTGATGGTAGTGATGTGAGTAAATACACATCCATGAAAGCAGATATCGCCTTTGCAACATTATCTGGTGAGAAACCAAGTACTCGCCACGTAGATTCAGTAAACTTCAGTACTTGTGCTAATTGCCACGGTACGGAGTGGGAGTCTCGATATCACAAAGGTAAAAACAGCCCTGGTTTCGTAATGTCAGAACAACTTGCTCATAGTAAGGACGCCACTGGTAAACCGATTGTTGGCCTTGATGGTTGTGCAACTTGCCATACTCCACATGGCACCTATGCAAGTGGTAAAAACAAAGGCGCATTAGAGATGAAACTGCACGTGATCCACGGCGAGCAAGGTGTCATCAAAGAATGTACCCAATGTCACAACGACTTCAACCTAGATGCATTTAAGGTCAAAGGCGCGCTGGCAACTTCCGCGGGTAAATACACCACGCCAATCACAGCAACTTGTACTTCATGCCACAATCACAATCCGCTAAAGGCACATTCACAAGCTGTGCTTGAAGGCTTCGGTGCCATTATTGATGGTGACTTTACCCAAGCTAACCAAGCGGCGCAGTCAGAAACCTGTTTCTACTGTCACAAACCCACACCAACAGATCACACTCAGGTGAAAATGTAATTTGCCCAAGCAGGGGGAGTTAGCTCCCCCTTTCTTGAATTTTGTTGGGACAAATTGGGAAGCCTATTATGAAGAACAGCCTAAAAATGAAAAACCTACTGCCGGCACTTGTCATCACCATGGCAATGTCAGCAGTCATGTCTTTATGCATCGCACCAAACGCTTATGCGTCAAAATGGGATGCGAAAATGACGCCAGAGCAAGTCGAAGCCACCTTAGATAAGAAGTTTGCCGAAGGCAACTACTCCCCTAAAGGCGCCGATTCTTGTTTGATGTGCCATAAAAAATCTGAAAAAGTGATGGACCTGTTCAAAGGTGTCCACGGCGCCATTGATTCATCAAAAAGCCCAATGGCGGGCCTGCAATGTGAAGCCTGTCATGGTCCTTTAGGTCAACACAATAAAGGCGGCAACGAGCCGATGATCACTTTCGGTAAGCAATCGACCTTAAGTGCTGAAAAACAAAACAGTGTCTGTATGAGCTGTCACCAAGATGACAAACGTGTGTCTTGGAACGGCAGTCACCATGACAATGCAGATGTCGCTTGTGCCTCTTGCCACCAAGTGCATGTGGCAAAAGATCCTGTGTTATCAAAAAACACTGAAATGGAAGTCTGTACTAGCTGCCACACTAAGCAAAAAGCAGACATGAACAAACGCTCAAGCCACCCATTAAAATGGGCTCAAATGACCTGTAGCGATTGTCATAATCCCCATGGGAGCATGACAGATTCCGATCTAAACAAGCCGAGCATTAACGAAACCTGTTACTCCTGCCACGCCGAAAAACGCGGCCCAAAATTGTGGGAACATGCACCCGTCACTGAGAACTGTGTCACTTGCCACAATCCTCACGGCAGTGTGAATGATGCCATGTTGAAAACCCGCGCACCGCAGCTGTGTCAGCAATGTCACGCCAGCGATGGCCATGCCAGCAATGCTTACTTAGGTAACACTGGTTTAGGTTCAAACATCGGCGACAATGCCTTCACGGGTGGAAGAAGCTGTTTAAATTGCCACAGTCAGGTTCATGGTTCAAACCATCCATCTGGCAAGCTATTACAGCGCTAAGGAGACGAGAAAATGAAATTTAAACTCAATTTGATCACTCTGGCGTTACTGGCAAACACAGGTTTTGCGATAGCGGCCGATGGGTATGGCTTAGCCAATGCCAATACCGAAAAAGTCAAAATGTCCGCTTGGAGCTGTAAAGGCTGCGTTGTTGAAACGGGCACATCGGGCACTGTGGGTGTCGGTGTCGGTTATAACAGCGAAGAGGATATTCGCTCGGCGAATGCCTTTGGGACGTCAAACGAAGTCGCAGGTAAATTGGATGCTGATGTCACCTTTCGCGGTGAAAAAGGCTATCGCGCCAGCGTTGAAGCCTATCAACTGGGCATGGATGGCGGCCGTTTAGAGGTGAATGCCGGCAAACAAGGCCAGTACAATGTCAATGTGAACTATCGCCAGATTGCCACTTACAACAGCAACAGTGCCTTAACACCCTACTCGGGTGTGGGCAGCGATAATTTAACGCTGCCAGACAACTGGGTGACGGCGGGTTCAAGCAGCCAAATGCCATTACTGATGGACAGCCTGAACGCCTTAGAACTGTCGCTCAAACGTGAGCGCACAGGGCTTGGTTTTGATTATCAAGGTGAATCGCTGTGGAGCACACATGTGAGCTACCAGCGTGAAGAAAAAACTGGCTTGAAAAAAGCATCAGGTGGATTCTTCAACCAATCTATGATGTTAGCCGAGCCTGTCGATTACACCACTGACTCCATTGAAGCGGGTATCAAGCTTAAAGGCGACAACTGGTTTACCGCACTTAACTACAATGGCTCGATTTTTAAGAACGAGTACAACCAGTTAAATTTCGACAGTGCATTTAATCCAACCTTTGGCGCGCAAACCACGGGCTCTATCGCCCTTGATCCAGACAATCAGTCACACACAGTCTCGTTAATGGGCCAATACAACGACAGTACCAATGTGCTATCGGCTCGCGTGCTTGCAGGACAAATGAGTCAAGACCAAGCGTTAGTGACTTCAGGTTATGGTTATCAAGTGCCAACTGAAGCCCTAGATGCCAAGGTCGATCTTATCGGCTTAAACTTAAAAGTGGTCAGCAAAGTCACCAACTCACTGCGCTTAAGTGGTAGCTACGACTATAACGACCGCGATAACAATACGCAGATTGAAGAGTGGACCCAAGTCAGCATCAACAATGTCAACGGTAAGGTGGCCTACAACACCCCTTACGATAACACCAGCCAACGCTTCAAAGTGGCCGCAGATTATCGTATTACCAGCGGCATGAAACTCGATGGTGGCTATGACTTCAAACGTGACGAACGTAATTATCAAGACCGTGAAACCACGGATGAAAATACTGTTTGGGCGCGTTTTAGAGTCAACAGCTTCAAAACTTGGGATATGTGGGTTAAGGGCAGTTACGGTCAACGTGATGGCTCGCAATATCAAGCCTCTGAATGGACATCCTCTGAAACCAACAGCCTGTTGCGTAAGTACAATCTGGCGAACCGTGACAGAACCCAAGTGGAAGCTCGAGTCACTCACTCGCCTATCGAAAGCCTGACACTAGATTTCGGTGCCCGTTACGCATTCGATGACTACACAGATACTGTCATCGGTTTAACTGAGTCAAAAGACACCAGTTATGATGCCAACATCAGCTATATGATCACCGATGATTTACTGGCAACCGCCTTCTATAACTATCAAATCATTGAATCTGAACAGGCGGGAAGCAGCAACTACAGCACCCCAACCTGGACAGGATTCATTGAAGATAAAGTCGATGTTGTCGGCGCTGGCATTAGCTACAACAACTTACTTGAGAACAAGTTACGCATGGGACTGGATTACACCTATTCAGACTCCAACAGTAACACCCAAGTGAGACAAGGTATCACAGGCGACTATGGTGATTATTTTGCCAAAGTGCACAACATTAACTTATACGCTCAATATCAAGCCACCGAGAAAATGGCGCTGCGCTTGGATTATAAAATTGAGAACTATAAGGACAATGACGCTGCCAATGATATCGCCGTTGATGGCATTTGGAACGTCGTAGGCTTTGACAGCAATAACCATGACTATACAGCGCAGATGATCATGTTAAGCATGAGCTACAAGCTCTAATCCTAAATGATAGACAATCCAAAAGCCCGCATCTTGCGGGCTTTTGTTTAACCGCAGCAGTCACATCCAAAGTCACATGTAAAATCATTACATCAGCCAAGATATAAGTAAAAATCTTGAATAAGATCAGACTCTGGCGCAAAAGTCTGCCCATAAAAACCTTATTCCTTGAGTTTTAGCTCACTTTAGCGGATCTTAATTCAATCTTTTGGTTAATCCTCTGAGCCCATGCGTATTTATTCTTCCCTCTGCCAATCTAACTGGTTGTCATCGCTTCCCGCCCTACTGGGACTGAGTCTATTACCCTTACCCGCCTTGGCGTTCGACCCCTCGGGCGGCACCGCCAGCCTGTTTATCATTCTCGGCCTCGGCGGCTTTACCTTAATCAATTTATTTTTGCAGGGTTTGTTCTTTTTTGCGGGTCGGTATCGTAGTACCGCCTTTGCCAAACGCCATGTATTAAGCGCCTTAATCGTTCCGCTGATTGCCGTTGCGTTAGCCATTTATGATCACAGAGGTTGGAGTGATTTCGCCCTGAACTTAGGCATTATTTGTGTGGGGATTGGATTGATATTATTGCCACTACAACTGTGCCAAATCGATAAACCCGCCAATCGTAATGCCGATTGGATCATCAGCCTAGGGGCATTATTCATCCTCGCCTTGAGTTATGTCATTGCGCCCTTAGCCTTCTTTACCCTTGTGCTAACCCACATCTGTTTGGCTTCAAGCCCAAGTAGAGTGCCTAAGTTATTAAGCTACTTGGGCTTATTGTTGGGGTACGGTCTTTTTGGCTACTGGCTATATCAAACGGCGATGATGTTCCAATCCTGATTGAAAATGAATCAGCGATGACATTAATCACTGGCACTGACCACTGACTAAGACAAATGTTGACTAAAACACATTGCACTAACGCGCCGGCGCCATCACCGCTAAGCGAAACAGTATCGCCGCCCAGTTCTGCATCAATGGCAGCGCTGCTGACGAAAATTAACGCCTGTACTTTATGTCAGGCCGATTTACCCTTAGCGCCCAAGCCGATATTGCAGGCCAGTAGCCAAACGCGGATTTTGATTGCCGGCCAAGCTCCGGGCGTGAAAACCCACCATAAAGGCATACCATTTGACGATGCCAGCGGTGAACGGCTGCGCACTTGGTTGAATGTCACTCGCGAGCAATTTTATAACCCTGCCCTTTTTGCCATTATCCCTATGGGATTTTGTTTTCCGGGCAGTATCGAAAAAAACGGTAAAAAGCAGGGTGATAAACCACCGCGCCCCGAATGCGCCGCCACTTGGCATCAAGCCTTACTTGCGTTAATGCCACAAATTGAGTTAATCGTGATCCTCGGCCAATATGCCATCGATTATCATCTACCGCGTGAATCGTCCGTGGCCATAAACCTCACTTCGCCGCTCACTGAGCCTCAAACAATCAGCAATAATGTATCGTCCAGCACCAAAGCAAAAACCATCCCCAAACTGAAAGCCATCACAGTGACCCAAGCGTGCGCGCAGTGGCAGCAATATTGGCCTAAATATTTTGTCTTACCGCACCCGAGCCCACGCAATAATCTCTGGCTTAAGCAGCATCCTGAGTTTGAACGCGATATGCTACCCAGATTAAGAATGCGTATTGCATCCCTGTTAAACCTTCAACCACTCTAGGCACTTATATGTATCTGCTTGATTCTGCCATCGCTAAACAGATTGTGAGTCGCACAATGAAAATCATTGGCCACAATATCAATGTGATGAACGGCCAAGGAGTGATTTTAGGCTCAGGCGATCCCAAACGTATTGGCTCGACCCACGAAGGCGCCCTGCTGGCCATTGCCCAAAATCGCAATGTGGAGATAAGCCAAGAAGTCGCCTCTGGGTTACATGGTGTTAAACCTGGCATTAATTTACCCTTGCATTATCAAGGACAAATCATAGGTGTTGTCGGTATTACTGGCGATCCAAGTGAGCTTACCCATTACGGCGAGTTACTTAAAATGACCGCCGAAATGATTGTCGAACAAGCCAACCTGCAGGATAAATTGCAGTGGGAGAATCGCCAGCGGGAAGAGTTTATTCTGCAACTGATCAAAGCTGAAACCGATGATGCACAGTTGCACCGCTGGGCAAAACAGCTCGACATTGATATCAGCCTGCCAAGAGTCGCGGCCATTATTGAGATCAGCGAGAAACACACCCAAAAACAACATTTAAAGACTGACGCCAACTCATCGGCCTTATCCTTAGTAGAGGCATCCACTCAGTCCGTAGATGAACGCAGCCCCAGAGTCAGCGAAACCCTCAAGCAAGTGCTGCATCTATTGCAAAATCCGGATCGTGGTAACTTAATAGCCATGACATCCATGTCGCAGTTAGTGATCCTAAAGCCCGCTTTTTTAGATGGAAAACAATGGGATCCTGAACTTGAAAACCAGCGTATCGATAAACTGTTGCAGCGCTTACCCGCCCAAATGGATTTAAATTTTAAAATTGCCTTGGGTCATTTTTTCCCCGAAAAAGGCGGTATCGCGCGATCCTATCAAACCGCGCAGGAAACCTTAGCCCTAGGTAAACAACGCAATGCTGAGAGTAATAAATACCTGTTCGAAGATTATTCCCTACAAGTACTTCTTGCAGGACTTAAACATGACTGGCGCGGTCAGGCACTAGCGTCACCCTATCAGCAACTCGCCAAGGCCGATAAAAACGGCCAGTTACGCAAAACCTTAGCCGCCTATATCACCCACTTTGGTGATGCACAGCAATGTGCGAATGCGCTGTTTATACACCGCAACACACTTAGATATCGCCTCGATAAAATTCAGCAAATCACCCAAGCCGATATCCAATCCCTGCATGGATTATTGAGTTTGTATCTTGGACAACTGCTTGATACTTCGGCAACCCCAAGATAACGGGTGTTATTTCCTATGCAATTGAGTCAGTAAGGCATTAATTAACAGATCGATTGAAAGATTTATACCGTATCCCCTTTCCTATAGTTTCTAATAACAATCTCGCGCCGACATGTCGAACGCTCGACCCAGACCATTGAAAGGAATTGCAATGACCCCATTCAAACTGACTTTACTCGCCAAAGCCTGCCTCATCACAGGCTTAGCGCTAACTTCACCGACATTAGTCGCAGCCGAAAAAACCATTCCAGAGCTGGTTGATGCCGTCAATGGCACGCCCGATGCGGCAAGTCGCGAGGCGGGTAAAAAGGTAAAACTGCGTAATCACACGAAAGGATTTTGCACCTCAGGCAGTTTTAAACCGGATCCGCAATTACAACAAACACTGGCGATTCCGTTTTTTAATCAAGATGCCATTAAAGTTACTGCCCGTTTTTCCCTTGGCGGTACTAATCCACAGGTCTCCGATAAAACCGCTGGACGCTTTATGTCACTCAAAATAGATGGCGATAAAAAAAACCTTAACTTTGTTACCACTAACGTCCCCGTTTTCTTCGCCAGTAATCTAGAAGACTTTTTTACCTTTCAGACCAAAGTGAAACAAGGCGCAGAAGGTAAACAGTGGCTTATCGACAATCAACCCAGCGCTAAAGCCTTTTTCGACTATGTCAAACAGCTGCCTCCTAGCCCAAGTTTTGCCAACAGCCGCTACTACGGCGTGAATAGTTTCCTGTTTAGCACCCAAAAAGGGGGCGCTCAGCAAGGTGAAACGGTTGCGGGAAAGTGGATTTTTGAACCTGTCGCAGGTACGGCAGCACTGTCAGCCAGCGAACTTGCTAATCTGGGTGACGATTTTTTAGAGGCAGAATTACTCGAGCGCATTAAAACCCAGCCGGCACAATGGAACCTCTATATTCAACTGGCTGAAACGGGCGATGAGATTAATGACCCCACAGTAATTTGGCCTGAGACTCGCCAGCGTTTGCTGGTCGGCCAAGTGGTGATTAACGGTGAGCGAGATAACGATCCCCAAGTGCAACAGTGCGATAAAGGCATTTTCAACCCGCTGTTATTACCTAAGGGCATTGCCGCGTCTGCCGATCCGATACTCAATGCTCGCACCGCTGCCTATGTCGAATCTTTTATTCGTCGCCAATAAAACGACGAGTTAAGCCGAGTCCCTCCTATTTAAGGTTGGCAAATAGCCCTATTTGCCAACCCTTATCGACAAAACGCCTCCTCTTACATTCGAATTCACCTAAGCTTTTTTGTGCATGAGCACAAAAATGGCGAAACATAACGCGGTAATTCCGTGGATTTAGCCAAAGCTATTCAAGCATGCCTGCACAATAATAGGATGATCTTAAAATAGGATAACCTTAAAGCAGCCCTCATTTGGACTCAGGCCCAAATAAGCACTGCGCCCTACAATATAAGTCAACAAACTTACTCAAAAACTTCAGCCAAGAACTGAACGGGACATAATATGAACTTAGTGCTTATTCTCATCGGCGTGATTGCATTTATTGTTATCGCGACCTCAAAATTTAAACTCCACCCCTTTTTAACCTTAATTCTGGCCGCCTTTATCGCGGCTTTCGCCTATGGCTTACCGAGCGGAGAAATCGCTAAAACCATCACCACAGGTTTTGGCGGCATCTTAGGTTATATCGGTCTTGTGATCGTCTTGGGGACAATCATAGGTATTATTCTGGAAAAGAGCGGCGCCGCCATTACTATGGCTGATGTGGTGATCAAGGTATTAGGTAAACGCTTCCCGACATTAACTATGTCGGTCATCGGCTACCTAGTGTCTATTCCAGTCTTTTGTGATTCGGGCTTTGTGATCTTAAACTCGCTAAAACAATCGATGGCGAACCGCATGAAGGTCTCTAGCGTCTCCATGAGCGTTGCCTTAGCCACGGGCCTGTATGCCACTCACACCTTTGTACCGCCAACGCCGGGTCCTATCGCCGCTGCGGGTAACTTAGGCTTAGAGTCGAATTTGGGCTTAGTGATTGGCGTGGGTCTCTTTGTGGCCGCCGTTGCCGCATTAGCGGGCATGTTATGGGCGAACCGTTTTGCCGATGTTGAGCCAGATGGTGAAGGTGCGCAGGAGCTTAAAGCGGAAGCGAGCGACTATGAAACCCTGAAAAAAAGCTATGGCACCCTGCCCAGCCCATTAAAAGCCTTCGCACCGATTTTTGTGCCTATCGTATTAATTTGTTTAGGTTCTATCGCTAACTTCCCTTCAGCGCCTTTAGGTAAAGCAGAGTTATTTGACGCGCTAGTGTTCCTCGGCCAGCCCGTTAACGCTCTGATGATTGGCCTATTCTTATCCCTGTCGTTATTAAAGGGTGAGAATAAGATCAGTGAATTTAGCGAGCGTATCAGCCAAGGGTTAGTCACAGCTGCGCCGATTATTTTAATCACAGGTGCAGGCGGTGCCTTTGGTGCGGTCTTGAAAGCTACGCCTATCGGTGACTTTTTAGGCACATCATTGTCGGCACTCGGTATCGGTATTTTTATGCCGTTCATCGTCGCCGCGGCGCTTAAATCGGCGCAGGGTTCATCGACAGTGGCGTTAGTCGCAACCTCAGCACTGGTTGCGCCTATGCTCGGTGATATCGGTCTTGGCAGCGATATGGGCCGCGTATTGACGGTGATGGCAATTGGTGCCGGCGCGATGACGGTTTCCCACGCCAATGACAGCTTCTTCTGGGTCGTCACCCAATTTAGCCGCATGAGTGTGAAACAAGCTTACAAAGCACAAACCATGGCAACCCTTATTCAAGGTGTCACCGCTATGTTGACTGTGTATGTGCTGAGCTTAGTCTTGCTCTGATAGTAATTAGTGATCAGTGATTAAGCCTTGATTCAAGCGTGTCCCTTGAGCGCAAACCGCGCCCATTTAGCTGTAGGATTTTTAATGAAAATAGTTATCGCCCCCGATTCATTTAAAGAAAGCTTAAGCGCACTCGAAGTGGCCAACGCAATCGAGCAAGGCTTAAAACAAGTGATACCCGACTGCGACATAATCAAAATACCCGTTGCCGATGGTGGCGAAGGCACAGTGCAATCTATGGTGGACGCCACGGGCGGCAGTATTGTCAGCCTAGAGGTCATGGGTCCACTGGGGTATAGGGTGCAAGCGCACTATGGCATTCTTGGTGAAGGCATTCTCGGCAATGGATCAAACTCTGGCTCAAATTCTGGCTCAAACAGTGGCTCAATCGCTGATATAAGTACTGGCGCGATTGCCGTGATTGAAATGGCCTCGGCCTCTGGTCTGCACCATGTGCCGAGGGAGCAACGTAATCCGCTGCTAACCACCAGTTATGGGACGGGCGAGCTGATTTGTGATGCGCTTAATCGGGGGATAAAACACATCATTTTAGGTCTAGGCGGCAGTGCCACCAACGATGGCGGCGCGGGTATGGCCCAAGCGCTGGACATTTTATTGCTCGATAGCCAAGGTAAAACCTTGCCTTCTGGCGGCGCGGCGCTGGCGAATCTTGCCCGTATCGATATGACCAACGCCCATCCACTTTTACGTGAGTGCACCTTCGAAGTTGCCTGTGATGTTGATAATCCGCTGTGCGGCGAGCGTGGTGCATCGGCGATTTTTGGTCCGCAAAAAGGCGCGACGCCTGCGATGGTTAAGCAGCTCGATACCGCGCTCGCCCATTATGCCGATGTGATTGCCCAAAGTGGCATGAGTGATCAGCGTGAACATGCGGGTGCAGGTGCTGCGGGCGGTATGGGTCTTGGCGTGATGGCTTTTTTAAATGCCGAACTTAAACCCGGTGTTGAAATTGTAATGAAAACCGTTGGCCTTGCTGACAAAATCCGCGGCGCTGATTTAGTGATCACAGGTGAAGGCCGCATCGACGGGCAAACCGTGTTTGGAAAAACCCCGATGGGTGTGTTAAAGCAAGCCCAACTGCAGGGCATTCCTACTATCGGTATCGCGGGCTGCCTAGGTGACAACGCCAATGCCATATTGGATCACGGTATGGCGGCTATCTTCCCTATCATTCCGCACTTAAGTCCACTCGATGATGTACTGGCTAATGCCAAGCTAAACCTTAGTAATACCGCCCGAAATATCGGCGCGGTACTCATGTTAGGCCAGCGCTAATTTTTAGGGCTAACATGAATTTTAGGACTAATGCTCAGGCTTGATGAGCAGCTCGTCGAGTTAAACATAAAGGCGCCATAACGGCGCCTTTGCTTATTTAGGCCGCAACGCTTTGGTAACACAAATTTTAGTGCTTGATGCCTAAAAGGCCTTGCAGTAAAGTGAGCTCCCTTTTTGGTATTCCGCTGATTGAACATTTTGAGAGTCACTGGTCCGTTATACTCTTCGAGCCAATTTGCGGTTTCACTATAAAAATTAATAGACGGCAAGCCCCATGACCCAGAAACTCCCTCGCCAAGCCACAGCATCCGAAGAAAGTCTGCTACGCATTTTTACTGCACCGGAAGATGCAGGATCAACGCTGAGTATTATCGAGCAGAAGCTCTCCGAGGACTTAGCAGGCTTTTTGGGTGACAGTATCGCCGCGCTCGAAAAACCCTTGTCGGAAATTGAAACCGATTTTCAAGCCTTTGAAATTCCAACTCAGCCGCGTTTTGTTTCCGATTACACCGACGAGATTATGCAAAATCTGGTGGCGCATTCGGTACACACAGCGGCACCCAGTTTTATCGGCCACATGACATCGGCACTGCCCTACTTTGTGTTGCCGCTGTCTAAAATGATGGTGGGACTCAATCAAAATCTGGTCAAAATCGAAACCTCAAAGGCATTTACGCCGCTTGAGCGCCAAGTGCTCGGCATGATGCACCATTTGATTTACGCCCAAGATACGGATTTTTATCAAAGCTGGATGCACAGCGCCAATCATTCCCTCGGCGCATTTTGCTCCGGCGGCACGGTTGCCAACATCACCGCCCTGTGGATTGCCCGTAACCAATTATTGAAGGCCGATGGCGAGTTTAAAGGCGTCAGCCGCGAAGGTTTACTCAAGGCACTGCGCCACTATGGCTATGACGATTTAGCGATTTTAGTCTCGGAGCGCGGTCACTATTCGCTAGGCAAAGCCGTCGATCTGCTTGGTATCGGTCGTGACAATATCATCAGCATTCCCACGGGCATCGATAACAAGGTCGATGTCGCGAAAATGCGCCAAGCCGCCCTTGAACTTGCCAGTAAAAACATCAAAGTGTTGGCGATTGTTGGTGTGGCTGGCACCACTGAAACCGGTAATGTTGACCCACTGACAGAGTTAGCGGCGCTGGCAAAAGAGTTAAATTGTCATTTCCATGTAGATGCGGCGTGGGGCGGTGCGAGTTTATTATCCAATAAATACCGCCACTTACTCGCAGGTATCGAACTTGCCGATTCAGTCACTATTGATGCCCACAAACAAATGTACGTGCCCATGGGCGCAGGTATGGTGTTATTTAAAGACCCAGAGTTCGCCCACGCCATTGCCCATCACGCCGAATATATTCTGCGCCGTGGTTCAAAGGACTTAGGCAGCCAAACGCTCGAAGGTTCACGCCCCGGCATGGCGATGTTAGTGCACGCTTGCTTACAGATCATCGGCCGCGATGGCTATGAAATCTTAATCAATAACAGCCTTGAAAAAGCCCGTTATTTTGCCGAACAAATCAAAGCCCATGAGGATTTTGAGCTGGTTACTGAACCAGAACTGTGTCTGCTGACTTATCGTTATGTGCCCGCCCGCGTACAAGCCGCCATGCAGCTTGCCTGTGAGCAAGCAGACACGGTAAGAGTCGCCCGCTTTAATGAGCTGCTCGATGGCCTCACCCAGTTTATTCAAAAGCACCAACGCGAACAGGGAAAATCCTTCGTCTCCCGCACCCGCATTTCCCCCGCCCGCTATTTTAGACAAGCGACCGTGGTGTTTCGCGTGGTACTAGCCAACCCTTTGACTAGCCATGATATTCTTAATCAAGTGCTAATCGAACAAAGTGAAATCGCCGCACTAGATAACGAGTTTTTACCCGCACTCATGGCGATGGTTGCCCAATAGCGAGTTGTTTAGCGAAAGCTTTAAATCCCAGTTCAAATACAGTGTGTTAATAGCAAACAGCCGCAAATTATTTGCGGCTGTTTGCTACGCGACACGAAATAAGCTGAACATTAAAGAGACAAGACAAAGCGCTTATCCATCACTCGTTCGCCGAATTCAACTGCTTCCGTGACACGCCGTGAAGCCATCCATGGCGGCTCTACGATGACATCCATGTCATCGAAGGTCACGTCAGCAGTTGAATTCGCCTTAGCTAACATTATGCGTAATCTGTAGCATTTAGAAAACAAATAGCGCGATCACGTCGTATTGATTCTAACCACAACCTATAGGAATTATGGTGTAAAAGATCAATCATGAAAGTTGTGGGTGTCCTCACTCATTGTGTGAAAAGCTGAGCGCAATAAAATTGATGAAATTTTAGATTTTTTCAGTAATGAATTTTAATACACACTCTTTATGTAGCTCTTTAGTCGTATAAAAGTGAATGAGAATGCAGTTGCATCGGAGTTAGCATACTGCAATATACCTCACTTAAACAAAAGCATTAAAACACATTAATTTCATTTTAAATCATATAGTTACCGCATCACTCTTTATTGAGAAACTTAGTGGTACATATGATTGTTCATATCTGATAGATAATTCCCTATGATAACAGAACACAATCTGATAAGTTTATTTTAAGACAGATAGTTGTATTTTAGAAATCAACCATTTCAATTGAAGCACGGGCATATTTACAAGCTAGTGGTAATTAAAGTCCAAAATATTATTAACAAACTAGGAAAGTACCATGGCCGTAGAAATTCAAGATAAAACATTAAATTTATATCCATTAGATTATCCATTTGAAACGTTAGTATCCAGAATTTCTTCAGACAGCCCTAAAACAATATTAAATCCTGACTTCCAGAGAAAATATAAATGGGATAAAGAGGGATGGGGGAGAGCCTCTAAATTTATAGAATCATGTTTAATGAGAATCCCTCTTCCATCATGTTATTTCGCTGAAGATGAAAATAGGAATCAATTGGTCATTGATGGTGTTCAGAGACTTACAACAATAACTAAATTTTTTAATGATGAGTTTGCTTTAGAAGGGATGACGACATTCAAAGAACTCGAGGGGAAAAAGTTTTCTGAACTTGGAGATCTCCAAGCTGAACTTGAGACAACAACTATTCGTTGCATTGTTCTTCGTAAAGAAAATCCAAAAAAATTAATAAGAGAGATATTTGCAAGGCTCAATCAAGGGGCAGTTCAATTAAGCGACCAAGAAATAAGGCATGCAATTTATCCTGGTGCGTTTGATGAGTTACTAGTTGAACTTGCAGGAAATCCAGCAATAGCTAATTTTGGCATTGCAGAAGGAAGTGATAGAACAAAAGATAGTCGTGAATCAGATGAACAGATATTACGTTTTTTTGCATTTTCTGCTGATTTGGCTCTAACGTCATATGATGGTGTTTTAAGAAATTTCCTTGACGACTTTATGGAACATAATTCAGATATAGATGAGGAAGGTGTAAACCATCTCCGTCTAAAATTTAATAATGCTCTGAATAACTGTAAAACAATTTTCGAAGATAACTTGTTCATAGATACTTCACGTGATAGGCAAAAACAAGGAATGGTTCATTATGATCTTTTAATGGCTACTGTTGGGTTAATTAATAAAGAAATCATTGATGATAAAAGAATCGTAATCAAAGATGCTTACCATGAGCTATGTTCAAGTGAAGATTTCAGGCGGACATTATCTGGCGGCTTACAAAAAAAGACATCGATTCTAAGAAGACGCTCGTTATGGGAGCCATTATTGAATGCAGCCCTCGAAAAATAGTGATTTATACTTGCAGTATACAGGCCTATATTTATCTTTAAGAAATGTAATCAATAGCTCAAACGCACGAGTTATTGCTAACGAACCAGATCAATTATTCATTGATAACGTGAATTTTTTTGTTAAGTCGTATTTAATAAGTATATGTAGTTATCTTGAAGCATACCTTCAAGATATTGCTTTTAAACACTCAGTTAATATATCCAACCGACTATCCTCAGTCGGTATACCACATAATTTTGTGCATTGGAGATTAAATACTGGCTTAAAAGATAAGTATTTTAACTATGAAAACCTCTCATTGGATGTTACAAAGAAAGATATATCTGACAATATTTCTGCAAATCCCTATAGAACTCTGAAACTTTTTCAATTTCTTGGCATTGACTTATCAAGAAAAGATGACTTTGAGAAGTATAAACACATAATTAATACCATAGTCACAAAAAGAAACAATATCGTCCATCACAATGATAGAGCTGCAGATATATCCTTCAGTGATCTTTTGGTTTACATCGATGTAGTTATTCCGTATATGAATGCTGTTAAAGAGGCTGTCGATGAGGTTACGCAATAAAATCGAAATCTGTAGAACTTATTCTACTTTGCGCAATTTAACGAGACACCCATTGTTAAATTTCTAAAAGTAGTAGTAAACATTATTCGGTTTTCTTTGCATGACTTGCAAACAACACAAAAGCTGAAGGAGTTCACCTTCCCCTCGGAGTTGCCGCAGGGCATTTGCGTTCGTTGCGTGAGCGAGGCAGGGAAGCCGAGATAGCGTCAGTCGAATCAGGGACGAGCGTCTGACGCGATAGCATAAGGACGCTTAATGCCCAAGGGGCTTTCAACTCCGTTGGGGGCGGCAAGGGAGATCCAAGAGGGAATTGCTGTTGATCCCCTCTTGGTCGGGTGTGGGGTGAAGCCCCACGACTTTGACTTTGCTTTTAAATTATTTAACGAAGAAAGATTTAACAAGACACTCATTGTTAAATTGTTAGAATGCCCTAATTGTGAGTAACAGACTATCAGCCATACCAAAGGCTTAATGGGATTCAGGTGTGGGGTGAAGCCCCACGACGTTGATTTAGCCTTTAAAAATTAACCATCAATCATCCCCGAAACCACATAGGAACTAAGGCCTTACATGCGAAAGATAATTCTCCCACTGATCATGTTAAGCCTTGGCGCATTACCTCTATTTGCTCAAGCACAGGACACCAGCGCGTTATGGGGTAAAAAATACGCTGAGGTGAAATCAAGTTTATTGGCTGCAGGCTGGGTGTTAACGCCCGTAGCGGAATATGAAGCGCCTATGACAGAAGACTATCCCGAAATAACCTGTGGTAGTGGCGCGATGGCAATTTGCTCTGTCGGCTTTATGCGAGACAAAACTACGCTTGCCTTAGTGGTTGAACCTATTGAAAATACACTTGTGGTGACGGGCGAGTATTAATCCGACTCATCCCGCTATCAACACCACCACAGGCACCACTGCAATAGGCACCACAATCAACACCGCAATAGGCACCACAAATTCGCACATCAATCTTATAAAAGAATGCACGAGTTAAGACGTACTTTAACGATGGAGACAGCTATGCCTGACACGACACCCCATTCCCAATTAGGCCCAAATCCCAACGACAAAGCGCCGATGAAAGGCTTCCCTCAGGTTGGATTTCTTAAAAACTTTATTACCCGCGAGAACATTATCGTCGGCGATTATACCTATTATGACGATCCTGCGGGGCCTGAAAGGTTCGAGTCGAATGTGCTTTATCACTTTGACTTTATTGGCGATAAACTGATTATCGGTAAATTCTGCGCTATTGCGAAAGACGTGAAATTCATTATGAATGGCGCCAATCATCAAGTGTCAGGCTTCTCGACTTATCCCTTTTATATCTTTGGCAATGGCTGGGAAAAGGTAATGCCAGATCCCACCGATTTACCCCATAAAGGCGACACCTGTATCGGTAACGATGTGTGGATTGGTTATAACGCCACTATCATGCCTGGAGTGAAGATTGGCCACGGCGCCATTGTTGCCAGTCAATCCGTGGTGACGAAAGATGTGCCGCCCTACGCTGTGGTTGGCGGTAATCCTGCCACTGTCATCAAGCTCAGATTCGAGCAAAATGTGATAGATGAGCTCGTGACCATCGCTTGGTGGGATTGGCCGATAGAAAAAATCACTCAGCGCCTACACGCCATCGCGGGCGCTGATCTGAGTCAATTAAAGCAGGCGACCTAAGATAAGCGGGTCGCGAGCAAGCTTGATGAAAAATCTCAAGCGACAGCAATAAGCAACAAACATTAAGAAACCGCCATTAAGCGCAAAACAAAATCCAATATGCGCAATTTTGTACAAAAGCGCTGAGGATTTCTGGGTTACTATCAGGCATAACCCGCCCATTCATCCATTCAAGAAAGGAGGCTTGATGAACACAGAACATGCGGCCTACCAAATTGCCGATGAATTAGGTGGCCTGGAGTTACTCAATGCCCACTACCATAAACAAAATTTTAGTCGGCACACTCACGAAGGTTACACAGTCGGCGTGATTGAAACGGGTGCGCAGCGTTTTTATCGCACGGGTGGCAACCATGTGGCGCCAAAGCACAGCATCATTCTCGTCAATGCTGATGAAGTGCATAATGGCTGTAGCGCCACTGAGAGCGGTTGGTCCTATCGTGCCATGTATCCAGTCCCTGCGCAGTTTGCCGGTATTAACAGTGAGCGAGCAGTAAACAGCGGTGCGCCTTATTTCCCTGAGCCCGTAGTGTACGATCCTGAATTAGCCGAACTGCTGCGCCTCACCTTTACTACCTTAGATACATCGGATAATCGCTTACTGCGTGAAAGCTTAGTCTATTCAAGCCTAATGCAGTTAATGGCACGCCATGGCAAACATCGCCCAAGCGATAATCTCGCGGCAGTCGCTAAGCCTGCATTAGCGTTGGTGAAATCCTTTATCGACGATCATCCTGCGGCCGATATTTCCCTTGAAGAGCTGGCAACGCTTGCGGGATTAAGCCCCTATTATTTACTCAAGCAATTTCAGCGCTATTACGGCTTACCGCCCCACGCTTACCAAATTCAGGCCAGAGTCAGACTGGCCAAGGGCAAAATCAAGCAAGGCACACGGCTGCTCGATGTCGCCCTCGATTGTGGTTTTCACGATCAAAGCCATTTGAATCGGCATTTTAAAAAGACCGTCGGCGTAACCCCAGGACAATTTGCCAAAGAAATAGGCCGCAATATTATCCAAGCCTAAACAACCACTTTAGGTTAATCTGCCATGCTCAGCTTGCTTAATATCCCCAATAACAGGCCGCTAATAACAGGCCGCTAATAACAGGCCGCTAATAACAGGCCTGCCATGACTAAACACTAGTCTCTAAGAAATAGTCACTAAACAGTCGTAACTGAGCGGTAATAACAGAGCAAGCAGACCTTATCCAAGCATTCATTGTTTAACAGCGACCCTAGTGTCGCCGCTATTTTTAGGAGCCAAAGTGACCACCGACAAGCTTATAGAATCTGATGTTTCTCCCGCGCATCCCACAAAAGCCAAGGCTTTTTTAAAAGGCACCTTGGCCATGATGCCGCTGACAATAGCAGTGGTGCCTTGGGGCATTTTAGCAGGCTCCTTCGCCATTGAGGTTGGACTCACGCCCATTGAAAGCCAAGCCATGTCAGCTATTATCTTCGCGGGCGCGGCTCAGTTAGTGGCGCTCGGCATGGTCAAAGCCGGTATTGGTCTGTGGAGTATCTTAATTACGACGCTACTCATCACCTCGCGACATCTGTTATATGCGATGGCGATGCGCAGTCAAATCAGTCCCTTGCCATTAAAGTGGCGCCTGACATTGGGCTTTTTGCTCACAGATGAACTGTTTGCCATCGCCAACCAAGGCAAGTTACATAAGTTCGATCGCTGGTACGCCCTTGGCGGCGGCTTGAGTTTTTATATCGGCTGGAACATAGCGACCTTGCTTGGCATAGTCGCGGGCAATGCTATCGAGAACTTAGGCGAACTTGGGCTCGATTTCGCCATCGCCGCCACCTTTATCGCGCTGGTCGTGCCCACGGTAAAAAAGCCGTCGATTCTCGTCTGTGTATTAGTCTCGCTCACTCTCGCTGTGATATGCGCCTTGTTTGAAATTCAAGCGGGATTACTGATCGCCGCCATTGCCGGAATGACAACTGGCGTACTTTACGCCAAAGTGACTAAGGAAGCGGAACGCGCAGAACAATCCGCAACAGAGCTTGCAAGCACACAAACCCAAGCAGAAACTGGGACTAAGACAAACACAGCATCAGGAGAAAAAGCATGATTTGGTTAATGATTTTCTCAATGGCAGCGGTTGTGTTTATTAGTCGTCATTTACTGCTTGAACCTAAATTACCGCTGCGATTAAGTAAGGGCACCCAAACTTTTTTAAGTTACTCAGCCCCTGCAGTACTGACCGCTATCTTCGCGCCCATAGTGTTTGTGCAAGAAGGCCAGCTCGATCTCAGCTTAGACAACAGCTATCTCATCTGCGCCGTGGTCGCGACGATACTCGCGCTCGTCACCCGTAACACCTTGTTGACCACAGTGTTGAGTATGGGACTGTTTTTCTTTATCCATTAAGCAAACAACATTAAGTAAACAAAGAGCTAGTGCCCAACAGCGGCACTGGCTCTTGCATCAAGCACTTAACCGCCTCTACGACTCTTTTACACAATCTCATCCCATCTGAGACGTCGTCTCTTAGCAAATCATTTTCACATTATCATCTTCCACAATCTTCATGTCTCTATGCCCTTATGGCTCTACAACAGTAGCGACTTTAACGGCATTTCATACATCGACGATAATGGAGAGAGATGAGATTTGTCTGCAATAACAAAGACTCAAACCACAAAGAGAAAATACTTAATCTAGCCATATTCACACTATTCATTGCCTAAAGACTTCCGCTCAAACGTGTTATTTACTGTATCCATTACAGTATTTATCTCGGTATAGCTTTCGATATAACTCTCGGTATAACTATAGATATAAATCTCGACACAAAGAGTCCATTTAAAAAGTTTTTCATAAAAAAGTCAGCATAAATATTAAATACGCCATGCCATTAATATTAATCCACGCACAAAAATTAACCTATTAAAAATAAAGTAAATACACTATATTATAAAGTTTCAAATACCGTTTAAAAATAAAGTAATTAACAAATTTAACTTAAATCAAACACCATTTAAATTAATCTAACTTTACTTTGTTTAATAAAAATAAAAGTGCTAGTTTTTAGATGTGCCTAGCAGTAATGATTATTTATATGATTTAGGACTACATATAATTGCCATCGGCGCTCTCAATGAAAGGACATATTTTATTAAAATAAAGGAACAATCATGAGAACAAAATCTAGCCTGAGTATATTAACTTTATCCTGTTTAACCGCACTTGGAACTGTTTCTTTGTTGGCCGAAGCCGCTATTCCGAATACTATTCCAAAACTGTCAATGGTAGAACACGCTGCCCCTGATCTTGATTCGCTTAAAAATGATGCGATTAACGATCCCTCGTTTATCAGCTCATTATTCTCCTTGGGACACCATCTTGGATATGCATGGGCTGGCGGTACGGCATCCCAGTATGTTGGTGAAGACATCGAAGTCAAAAGAGAATCGAGCAACGAATACAGTCTTAAAGCCCGCTATAACGGCAATGATCCTTATGCAAGCGGCTACAGAGCGAATGAACGTTTGAAGGTGAATTTACAAAATATCCATTTCGTGACTAATCCACAAAGCCTAAAGTTAGGTTCACCTCAAGTTTATGATCGTGAAGCTATTTATACCGCTCCAGTAGTGATTTACAACTGGGGCGATACCGAAGATACCGGTGTAGCCACCCTAAACTATGATTACACCACTAGCTGGGCCAAAACCGATAATTTCTCTTTCTCCGAGAAAATTGGCGTAACCAATAAATATGAAGTGGGTATTCCAGGAATAGGTGGAGCGAGTTCTGAAATCAGTGCCGAATTTTCCGCCAGCCAAGGTTGGAGTGAAACCGACGGCAAAAGTACAACGATTTCTAGTCAAGCACAGTACCGCGCCATTATGCCGCCTCGCAGCAAACGTTATATCTCAATCACTCTGTTTAAACAGAAGGCGGATGTCCCATACACCTCAAGTTTATATATGATGTACGATATAAAATATGAGAACTTCTTAAAATGGGGAGGTAATGCGCATATTAATCATCCAACAAACAGACCTAACTTCCCTTACACCTTTGGCGGAGCGAATGCGAATAATCTTAATGGGCCAGAAGCCTTAGTCGATCAATATCTTCATCAAGATATAAATGGTTATGGTGTATGGGATTGGCCTGCAGCGATTAATTCGGCACAGTCAAAAAGTGGCTTTGAGTGGCAATTGGCGAATATTGTTAGACAACATGGCGCACCAATAAGCGGTAAATTTACCGCAATAGATTCGAGTCAATTTAATATAGATGCCAGTGAATCCTATCCGCTAACGGATGAAGATATTGCTAATCGTCCTAAAAGCGCTCAAAAATTAGGACTGAGTCGTAATATTCAAGTTGCCGTCGGCGAGATCCAAAATAATGATGAAGATGGTTTAATCAAAAAACTGCATATTTCGCAATCAAGCGAAGTCATGTTAAACAATTAAAAACGGTGAGTTTAGGCTCTCAATAATAGTTATGATACGATTATCATAGAGATCTAGATACAACTAGCGAATTGCTAGAATGTTACTAGCAAATTAGAAATGTATTAAAAAGCCACTCATTCGAGTGGCTTTTCTTTTGTTTCGGCTCGCGCCTTCGCATGTTCATCCATCAGGCAAATATAATCTTCCAGCTCTTGACCAGGTGCTTGTTCAAAATGACGGTTCAACCGCACAAGGCCTGTGATGCGATCAACCCTGAAATTACGAAAAGCCGAACGCAGCTCACACCAAGTCAGTAAGGTCCAAGTGCCACGCCAAAAATAGATGGCGAGCGGGCGCACTTCACGCTCGGTGACATCGAGTTTGACGTCTTGATAGAAGAGTTTGACGTATTCGCGGCGCTGAGCTGAATTACGCAGCGGATCGAGGAATTGGAACTCATTGGAGTCGAGATAAAAATCCGGTGAAAACATCAAAGATTGATAGGCTTGTAATCGTTTTGGCAATACGGCTTCGACTTTGATCATCGCCTGTCTCGCGGCGCTACCAAGCTCCTTACCACCCCAAGTTTGCACCATACGCATGCCAACTTGAATCGCTTCGAGTTCGGCTTCGTTAAACATCAAGGGCGGAACATTGACCTCATGGCGCAACAAATAGCCGACACCCGCCTCCCCTTCAATGGGAATGCCACTTAAACACAAATCCTGCACGTCACGGTAAATCGTGCGCGTGGATACCTCTAACCGTTCAGCCAATTCTTGGGCTGTGGTCAGGCGTTTATGTTTAAGAATTTGCACTATTTGAAATAGGCGGTCGGCGCGGCGCATTGACTCTAATTTAATCCTTTATTTGCCTATCCGTTGATTAAGCATTATGAGTTTACATAAATCACTGACATATCCTGATACTCACTTGAGTGATAGTTTACGATTTAAATCATAAAATCCCGATATAAATCTCAACCTCAGTGGCGCTAAGATAGACTTCAAAATCAGTTTGATAACGTCGCTGATGCGGACAATCGTTAGCACTAAAATAGCCCCACACTTGTCCCCAAAGATCGATAACACACTGGGGCATGTCACCTTGACCGGTGAATTTAAGGTATTTACCGGCTTCAAGCTCCAGCGATGTGAAGTGGTTTGCCTCGACAGGGGCATCAATTGCCTTGCCCACCAGCACAGCAAACTCGCCATTCATGTCTGACTCATAGTCGTAATACACGCCATACATGGGCGAATTGAGCATAGCGGTGAGTTGTGATGATTCAAAAAAGGCTTGCCATAAACCGCCAATTTTAGCGCCATCGGCGGACATTTCGGCCCGATTGTTCGTGCGGGTGCTCAATCCAAGTAGCGGTCGAGCATCAATATAAACCACGTCCATCTTTGTTTCTTCCATAGAAATCTAAACCCATACTTTAGTTAATTGCGTGATTTTAGCGTCGTGCCTTAAGGCCACGACGCTAATACATTAATCACTCGAGACTACTTATCCTTAGACCACAGACCCACTTTGTTACCTTCGCTATCGGCAAATAAGGCGATATAACCACACTCACCGTCTTTTATCGGTGTGACTGGCAGGATAATCGTCACCTCTGCTGCGATAAGTTTATCCACTAAAGGTTGCAATTGTGCGCTGAAATGCAGATACACAGTGCTGCCTTGCATCGATGGCTGACCCATGCTGCATTTGACTAACCCTATGCTCGCCGCGCTCGCATCTTCGGTGACTATCGTCGCATATTCCATGTCTTCCATATCGTCACGTTTAAACTCAACCCCAAAATGCTGCTGATAAAAAGCAACGGCACGGTTCATGTCACTGACAGGAATTTCACCCCAAACTAACGGTGCAATAGATAACATTTTCACTTTCTCCTTGTTGAAAAATATCAATGATTCAAAACCTTATTTATAAAATTCAGGACTGAATCATTAACGGGCGACAACAAGAATAAAACAAGGCTACTGACAGCATGATGTCAGTAGCCTTTTAATAAAAGTGAATGTTGAGGTTTTTGGCTTAGCAGTTAAAAGCGTTACTTTGGCAAACTGGCTTGGTGCGCCTGAATAAAATCATCCATGGCTTTGCTCGCTCTCGCTTGGGCACTGGCTAAGGTATCTGTATCGACCATAGTTTCGACCACTTCGTAGTAGCACTTAATTTTAGGTTCTGTACCAGATGGCCTAACGATCACCCGAGCGCCACCCGCTAAGCAATAGGTCAATACATCACTCGGTGGCAAGTCGATTTTCTCAACGCTACCATCGGCAAAACGACGCTCAAGGGCTTTTAAATCATCGGTTGAGAGCACGTCATGCTCACCAATCTTCACGGGGGGATGTTCGCGTAAATAGGCGCCAATATTAGGCGTGTCAGGTTTTAGTGCAATACTCACCTGCGCATTGAGATGGAAGCCATGCTCACGGTAAATTTGCTCGAGTCTGTCCCAAATCGTTTGCCCCTTCGCCACCAGCTCGGCAGTTAATTGGGCAAATGCCACCAGCGCCGACAAGCCATCTTTATCCCACACCATGCTGCCAACTGTGTAGCCAAGGGCTTCTTCATAGGCAAACAGGAACTGATCCTCAGGGGACGTTTTCGCGATACCCACATTCATCAGCCACTTAAAGCCGGTGAGCGTGGTAAAGCTTTGCGTGCCAAACCCTTGCGCAATCTTAGATAACAGACTCGATGACACTATCGTGGTACCCGTAAGTCGCTGATTATCTTTAGCATGAGATAACAAGTAATGCCCAAAGAGCACACCAACTTGATCGCCCGTTAGCATCTGGTATTCGCCATCATCACGACGCACAGCGACCGCAAAACGGTCGGCATCGGGATCGTTAGCACAGGCGAGCATAGCGCCGTGTTTTTTCGCCTCGGCGATCACTAAATCCATCGCGCCCTTTTCTTCCGGATTGGGGAAGTTCACCGTCGGGAAATCCCCATCGGGTTCGCGCTGGGAGGCTACCGAATACACTTGGGTGAAACCCGCATCTTTCAATACGGTTTCAGCCATTTCAGCGCCCACGCCGTGCATGGCGGTATAGGCTAAACTGACCTTTTCTGGAGCCGTATGGTTCTGCAGCACCTCAGCTTGCTGCACGCCATGGCGATAGCTTTGGTAAAAATCGTCTTGCAGGAGTGTCAACTTACCTTGTTTTACCGCCTCATCATGTTCTAAAAACGGAATAGCTTGATTCGCGGCGCGCTCAATTTGCGCGGCAATGCCAGAATCGTGGGGCGGAATAATCTGCGCGCCATTGTCCCAATACACTTTATAGCCATTGTATTGCGGCGGGTTATGGCTCGCGGTCACTACAATGCCTGCTGCCGCATTAAAATGTTTCACCCCAAAGGCCACCAGCGGTGTCGGCGCCACTTTAGACGTTAAGCGCACCTTAATGCCCATAGCGGTGAGCACACTCGCCGCATCATGGGCAAAATTGAATGAATCGTGGCGACCATCGTAACCAATCACCACACCACGCTCGGCGGCATCTTTAATCTGATCAAGTAGATAAGCACCAAGGCCTGCCGAGGTTTGACGGATCACCAGACGGTTCATCCCCATGGGTCCTGCGCCGACCACACCGCGTAATCCTGCGGTACCAAACTCTAAGCGACCGGCAAAGCGCGCCGCGAGTTCGGCTTCATTGCCACTATCGACTAGGGTTTGTAATTGGGATTGAGTGCGAGGGTCAGGATCATTTTCAAGCCAATGGTTTACCTGTAACTGCAGATGGGTATTCATAACACGCCTCATTGAAAATCATTTGCAATCACATTAGGAAAAACAGCGGCGAAGAACAAGCTAATTTGCATTAATTTCAAAATCAGCTGAGGCTTAGTTTCGGCATAAACTAAGGCTGAGCATAAAAAACGCACTATCTGACCATTCATGCCGGATAGTGCGTAGGTGTTAACCTTAAACAAACTTCAACATTAGCGAGAAGGTAAAGTGCCCTCGAATACGCGCACTTTGATGTTCTTTTTCAGGTTATCTTGGTCTTCTTGCCATTCTTGCCACTGGGTGAGACTGATACTGAGCTGTAATGAAAAGTCAGTAGAAATCCACTCTTTTTGCCCTTGGGCATATTTAGGTACGGGGACTATGTTGCTTGGTCCAACAAAGGATGCTGAGCACTTAAAGGTTTTGAAATACACTTGGTCAATCGATAAATCGAGTGCGCTGGGCGATGTTAAACATTGACCACTGCCCGGCTGTTGATACGAGGCAAATTGGTACAAGATTGCCGGTGTATTATTAGTGCCATCGGGAACAGATGCGGTTTGATGGCAAGATAAACAGCTACTTAATGCGTTATCCGCAGGGCCATTTAAACGTCCGTTACACCCTAAGTGTCCCGCATTGGTGTGCTCATTCAAGCGACCAACGACCTCTTGAAATACAGCGCTATCCTTAAGCCCTGTGATTGGGTTTTGAGGGAATGCTGCCGCTCCCACTGTGGCAGGCGGCGTATCATTACCCCACATTAATCCCAGTGGAGAGATACGATCCCAAGGATTTTTCTCTTTCGCTTTAAACTGACCATCGGCGACAAAAGTGCCATAGGCCCAGCCCACGGGCGAGCGGCTGTCACGCACTGCGATGTCAAACTGTAATAAGTACACATCGGCGACAGAGCGCGGGCATTGCTCTGTTTCCTGTTGGAAACTGCAAGCACTGCCATCGGCATTTTTACATTCGCAGAAATCACTGGCGCTGATATTGGCTTGCCAAACGGGTACGTTTTCGAGGAAAGGATAATTATTGGGCGTTGCTGTGGTGAACAGTAATTTGCCGATCACACTGCCTTCATTAAATACAAAATTTTGCTGCGGCATCACAGGTGACGGCGCTCCCGTCCATACCTTGCCAATGCTATTAGCCGCCTGAGGATTATAAAACCCCACCGCCCACATAGTGGTTTTCAAATCGCCTTGGCCTTTTATCTCCATAGTGACGGGGGCTTCGCGGGTCAAGCCGTGGATAAATTCCCGTCCACTCATAGGATCATAGGTCTGATAGGGAATATGGTACCAAGAGCGAACCTTGTTATTACACAAATCCCAGTCCTTACTGATATCGCCTTTGTCGATGTTCCCCTCTTGAATGTACTTCATCACAGCCCAAAGGTATTTCCACGCTTGGGTATTTTTATCTGTCTCACTCAGACTTTTATCGAAGGGATTGAATTCAAGCCAAGGTGCAGCATTATCTTGCTGCGCACTCGAATAGGCATCGCTCAAGCTAAAAATGGGTCCCTTCCAGCCCGAATAAGCTTGGTTGATGATGACTTGATTGTCCCACATACCTGTTTTATTGAACGCGGGGTCTTGGAAGTAACTTGGGTATGCTCCAGTACAAGTGGAAGTTACATTAGATGCTGTATCAGTTGCTTGTTTGTCTGCAGCTTTTGCACTGACAGTGGTCAATGAACAAACTGAGAGCATGAGTATGGCGGCAATGTTAAGTTTCATAATATCGTCCTTGAAGAGTATTAGTCCTAAAAACTCCCTTTGTGAGTCTCGGCACCAGCGGCGACTCAAAGTAAGCATAGACTAATTTTTAATATCCTCATTTTTTAACATCCTCTATAAAGCTTAACGATTCGGATAGTAAGAATATAAAAAAGGCCATTTAGCATGGGCTAAACGGCCAAGAGATTCGTTATTGTACTCGCCACGAGTCGCGCAAACTATTTCTCTATTTCTCTATTTCTCTATTTCTCTATTTCCCTATTTATCGATTTCTTGGCCGCGCGTTTTCCACAGCGAAAACAAGACCCCGGCAACTAACAGGCCGAACGTCACCCCAAGAGACAGTGCGGTTGGAATAGTAAAGTCCACTATGCCCTCGTGATTGAAATACACTAAGCCCACTTTTACCCCGATAAACACTAATACCACCGACAGCGCGTATTTAAGGTACTCGAAACGATGCACCATAGCCGCCAAGGCAAAATACAAGGCACGTAACCCCAAAATCGCGAAGATATTCGAGGTATAAACGATAAAAGGATCTTGGGTAATCGCAAAAATAGCTGGAATACTGTCGACAGCAAACACTAAATCCGCGGTTTCCACTAAGATCAACGCTAAAAATAACGGCGTCGCCCACCATCCTTTTGATAACTGATGATCTTCACCCCGTACCCAGAACTTCTCCTTATGCAGTGTCGGCGTAAAGCGCATCTTAGTGCGTAACCATTTGTAAAACTTATTATCTTGGATATCACTGTGCTCGTCATTGGAGAAGAGCATTTTCACACCAGTGAAAATCAAGAAGAGTCCAAATAACACCAGTACGCCTTGATACTGAGCAACGAGCACAGCGCCAAGGCCAATCATAATCGCGCGTAGCACTATTACACCCAAAATACCCCAGAAGAGCACTCTGTGTTGGTATAAACGCGGAATGCCTAAACTACTGAAGATTAAAGCGATAACAAAGACGTTATCCATAGACAGCGATTTTTCAATCAGATAACCCGTCAGATATTCCATACCCGCCGTTGAGCCCTTGTACCACCACAGCCAAGCCCCAAACAGTAAGCCCATACAGATATAAAAAGCTGAAAGCTTTAAACTTTCGGCCACAGTAATTTCATGCTGCTCCTTGTGTAATACGCCAAGATCGAAGGCCAATAACGCCAGCACAAAACCGAAAAACATCAACCAAACCCAAAGCGGGTAACCCACAAATAGGGTGGTAAAAAACTCCATAAGTCTCCTTAAAAACCAACATAACGGCTGAGCGAAATCAGCATAACTGAGTCTGAAAACCCATAGAAACCCTAGGTATCAAAACAGTGACTATCCAGATAAATCATTCTTAACATCAAAAGCTAATTGATTAAAATTGAGCTTATATCCACCGCCATTGGCATCTAATACCTATTTCATTCAACACTGCTGTGCAACCGATACGCAAGTCTCTGATGCAGAGCTAAACAAGCCCTTTACCTTGCTTTCGGGCCTAATGTAACGTCATAACGCTAGCAAACGGTTGTTTTACTATTTCTAGTCGAGTCGCTGCCAAACTTCGACTTCTTTTAACTCACCATTTTCAACTCTTTGAGTATGTAACTCTTGGCCCTTAATGGCGTAACTAAACACAAACTCCGCACCTTTAGCTGCACCAAAAGAGTTCAGCTCTGGCCGCTCTGTATACTCAGTCGCCGTTGCCTGATAAGTCCCAGAGCCCGCCGCCCAGAACTGGCTGACACCGTCCACATTCTTCATGGTCGTAAAACTAAAGTGCCGCGCTGATATCACTTTAATTGCACTCAAATTGAGGATCTAATAATCCACCCATTCGTGCTTTTCATTTAAATAACGACCTGAGACTAGTTGCCAACTTCCCACTAACGCAAGAACTTGCGCTGCTGATCCAGTGGCCGTATCGACACTCGCTTCAGTGCTCACTGTTTCAGCATTCATCACTACTAAACTGGCAGTATCAGCATAGGCGCCTTGTGTCCAAACAAAGCCACTAGCACTGGTGAGCACGGCTAACAAGGTAAAAGCCTTCACATTCTGGCGAACCGCACTCATTACACTAACAGCACTAATGGCACTAATAGAAAATCCCATGAAAATATCCCTTTATAAAAGTACAAAGCCGCTGGCGCTAAGTTCTCATGTTGTGGAGGTATCTTCAACTGCACAGAATCGAGATCAAGCTCGCGCTTAAAATAAGGGATAAACAAGAGCTAAACAAAATCTTTAGCAATACCTTAAGCGGCTCGCTAAACGACTCCCTAAATATCAAATCAGCACAGAATCAAAGCCCTAAAGCAATCTTTAAAAACTGTCGCTGTCAAATTCTGGCCACTATGTAGCACTCATTGATTAACTGAAAATGAATTAATTTAGCCACTCAGTCTTACTCAGAAGCAGGTTAACCACAGTTTCAAAGAACGGCAAAATGGTGAAATAAGCAAAATATTCATCAGTTTCAAGCCCCTTGGCTGTTCCATAGCATCCGAGTGTGATTAACTGCAGCTACTGCGGCGTCTTTTAGCAATCAGCAAGGCTGCAATAACCACTAATAATGAAAAATAATTAATAAAATTCATTACGATAAAATGAATCAATCGAAGCTTGGTGCATGAAGCGCCAGCAATGGGAGTCTTAAGTGTCAACAGAACAACATCCTCCGCATGCTATACAAGGCCCACAGGGTTCGCCCCCACCCGAAATGCTCTTTGGGCATCCTAAGGGCTTGTTTGTCTGCTTTTTTACCGAAATGTGGGAACGCTTTTCCTTCTACGGCATGAAGGCGTTACTGTTTCTTTATCTGATTAAATATCATCTGTTTACCGACGAATTTGGCTATAACGTCATTGGTGCTTACGGTGCCTTAGTGTACGCCATGCCCGTGGTCGGTGGTTTATTGGCCGACCGCTATATCGGCATGCGTAAAGCGGTGATCTTCGGTGGTATTTTGTTGGTCCTCGGCCACTTAGGCATGGCCTTTGAAGGCCATCAAGCGGTTATCGTCGCCGGTGAAGTTCAGCGCGATGAACAAGCACTGCAGGTGTTCTATTTATCCCTCGCCTTGATCATTGTCGGTGTGGGCTTTTTAAAACCCAATATTTCCACCATAGTCGGTCAGCTGTATCCCGAGTCATCTCCAAAGCGGGATTCAGGCTTTACCATTTTCTACGCTGGCATCAATTTAGGCGCCACCTTGGCCCCGCTGATTTGTGCTTATTTAGGTGAAACCTATGGCTGGAAGTACGGCTTTGGTTTGGCAGGTTTAGGCATGTTAGCGGGTTTATTGGTGTTTATTCGGGGTAAGAAACATTTGCAGGGCTTCGCCGAACCCAGAGATCCCGCAAGAATTTTAAAGAAAACCGCTGGCATCACCACAGAGCAATGGATTTATTTAAGCACCATCGGCAGCGTAGTGCTGGTCTGGGGCTTAATTCAAACCCACTCCCTTGTGCTTTCTATTAGCAGTTTATTACCCGCTGTGAGTCCAGTGATCTGGTTCTTGCACTCAGTATCTCTGGTGCTCGCCCTCGGGATTGGCTGGTTTATGGTGAAACACTGCAACCCGATTGAACGTCAACAGATGTCGGCCTTACTGCTGTTCATCGTCGCAGGTTTGGTCTTCTTCGGCTTATATGAGCAAACCTATGGCTCATGGGTAGCATTTTCGGACCGCGTGATGGATCGCAACATGCTCGGTCTCGAATGGAGCGCGGGACAGTTAACCTTCCTCGGCGCCTTCTTTGTGATCAGTTTATCGCCCATCTTTGCTTGGCTCTGGCCTGCCCTCGCCCGTAAACATTGCGATCCGAGCAAACCGGTTAAAACCGCACTCGGTATTTTGTTCGCAGGTTTATCCTTTATGGTGCTAGTGCTCGGGATCCAAATGCCGCTAAGCAGTGGCCTAGTGAGTATTTGGTTCTTAGTCGCGGCTTATTTTGTATTAGAAATTGGGGAGTTATTGCTGTCGCCAATAGGCTTATCTGCGGTAACTCAGCTGTCGGTAAAACGCGTGGTCAGTCTGATGATGGGCGCTTGGTTTCTCGGCACTTCATACTCTGAAATTTTAGCCGCCGAATTAAACAAACTCGCCGCGATTGATACCCAAGGCGGCGTGATAAGTGACGTGCCCAGTGCAATGGCGCTATACGAGCAACTGTTTATCTTTTCGGCGCAAATTGGTGTGGTGATGGCGTTAGTCTTCTTTGCCCTTGCGCCATTAATGAAGAAAATGATGCACGAAGAAACAGCGACAAATTAAGTCTATGTCCAAGAATTAAAAAGAGCAGGAAAGGAAACTTGGCTTACTCTCGGCCTCTGAGGCGACGGTAAGCCAAGACAATAAGATGTAAAGCCAATAACCCCGTAAAAGCAGTGCAGAAAAACAATAAGGCAATCGAATTCACTTCCCGCGGCGCATCATAATAGAGCCACCACCACAGCGGCCAACCGATAGCCGACAAAGCCGTAAGCTGCCACATACAGCGTTTGCAGCGACCAATCTTTTGCCTGAAAATCTCCGTTTTACAATCACCGCAACTCATAAGTCCCCAACGAGGTTATTCAAATAAGGGCAGGCATATTGAATATCAAGCACTCAGCGAATCCCATACCTAATAACACTAGAGTGACGCTTTTAGTCTTGCCATCCCTTCATTGATAGAGACAAGTGCACGATAGCCTAAATCTCGCTTGGCGGCGCTGATATCAAAATAATGGCTGCAGGATAACTGCCGTGCCACGAAGCGCGTCATCATGGGCTCTTCTTGCTTCTTTAGTAGAAAATACACAGTTTCCAACACGGCGCCTGCCACATAGGCCACAGATTGCGGCACACGCTTAGTGACTGGCGGCAAAGCATCGCAGGCCAAAATAAGATTGAGCATTTTGGCCATAGTGATGGGTTCATCGTTACTCAAAAAATAAGCTTTTCCCTGACACTTAGGCTTTGCTTGGCACAGTTCAAGCGCGGCCAGCACATGGGCATAGGCGGCGTTGTCTATGTAGATGGTATCAACCAGCTTATCTTCACGGCCAACCAGTTTAAGCTTATCTAAACGGCCGCGCGCTAACACCCTAGGCACAAGATGGGGGTCACCAGGACCCCAGATCAAATGCGGCCTGAGTGCGACAGTTTTTAACGCGTAGGGTGCAGTGGCTTTAGTCGTGACCGGAATAGAGACTTGAGTGCTAGCTGAATTAATGTCTGAAATAGTGGCTGTCGTGGCTTGAGTTACAGCGGTATTTTCAACCGATACGTCACCCACTTGATTGGCATCAAGCATCATCTTTTCGGCGATTGCTTTGGAATGGGCGTAATAATTAAGGAAGGATGTGGCATAGGGAGTGGATTCATCTATACCGGATTCATCCTGCCCAGCAAAGGTCACACTCGGGGTACTGGTGTAGACTAACTTATTTATTTTTAATGCTTTACAAGCTGCAATCACATTCGCTGCGCCCTTCACATTCGGGCAAAAATAGCTGTCTCTGTCGCC
Source organism: Shewanella sp. N2AIL (assembly GCF_022690845.1). NCBI lineage: Bacteria > Pseudomonadati > Pseudomonadota > Gammaproteobacteria > Alteromonadales > Shewanellaceae > Shewanella > Shewanella sp. N2AIL. Next base: position 16,934 of record NZ_JALBYT010000035.1, on the reverse strand, counting down.
CCAAACGCCGGCTTTAGACGCCACATGGAACACGATATCGCAGCCTTGCATCGCCTGTTGCAACTGGTCTTTATTGACTAAATCCCCTTGCAACATGACTACGCCCAGCGCTTCAAGTTCGGGATAATGACCACGGGCAAAACCTGTGACCTTAATGCCCGCGGCTAACAATCTCAAACAAATCGCTTTACCTAAAAATCCCCCCGCTCCCGTCACAAAGGCGTGTTGTACCTTAAGGGCGAGCTGCGCGAGTGCAGTTTGTTCAGCCGCATCAAATTGCGCAAGCGTCGTGCTCTTGATTGGGTTTATCGTCATTTAGGTATCCATTTCAGCACATTTACATGAACTTAAAGTCGGTGTAAGAAGTTTAAAATAAGCACAAGGGCTTAAAAATAAGCGAGTTTGTTCAAATGAACACAGAATATAACGTAAAAAATGCAGGAAAAAAGCCGCAGAGTATATACCCAAGCTACCTGAAAATACGAGTTTCAGAGCACCTAGGGTGCTTCAATTCAAGGTGCATCAATGATGAAATGTCGGCCACCTTTTGAATTGATGCAACACGGAAGTGAAGTGCCCTAGGCGCTCCGTCCCGGCGTGGTTTAACGCACTTTATGCTGTGTTGACTATTTTTAACTTAGTCCACTAGGTCTGCAAATAGCCGCAATCGCCATGGATGGCGTGAATGCCATTTATGCAGGAGCAATAAATGGCATTGCCTAAAGTACGTTAACCGCACGCTGAATCCTGCATTTTCAGGCTGTTTGGGTATAAATCAACCTTTCGTTTGCGATTGTGCCCAAACGGCTAATTTTTCTCTAAAAATCTTGGCATTATGCCGCACATCCACAGGGAAATCAGGATGGATAAGAAAACGTCTTATGCCCTGTGTCTGGGTAAATTGCTCAGCGATGGTAATCAAATCTTGATACAGCTGTTGGCTCTTATTGCATGCCAATGATTGGTCGAGTTCGATACAGATCAAAGGCTCTATCTCGTTCGCCACTTTCACTCCAACTAAGGCAGAGCGCTTCACATTGGGATGGGTATTAAAAATGCGCTCGCAAGGAATAGAATAATAACGCTTTACCAACTGGCATTTACGGGTGGCATCGACTCTGTGGGCCTTGCGACCGCACATCCACAGTCGGCCTTGATCATCGAGATACCCGAGATCGCCCATGCGATGCCTAACGCTATTGGTGGCGGAGTCCAACATCTTGGCCGCCGCAGTCGCGCTATCGCGTTGACTATCTTTTAGATAATAGGACTGACTCACCATAGGCCCCTGCACCACGATTTCGCCGATTTCACCGTTATTCAGTACTAAGGCCTCATCCCACTCGGGGATAACGGCTTCGCTGATGTCGATGATGCGAATCGTCACGCCATCGATAGCGCCGCCGACACAAATGCCGCCGCCGTTATCTGTGATATCTGTGGTGGTAAATAACGCATCGCTAGCAATCATGCTGATCGGTAAAGATTCGGTCGCACCGTAGGAATTTAAAATCGGCACGCCTTGGCTCAGCATCTTGCTAAATCGGGCGATGGAAGCAATGGTGGCTGGCGCACCCGCAGAAATGACCCGCTGCACGCTGGGCAGTTTATGCTGTTTTTGTTCACCTGCGCGGCCTAAACGTTCAAGCAAGGCGGGATTAACAAAGATGTTGCTGCATTGATATTTTTCAATCGCGGCAAACAGGAATTCGGGATTAGCGGTGATGGGTTTGCTGGCATCCATTTCTGGAACGATAGACGCCATACCCAGCGCGGGGCCAAAGAGTGAAAACAGCGGAAACGTGGCTAGATCGCGCTCGCCATGGCAAATGCCATAATCGTTTTTTAATGCTTGGATTTGCGCCTCAAACATACCATGGCTATACACTACGCCTTTAGGCGTGCCGGTACTGCCACTGGTGAATAAAATCGCCGCCATCTCATCAGATTTGAGCATCACCATGGGATATTCAGCATGTTGGGCTTGGGTGTGTTGAGCCGAGGCGTTTCGTGAAGAGCTGTTTTGCAGCAGAGTCGATAAACTGATAGCGCCAGTAGCGATGCGGATTAATCGTGCAGCTAAGCCAGTTTTACCGCCATCAACATTGAGCAATGACTTAATGCTGCCCTTACCCCAACCAAATAAACGTCTGGCGATATGGGCTTTGGGAATACCGATAAAAGCATCGGGCGCGGCTTCGGCAAAACACTGCTTAAGATTGTTAATCCCCATGCCGGGATCAACGAGGATAGGAATAATCCCCGCTTTAAACAGCGCAAAGGTGAGTGCAAAAAAATCCAGACTCGGCGTGACCATAAGCACAGCTTTCATGCCACGCTCAATACCATGGGCGTTTAGCGCAAAGGCTATCGCATCGCTTTGTCTATCTAGATTGAGAAAGTCCAACTCGCTGTAACGCAAATTCGCCACAGAAGCGCCCTGAGCGCTTTGTACTGCTACCGCAAGATGGTGGGGAATGGCATGGGCGGCTTGCTTGAGATGACGACAAATATTGGCGTCACTGGCCATTGCTGACGCAGAAGTACCCGTTAAAAGTGACGTATCCAACGGCGTCACTACAGCAGCCAACAAAGGAGTCACTTCAGTCTCAAGCAAGGTCGACATTAACCTAGGGCCTGTTCGGACGGCGCCGCTGCTTGGTCGTCGGCCATAAAGCCCTTGATATGAGCAATCACTTCATCGCTGGCATCTTCCAGAATGTAGTGACCACAATCGGCAAATTCATGCACGGTCGCATGGGGCATGTGCTGACGCCATTTTGCTAAAAAGTGCTTATCGAATACAAAGTCCTTCAGGCCCCAGCAAATCAAAGTCGGCACTTTGGCAAACTGCGGTAAACTCGCAGCGATATCAGAGACTAACTGATAATTTCTATCGCCTTCACGCAGCGGAATATCCTGCACAAAACGCAGCGTCGAAATGCGATTGGCCCAAGAGTTAAACGGTGCGACATACGCCTCACGAATGTATTTGGACATTGGCTGACGCTTAACGCCCACATATGAGGCGATAGACGAAAAGGCATTAAAACCACGTACCAGCACTGTGCCTAGCAGAGTATTACGACAGATCCACAGCGGCCAAGGAAACGGCTTAGTCTCAGGCAGATGGAAAGCACCCGTGTTCAAAATCACTAGGCGTTTGATACGCTCAGGATAACGCGCCGCATAACCCATACCTATCATGCCGCCCCAGTCGTGTACGACTAAGGTAATGTTTTCTTTCACATTCAGGCTATCGAGCAGGGCTTCGAGATCGTCGATGCGGTTCTTAAGGGTATAGTCATAGCCGCTATCGTCGGGCTTATCCGACAGACCACAGCCGATATGATCTGGCACTATGCATTGATGCGTGTCTTTTAAGGCGCTCACGAGATTGCGGTAGTAAAACGACCAGCTAGGATTACCGTGAACCATCACTACAGGTTCGCCTTGGCCCTCGTTGATATAATGCAGCTTGTTGCCATTACGGCTAAGAAAATGACGTTTAAAAGGCAACAGAGTGTCTAACATGACGCTTCCTATCTTTTGTTCTATTTATGAGAGCGAATAACGATTTGTGTATAGCTGGCTTAGCTTATCGACTGAATCATGGACTTACTGGGTTGGCTAGAATGTATTCTAGCCATCAAGCAAAGGCGTGAAAAGGTGCACTGCACCCTACCACTTAATGCCTAACATCATGCAATTCAATCCACTGCCTATGCCTAAAAAGCTCACTTGATCGCCCGCTTGTAAAAAGCCTTGATCGTGCGCCATGGCGGCGGTCACAGGTAACGACACTGTGCCCATATTGCCCAGCAGCTGATACGTAGGAAATTCTTTCTCGGGGGGAATATTTAACGCGCTAAGCACTTGCTTACGGTTTGAGGCGCCCACTTGATGGCAAATCACTTTGTCCACTTGCTCAACCAGCCAATTACGCTGCTCAAGGAAATGTTCCCAAGTATGCTTAGCCAGCTCAACGCCTTCTTTGAGAAGCGTCACCGCATCGGTACGCATAAACTCGCGGTACAGATTGTGCCCCACTTCCTGCAGGCCCCATTGACACAACTGGTGATGCTCAGGCGCCGATAAGTGCGATGCGCCCAACAATTGATGCTGACGCACATTTGTCAGCGGCAAACTGCCGTCGGTAAGGATAACCGCCACTGCGCCAGAGCCACCGGTTAAGGTCGCCAGCGACTGGGCAAAATTCTGCATAGTGGGATCGGCCAGCATGTTATCGATAGTGACATCGACAATATCCCGCGCCGATTCACAGGACACCACCATACCCGCCTTGATTTGACCCAACTCAATACGGTTAGCGATATCTAAAATACCCGATAACACCCCAAGACAAGCGTTGCTAATGTCGTAAATGGCGGTGTCTTTCGACACGCCCAATTCGGCAGCAACACGACACGCGGTCGCGGGTTCATGTTGATCGCGGCACACGCCAGTATAGACAACAGCACCTAAATCGGCGACATCAATCCCAGTTTCAACCATGGCTTTACGGGCAGCTTTAATCGCACCGTCGGACAATTGATGTCCTTTTGGCCACCAGCGGCGTTCAGTAATCCCAGTCAATGCGGCAAGCTGTCCCATTGGAATACGGAACTTTTGATACAAAGGAGCAAGACGAGACTCTAGCTCACTACTGGAAACCACAACAGGCGCCAGTTCATAGGCCAGGCTATTAATAAATACGCGGGAATATTTCATGAAACTGTTTTATTCGCTCACTAGAATGACTGACCAACAGGTCAGCTTTCAGTTGTTATTCGTCATTAATGCGACATTTGAACAAGAAAAGCCCGATGATTCAATAAAAAACCATCTTCAGTGTAAGACTTGTCTCACAGCGCAGGTTCCAAACACGACGGCCCTGAATTCACTATCACTAAACTTAAATGCGCTAATATAGAAATACTTCATAAAAAACATCACAGTACAGCATATTTTCAGACACTCAAAATTATACTGACATTTTTTGCGCTAAAATCAGCGAATTTCTTGGTGTGACGTTGTTTGCACAAAATTCACCCACGCAAACACCATATCCTTGTTCCTGCAAAAAACAAGCGCGATCTAAGATTAACCATTGCTCGAGTACAGTGCGGAACAAATGCGCCACTAAATCGATGCGGCGAGTTAATTGTTGTCTTTGTCGCCCTATCTCAAGCCAAGCCTCAAAATCCCTGTTTTGGGTTAAATTAACGGCCTTAGTCTGCGCCGCCCACAGGCAAAAATCAGTAAAACTGCCGCTCAACTGACTCTGCTTTAACGAGGGCAAAGGTAAATATGCGTCGATTTGTCGACATTGACGTTGCAGTGCATCAAAGCCTAAGCGCCACGCGATTTCTTGATGGCGCAGCGCCTGTTGTTTGGGATTGGCGATCACGCTCTGCTGCAGCGGTAACTGTAAATCATGGCGACTGAGTTTTAGGCTGCTCTGCTGAGCAAGATTGGATAACGGCTGATAATGGCTCGCGTGAATTAAATGATAACAACAGGGAGAAATCGCCAGCGCCTGCGTGCCCGCCTCGGCCGCCAGCATTAACAGCCGAACATGCAAGTCACCGCAGGCATGCAATGCAACCGCTTGCTGCCGTGCGCTTAACGGATTGGCTTTTGCGGCGTGTTGAGCTGGTGCTTCAACTGTAGTAATGGATGTGGTTATAGATGTGTTTGTCGCAGCATGTTCTGCACCAATAGCAAAGGCATCGGCACAAATAAAGGTTTGTGACAACTGCCACTTATCGGCAAAGGCCTGTCCTGCTTCACATAATGGCGCTTGCCATTCTAAGCTCACCACTTCGGCGCCGCGGGCTTTAGCAATCAAGCGGCCCAAATGCCCTTTACCCGCACACCATTCCAGCACAGGTAAATTAAGCTGGGGTAAATGCTGCACAAAGGCGGTAATTTGCTGCCATTTACGGCCTTTGATGTGCGCACTGAAATGCGCCTCATCGTCAAAGGACAAGCCGCCTTGCTGCGCTGCGGTATTATCCATAAGCGACGGTTCAGCCACGCCAGCCTTATCAGTAACCGTCTTATCGTTAAAAACCGTACGTTCGGCAATGGATGCGGTGAGCAATGACAAGTCCCAATCTTGGCCTAATGTCCTAAGATCGTGACTTAATGCCGGTAACAACGCTTTAACCAGCAAAGATTGCTCGGCATCGAGTCCATCGAGCTCATCGTCAGCCAGCGCCCACACAGCTTCGGCCAACTGCGGAAAATCCTGTGCCCAAGGTAAAGCGTTCACTTCAAATGCACGCACTTGCCACAGGGCTGCACTCTGTTCAAGCAACTGATTAAGTTCGCTAAATTGCTGTGAGTAAGTGAGTTGTTGCTGCAGATTATCTTGGTTCACGTCATGCCCAGTGTAAAAAATACTTGTCTCACCTTAGGTCAAGGGAATGCGCCCTAAAGATGACTTTATGCGAAAAAATGTTAGTATCGCGGCCTTTAAACACTCAACCATATCGTTAACTGAGAAGACTCGGTTAACTAGCCATAAGGCTCCAGGGGACACCTATGCTTTCACCTTGCGTCGCACGCTGCGGTTTAAATGACGAAGACTACTGCATGGGCTGCTTTCGACATATCGATGAAATCGTCAGTTGGCGCACGAGTAGCGAAGCGCAACAGGCGGCCATTTGTCAGCAACTCCCCGCCCGTAAAGCTTTATTTGAAGGCAGTGAAAATCAGCATATTTTAAGCCGTGATAAATGGTTAGCTGCCGAGGCGCGTTTAACCGACAAGGACTAAACCCGTCCGCTAACGCTACCCTCTACGCAATCTGATCCAGCTAAAGCCAGCAAGACTATTTTTTCAGCATTGATTTCAAGTCAGCAAAGGGATTGTAGGTCGCCGCCGCTTGCTTGGTTTCTGTGGTGCTGCCGTAACGGATCAGTTCTTCGAAACGAGAATGTTCGTTGTCGTGGCAATATAGGCACAATAACTCCCAGTTTGAACCGTCTGACGGGTTGTTATCGTGGTTATGATCGCGATGATGCACTGTCAGTTCACTTAAGTTTTTCGGGGTAAACTCGCGGGTACAGCGGCCACATACCCAAGGATAAAGTTTTAACGCCTGCTCACGGTAACCACCCTCACGCTTAGCTTTGTACTCCCGCGCATCGGCTAATACTTTGTCTAACTTACTCTGGCCTGGCACTGACGACATAGTGTAATCCCTAAAACAAACCCTAAAAAAATTGCCCCAAGGATAATCCGAGTTATCACTTGGGGCAATATCTCCCGCACTTTGCGGGTTAATGGTGCGCGATTTGTAGACGCAAATGGCTAAACCGACTTACGTTACTGGCTTACCTTGCTTAACTTACATTACTTAGCTTATGTGGGCATGATCGGCATTCGACAGATGCAAATAGTGTAAGTATTTTTCATACTGAGTCACCACATCCGCGAGGATTTGCTCTTCGGTATACCCCATCACATCGTAATGCTGACCACCTTGTTCAAGGTACACTTCGGCGCGGTAATACAAGGTATTGCCCTGCTCGATTTCAGTCCCTATCGGGTTAGTGATGTCAAAACAACGGGTGCGTACTCCGTAAACAAAGGGCAAGTTCACCTCGTTGCTGATCACCAAACGTACGCGGCCATCTAAGTATTCGAGATCGGCCACTATGCCTTTGGCCATAAAGTGTTGACACACCTTAGACAAAGCAGGCGTCGCAACATTATTCAAGAACACTTGCGCTTCTTCATGGGTAGGATGCGAGACGAGCACGCCAATGCGTTCTTCCCAGCTCATGTTGGTTTTGGCGTACTGCACACTGGTATTGTGTAATTGCACGCTGTTGATCTTAAGCCAGTCATTTTTCAGGGCTTTAAATAATCCCAGACACATGAATAACATCACCACAAGGAACGGCATGGCACTGGCGATAGCCGCCGTTTGCAGCGCCTGTAAACCACCGGCTAACAACAATACCGAGGCCACAACCCCTTGCAACAGTGCCCAGAAAATCCTCTGCCATACGGGCGCATTGTTATCGCCTCCCGAGGTCAGATTATCAATCACTAAGGATCCCGAATCCGACGAGGTCACAAAGAAGGTCACGACTAAACAAATCGCAATCCCTGAGAGTAAGGTCGGGAACGGCATGTGCTCGAAAAACACAAACAAGGCCACTGACACATCGGTATTTACCGCCTCGGCAAGGTAAGTCGCGCCTTGATTCATAATCGAATCAATCGCCGAGTTACCAAACACTGTCATCCACAGGAAGGTCAGCGCCGATGGCACAAATAACACACCAATCAAAAACTCACGGATGGTACGACCGCGGCTCACACGCGCAATAAAGGTACCGACAAAAGGTGACCAAGAAATCCACCAGCCCCAATAGAGCAAGGTCCAGCCGCCGAGCCAATCTTCCTTATGTTGATAGGCGTACAAGTTAAAGGTTTTACCAACCAAATCACTTAAGTAACTGCCGGTGTTTTGCACAAAGGCCTGCAACAGCATGACTGTAGGGCCCAAGATCAAGACGATAAGCAATAAGATAATCGCGAGGCCAAGATTGAGTTCGCTTAAGCGTTTGACGCCTTTGTCGAGGCCAGAAAACACCGACAGCGTCGCGAGCAAGGTAATGCCGATGATCAAGCACACTTGCACTACTGCGTTATTAGGTAAACCTTCAAATAGATAACTCAAACCCGAGTTAACCTGCAACACCCCAAAACCCAGTGATGTCGCCACCCCAAACATAGTGCCGAGCACGGCAAAGGTATCGACAATATGGCCAATAGGACCATAAATGCGTTCACCAATTAAGGGATAAAGAGCACTTCGTGGCAGTAGCGGTAACTTATGACGATAGGAGAAGTAGGCCAGACTCAATGCCACTACGGCATAAATCGCCCAAGCATGCAGTCCCCAATGGAAGAAAGTAATCTTCATCGCCTCTTTAGCGGCGGCGAGACTCTCAGGCGTAGCATCTGGCGGCGCCAGATAGTGCATTACAGGTTCGGCAACCCCAAAAAACATCAGGCCAATACCCATACCTGCCGAAAACAACATGGCAATCCAGCTTTTATAGCTGTAATCCGGCACAGAATGATCTGGCCCGAGTTTGATATCACCAAAGCGACTGACCATGACAAAGATGATAAAAATCAGGAAAAACGCCACGCTCAGAATGTAAAGCCAACCGGCTTTCACTTCTATCCATGACTGTATTGATCTAAAAACGGTGTTAGCCTCTGTGGGCCATACTGCACAAATCATCACCATCAAGATGATGAAAAAGACCGACGAATAAAATACCGGCGGATTAATACTCGACTTGATCGACATTGACTCTCCCTATTTCTAGCGGGTTCACTCTCCAAATATCTCAGCGCACCAACGGAGAGATAGAACAAAACTTATACTCATAATATGTTTAATGCTGCGGGGCTCATCTATGACCAGTATGGGCTCAATCCCACAGTTCAATGCAACGACTCGCTATGGCTAAACGTGACGGGATCTGAAAAACGGGATTAACAACACACGACTTTGACAGCCGATGATTGATGGATAAATAGCGTTAACACCACTAAGGCAGTCAAAGCATGCCTTTAGCATAAAACAAATTTATAATTAGAATATTTAGCACAAAAAATGGCGACCATATTGGTCACCAAAAAATTATACCACAAAAAACATCAAATTTAATTTTAAACGCTAAAACGCTTAAACCAACATCCGATTACTGAGACGGTGTTTGCGAAATGCCAGCGGTTAAATTAAAGCGCATCGCCTCTTCAAACGACCAGTCGACCATGATTAGATCGTCCCGTTTGATCAAGCTCGTCACGCCCGCCATTTGGTAACTCAATTGGAACAACACAGGCACCCAATCGCCCTCAGGCAACGCATCTAACAAAGGCTGCGGCGGCGTATCTGTCATGATAAATCCCACCACAAAACTGCCATTCGCCTGCTTCACTAACACTGTCTTTTGGCTGGTCGGCTTGCCATCACGATTCATCAAAGAAGCAATATCACGGATACTGCCATAAACCGATTTAAACAATGGGAAACGCATCAACTGGCGCTCAAGCCAGCCATAAAGCCACACAATCGGGCTGACTGAAAACAACAGTCCCACAGCAAAAACTAATGCCACCACTAGCATAAAACCGGCGCCGACAAAGTGTTGGTTAATCCCTACCAACTCTAAAATTACAATTCCTAAACCATCTAACGATACAAACAGAGACCAAAAAAGCCACAAACTCAAGGCCATAGGTAATAGATTCATTAAGCCGCGGGCTAAGGTTTTCTTCATCACACTCTCATTCGGTCATAGGGATATAGTAGGCACAAAATATTTACGCAAAAAAACGCCACAAATGCTACCACAGAGTCACTTTTGCACCAGCACATGATGTAAGGTATCTGACTCTTATTCGTCTCAAGCATAGAGATAGCGTTCAAAATCAGAGCCCACTCTGAGCCATTCTAAGGAAAGTAAAATGCGCGTAACCCGCTTAGATCATTTGGTCTTAACCGTAAAAGACATCGCCGTCAGTGTCGAATTTTATCAAACCGTACTCGGAATGAAGAAAGTGGTATTTCGCAATCAGCGTATTGCGTTAAGTTTTGGCGACCAAAAGATTAATCTGCACCAAGCGGGCGCCGAATTTGAAACTAAGGCCGCAGCAGCCACGCCCGGCAGTGCCGATCTGTGTTTTGTAGTCAGCCATAACATAGAAGAAGTGATCGCGCATTTAAACGCACTTCAGATTGAAATCATTGAAGGACCAGTGCTACGAACCGGTGCCACAGGCCGGATAAACTCAGTCTATATCCGCGACCCAGATTATAACCTGCTTGAGTTATCAGAATATCTGCCCGCCTGCACTGGGTAAGCGAATTGGAGCAATGTCTAATCTTTAAGTTCTGCTAGCACACTGCGAGCAGAACTGCAGCTAACGTTATACTGGTTCACTGTTGTTTGCGATAAGACTCTCGACAGTTAGATGGTATTCATTGTCATTATTCCCTGATTAACTCGCGATCCTTTTAGCTAATTAAGAAGTATCCCTATAGGCTCAGCTAAAAAGCGAGTGTTCAAAACAAGACGACTGGGTTTTGCAGCGTTAATTATCATTACTTCCCCAGTGACTCGCCGTAAACTCATCCTTGAGGGCTCTACTAAAACATCCCTGTTTTAGAAGGTCACTGGTGCAGCAATGACAATCTTAGGTAAGTTATCAATACCTATGTCTGCCCTAAAAAGCATTTGCCCCATTATGATTTAGAACAATTACTCATTCGAACTTTGTGTTTCTGTGTTTGCCTCATATTTACTAATGCGGAAAGCAAAAGATAAGGCCCTAGTAACTTGTTTTGTAGTATGCCTTAAAGACTGTCAAGAGGACTTATGACCCCAGTATGATGGCCACCAATCACATGGGTATATATCTCGGTCGTTTTGACATCACTGTGTCCCAATAACTCTTGGATGGTACGAATGTCATGGCCTTTGAGTAATAAAGATGTTGCAAATGAATGGCGGAAAGTATGGGCGGTAACGCGCTTATCTATACCACAGTTAGTGGTAGCTTGCCTTAATGCACGTGAAAAAGCCGTTGGATGAATATGGTGTCTGCACACATAGTTGTCACTTGGGTGCATACAACGGCGGCTAGCAGGAAAGAGATATTGCCAATGAAACTTAGAGGCGTTACTGCGGTATTTTCTGATGAGAGAGATGGGCAATGAAGCAAGTCCAAAGCCATCTGACAAATCCGCCTCGTGGAGCTTTTTTACCTGTTTCATTTGTGACTTTAGAACATCAATCAATCCGTTAGGTAGCATACAAACTCGATCTTTTTGCCCTTTACCTCGGTACACAAAGATAGATTTAGTGGTTAGATCAATATCTTTTACCCTAAGTTTTAAGGCTTCCTTTAATCTTAGCCCTGAGCCAAATAGGATGGCACCAATTAAATAGTGGTAGCCTGACAAATTGCTGATGATCAGTTTTGCCTCTTCGTTAGACAATACCTGCGGTATTCGTTTAGGGGCTTTTGCATAGGGAAATTGTAACTCATTGGGCTCAATTTTTAACACATGGCGACAAGCAAATACAATGGCACATAGAGCCTGTTTCTGGGTGCTCGCCGACACTTCGCACTCCACTGCTAAAAAACAGAGAAATTGTTCAATCAAAGCGGGGGTTATATCAGCGCCATGACGAATATTGCAATGTCGAATGAAATAGCGGTTCCAATAGAGGTAGGATTTTTCTGTTTGATAGCTGTAATGGCGTACCCTGATCTCTGTCCGTATAGCCTCCAAAAATGTTAATTGCCCCATAACCGTTACCTTACCAATGCACTGTGTTTATATACAGTTATAGTTGAAGTTGAGATAATTGCTATGAAAAAGATGCATAAATCGTTGGATTGGCGCATCGATAATACTAACTGTTAAACATTAACTCATTATTATCAATAGTTTGTAATATATATAAAAGTGCTATGCAGACCTCGTAAACACCTATGCATCTTTTTTATCTGCTAAATTGTCATATTTAACCTGTATTTTTTGTTAAATAATATATTTACAACAAACACTTACAAGTGATATTTTGACGAAGAAACTTACAAGAAAGCAGGAGGTTATCCTGCTGCTAATCAATAAGCTGTTAGCTGGTAAGTGGAATATTCATCAGAAAAAGGATTGTCTATGTTTAAAGAACCGATAAAGTCATCATTTGCAACGGTACAAATAGGTGTGGCAAAGGCGGACGGTAAGCTGTCGTTGACGGATACAGAGGTTGTTTTTGTCCCATTTAACGAGCAGCTTGGCCTCGGTCCCTACCATATCAAGCGTGATGAAATAAAGTCAGTGATTCAAGATGTGGGTAAGGGTGGTGGAATCATTCCGATCACAACTGAGGCAATTCGAATCACTTTATCAAATGATTCAACGTTTGTTTTTATCACGGCTAATCCGAAACAGTGGGTCGAAATTTTCAGTGAAATTACCAGCTAATCGGGTAGCCGGAGGTATCTAGCCTCCAGCCCCCACACCACCCTGCATGCGGCTCCGCACAGGGCGGTTCATTTAGAACGCCTAACCTGTTTTCTGGTTCGGATAGTGAACCGCGATCCATCCATCTCTCAGTGAATACAATCCTGCTTTCTTAAGATACTCATTACTCAGCGCTTGCTGTATTCCTGGTGTTTTCGAGCTCCGCCATGGGCCTTTACTTGTGATCCCACAAGCAACGGCAGCTTGGATCCTGACGCCACGTTTAAGTAAGTTTTGTACCTTAGTCCGCGGTTTTCGCCACTGACGCCAGTAGCACATACGCACTCGACGACGGATCCAATGGTCTAAATCGACACACCCTTGATAAGCGTTGGCTATGCCAAAGTAGTTGATCCAGCCTTGCATGTATTGCCGTACTTTAAACAATTGATATCCCATGCTAACGCCCCAATTTCGGTTCGTCAGGCGTTTCATCTTTTGTTTAAAAATGTGTAATGTTTTAGCATGCCACTGGATCTTCCCGCGGTTAAAGGTAAAACCGAGGAACTTGCTTTGACCTACCTCTACCACTTGGCTTTTCTGTTCATTAACAACCAATTTTAGCTTAGTGGCAAGGTAGCGAGTAATACTCTTGAGTACCCGCTCTCCCGCTCGAATAGACTTTACCAAAATGATAAAGTCGTCCGCGTAGCGGGCGAATTTGTGCCCTCGGCTTTCCAGCTCTTTATCAAGACTGTCCAACATAATGTTAGAGAGTAATGGCGAGAGTGGGCCGCCTTGAGGCACGCCTTCGAAGCTTGCTTCAAATTGGTCGTTGACCATCACACCAGCTCGCAGGTATTTACCAATAAGCGCCAGCAGACGCTTATCCTGTACCTTGATTCTCAATTGAGTCATCAACAGGTCGTGATTTACTCGATCAAAGAACTTGGACAGATCAACATCGACGGCAAATTTGCGCTTCTGTTTGATGATATCTCTGACTTGCAAGACCGCTTGTTTGGCATTCCTATTCGGTCTAAAGCCGAAGCTATTAGCCGAGAAGAAAGGGTCAAACAACGGCGTGAGAATTTGAGCAATAGCTTGCTGTATCACACGATCAATGACGTTAGGGATACCCAGTTTGCGTTTACCGCCATCGGGTTTGTCGATCTCTACGCGTCTGACTGCTGAAGGGTTATATTCACCTCGTTCCAGTAGAGATTTACACCGTTGCCAACCGCCTTGTTGCATCCAAAGCGGGAAGGCTTCGATAGTCATGCCATCGATGCCAGCCGCGCCTTTATTGGCTTTAACTTGACGCCAAGCTCGGTGTAGATTTTCAGGTTCGAGTAGTTGTTGGAATAAATCGCTGTTGAAGGCCGGTTGCATATCAATACGCTGCCGATAGTAATCGTCTGGCGACGTAGTGGGTATCGACAAGTTTGACAAGACTCCTCCTTCTTCTAAATGTTCAGGCCTTCACCATATCCCAACCATTACGATGGGCGTTGGGCTACTATGCCGTCTGCTGACTTCTGCTTAATCACATACCGAGTTACCCCGTCATGCGCTATCGGTTTTCATCTGGTTCGCTCTTTTCAGTCGATGAGATTGAAAAGCCAAGGCACTTAATAGACCAGAGCCTTACTGGTTATTGACCGATCGCGTGTTAAGCAGATCTCCCCAGATAAGAACATGAACTTTCTTTGCACTGCTGCATCATTTACGGTGGCCATTAGATCACGTGGTTTCGTCGTCTTGTGCCAACTCACCTCTAGCCTACGCCTCATATGATGTTCTTGTTCATCAGCTCGCAAATTTGCTAGCGGCTTCCTTCAGACCAATCCTCGCGGATAAGCCCTTGCCATTCGCTAGTAGTTAACGTTTAATAACAGCATGTTATTGAACGGTGACCTTCCTACAGAGGACTTTCACCTCATTAGTTCATGCCCATGCTGGGCGTACACAAGGCCAGCCAATCTGACCTCCGTAAACTGTCTTCTTTTTTGCAAAAAACGCAAAAAAGCAGCCAATTCACTCCGGCAGTTGCTGGCGGCGTTAATCCATAGAAATTTTAATCCTAAACTTACGAATTAGATTTGGAAACCTAGCTCGTTTCTGTCCAAAAATGTGTTGCGTATATCTTGTAAATCAACAGATTACGAACGGTTAACTGGACACCCAGCCTTAATGGCGCAGTTGTTAACCTCCGACTATGCTTGGGTTAAGCATTAAACAAGGAGGTTTGTATGCCGCGCCCTCGCAGAACTCAGATAAGTGTTGAAGACACTCCATATTACCATTGCTGTAGCCGCGTTGTTCGGCGTGCGTTTTTGTGTGGCGATGATGCCTATTCTGGAAAAAACTATGACCATCGCCGTGGTTGGGTTGAGTCACTACTGTTTGAACTTGAAGCCGTTTTTGCCATTGATGTGGCAGCCTTTGCGGTAATGTCGAATCATCTGCATGTGGTGCTGCGGGTCGATATCGACAGTGCAAATTGTTGGACTGACCGCGAAGTACTTGAGCAATGGCATAAGCTGTTTAAAGGCGATGAGTTAACGCAAAAATTTGCGCAAGGAGAGCTTGTTGAGGCGCATGAGGTCAACAGATTAAGGCATTCAATCGCCATTTATCGCAGTCGATTATGCGATATTTCATGGTTTATGCGCTGCCTTAATGAAACGATAGCAAGACAAGCAAATCAAGAAGATAACTGTACTGGTCGTTTTTGGGAAGGACGCTTTAAATCCCAAGCCTTACTTGATGAAGCTGCCGTTTTAGCCTGCATGTCTTACGTTGATTTAAATCCCATCAGAGCGCAACTGGCTGATACGCTAGAACAATCCGACCATACCAGTATTCAGCTGCGCATTCGGGCCGCATTAAAAGGTGAACAACCTAAAAATTTACTACCTTTTATCGGTAATGAGCGCGTGAACCAGCCCAATGGCATTGCGTTTTCCTTAACGGATTATCTCGAATTAGTGGATGATACAGGCCGAATCATCCGCAATGATAAACGTGGGACAATAAGTGCAAATAGCGCTAAGTTACTGACAAGATTAAATATCCACCATGAGAATTGGCTCAAGCTGTCCACTGAATTTGGCAAGCTATTTCATGGTCCGGTGGGTACGCTGCAAGAACTCACTGATTACTGTGAACATCTAGAAAAGCGACGACGGCACTTTGCGGCAAGCTGTCAGCACTTTCACAGCAACTAACTGTAATACTGCTTAACCAAACCAATCACTGCCCATTTGTTTTATTGGGTGGGTTAGCATGTCTTAAATACACCATTTTTTAATGAATTAGCTCATTTTTATGCCTCAGCTTCAGCTCTTCAACTTTTGATGACTCTCATTTAAGCAATTTTAGCTCGTACAAGTTGTAGACAAACCAAAAGTGCATTATGTTGTTGATCTAAAATGGATGGCCAGATTTAAAAAAAACAAATTCTTATAGTATCATTTATACCAATTGACATGGATGTGGCAGCGGCCATATTTGAGATTGAGCCAAGAAGTGATTTATGCCCTGCAAACAGCGCAACGCATAAATACTAAGACGTTAGCTTGAAAAGGATATCTAGCATATGTATCAACTGTACTTCTCTTTAGCTCTAGTACTTATTGTTTTTAGTTTGCCAATTTATATTCAGTACACGGCATTAAAACTTGAACAATCCGAAAATGGTGAGTCTACAGCTTGGTCTTTGTTTTTTGCAGATCCAAGTTTAAGGGTAATACTAACAATTATTAGTTTTCCTGTTATTGGTTTAACTAGGGCCTGTTGATCTTTGCTGTTCATAATTTAGCCAACCCACATTGGCAGCCATATAAGGCAGCAAGCCAAGGCCAGTGTACTTGCATAATTCCGGGCTAATTTATCATACCTTGTTGCTACTGAG
>NZ_JALBYT010000034.1:0-53493 GCF_022690845.1 Shewanella sp. N2AIL | reverse complement strand
GCGCCATCAAGATAAACAAGATCAGGAACATGAGGCTCAATTGTCGTTGCAGATGATGTAGGTTCTTGGAATAGCCCCTTCCAGGGGCAAGTCAAAGCCGCCTTCTAAGAAGGCGGATTCTTTACTGTGGCGTAATACTTATCATAGACAGGCAGAGTGTATCGACACTCCACCTGAATTTGAGTCTGACTTTGCTACTTGATATTGAAGTTGTAATAGATATCAAGGGATTGGCCTAAAGTGCCCGATACGGTTTCAAGATAAAGCTGCGAGAGCAGGTAATATCTGACCGTCATCTCATAGCCAGGGTTAAACACGCCCACCCCGTATTTCACCATCAAGTTCTCGCCGATAAAGCCACTGATCGCCACACGGCCCTCATCGTTGGTGTCGAGTTGTACGTTAGAGAAACCAAACTCTTCAATCAATCCGGTCGCGGTATTCCCTATGTTGTTAATGGCGCCGCCGCCCACCTGCGAGCTTAAACCTAAGGCTGCGCCCATCATCAATGAGTTATTTTGCTCATTGTTGGCACTGTTAAAACCACTGCCTTTAATAATGTAAGACAAGATCTCAGCCTGCTCTTTGGCAGGATTAGAGAACAGGGTCACCACAGGACGGGCGGGAGTGCCAGTGACGCGCACACCCGCGACTAAGTCTTCACTCTTAATCTCGCGTATTGCCTCAATATTCAGGTTAGGCACTGACGTTGGCCCCACAAACTGCACTTCACCAGTACGGATCCTCAGGGTTTGACCCATAAACCGGTAACTACCCTGATTAACTCTAATATTACCGAAGAGCAAAGGCGGACGGAACGCTTGCTGTTGCAGTTTTAAGGTTCCTTGGAGCCTACCTGTGAGGCCCATGCCATCAATCCTGAGTTCGTTGCCCACACTGATATTCAGATCGGCCACGATTGCATAGGGGCTGGTTTTAGGTTGCGTGGCGGCAATGGAGTCGTCAAATACCACGTCATCAGATGTGGCGATACCACCTTCCGCTAATGGCACAATTTTAATGTTGCCAGAAGGAACGGCTATTTTGCCCTTCACCGTTAATTGTTTACTGTTGAAGGTTAAATTGATGTCGGGTGAAACATCAAGGATAGCCAGTGGCGGTTGGATCACGGCAAGTTTGTCACCTTCAAGGGCTAATTCACCGCTAAATTGACCTTGTGGCCATTGCAGCTGGCCAGTCACTCGACCCAAGCCATTGCCCATCATCCAGCGACCCTTGAGCTCGGCTTGTTGACCCGCGAACGACATTGACATATCAATTTTGTCGATTAGCGTCGGGTTTGCCGTCAGGGCTAAGGAGCCCTCCGTTAAGGCCATGCTTCCCGACACTTCTGGCGCCTCTAGACTGCCCGCAAAGTTAAGCTGACTGGTCAGCAAGCCTTGTACTGTATTGAGTTGCGGGAAAAATTCTCCCAGTGGTTGTAAGTTGATTTGCTTGATATTGGCAAAACCTGAGAGCGCACGATCTGGGGTGACATTAACGTTGATCTCACTCTGCCAACTGGCCACGCCTTCAGATTCAAAATTTAATACCGTTGCAAGCCGTTTAGCATCTAAGGTCGCCAGCAATGACAGATGTTGGTAATTAATGGTGACTTCACGATTCTTATCCCGCTTGAGCATGATACTGCCAGGGGCAAAATCAAAGTCCACATCGGCTGTGGGTTTACGACCCGCAGCCCAAGCAAAATTAGCTAACAGCGAGGCGGGGCCATCCCAGCGCATATTCGTTGGCAATATCGGCACGAGTAATTGCCCCGGATTTCCTGAGTAGCTCACCTGCGCGCTGCCTTTTTTGCCGATTGTCGTCTCGCTGTTTAGGCAGATGCGGCTGTTCGGGTTCATGAGGCAAAACGGCGTGATGCTGCCCTGATTCTTGTTTTGATCCCAAGCGAGATTAATGGCGTTATCGAGCTGCCATAGGCCAACGGGGGTATTGAGATTTAAACGTTCGACATCGAGCCGTAGTCGCGATTTTTTCACATCGTATTGGCTACTCACTGTGGTATCTAGGCCAAGATCGCCCGTGGCATTCAGGGTCAGCTTTTGAGCGTCAATCGTGCCTTTCGCCCCAAGCGTCACTGTATCTAAATTCTGATCCGCAATCTGTAAGGCTTTTGATTTCAGCGAGATAGCAAATTCATGTTGATCTAGCGGCTTGTAATAGGCTTTTAAGTTGGATTCTCGCAGTTTAATGTTTTGATAAAACAGTTCAGCGAGTTGGGCGGTGAGTTCAACTTGAGGGTGTTTTTCATCCCCTGTGACATTAATTTGCGCCTGCAATTGGCCGCTGGCCTTAGGCAACCAAAGACCGAAGTCGGGCACTTGCAGCTCACCCTGTAGATCCCAGTTGGCGTTGGCTTCGCCTTTGAGTGCCAGAGTAGAGCCCAGTACTTTGGCGTTCAGCCCCTTAGAACTGACATACAGGGAATCATTCACACTGATATCCCCTGTGATATCGAAGGGATAACCTTGCAGGGTGCCCGTGAGCTCAGTGTCGTTCAGGGAGACTTGCCAGCGAGGATCAGCAAATGAGCCTTGAGTGCGTAATTTTCCTGAAATCAAACTGTCCGGTAGACCGGTTGCAGCTTGTGCCGTATCCGTTTGTGGCAGTTGTACTTCCTGCAGTTTGACGTCATTGAGCCAGAGATTGGCGTTCCAGCGAATGGCTTTTTGATAATCGAGTTCGCCCGTGAGCTTGACCTGACCAATCGCGCCCGTTGCATCAAGATTATTAATGGTTAACTTCGCATCTTGATGCTGAAGGCTAGTGTCTATGGTGAGTACTTTATGGAACGGCGTCGTCAGTTCACCTTTAAGGCTCGCCTCTTGACGATTGAGATCGCCTTGACTTTCCAGTGCCACATCGCTGACTGAGTATTCAGGGCTTTTTAGCGGCCACTGCAGCCGTGTCTGTTCAAGTTTTACCTTGTAGGGCAGGTTAGGATCGCGAAGCGTTATCTGCCCATCTAGCGTGAAGTCGGCATCGCCCTTGGCGACAGCGTTGACTTGTAGTTGCCCTAAGCTTTGGCTCAGCTTTACATCTAATACTTGGTGAGTCAGCTCAGGTAATTCGGCTAATTGGTTAAGGGTGAGGTTGGCTTCTAAATCGAGTGGATAATCTTTATCGAGCGTTAAACTGCCTGTGATATCCGCGCTGCCATCTGTATGGCTGATGGCGAGATGATCTAAGGTCAATTGATATTCGCGGAAACGACCTTGCAGCTCGGCATGGCTAAAGACATCTTTACGATCGCCGATTTGCAGCGTGGTGTTATCAAGCGTGAGGGCATTGACCGTCACAGGAAAAGGCATAAACACTTGTGGTAAGTGCGCTAGAGCCCATTCAGCACTACTGTCTTTTGCTGGCTTGTCTTTTGCCGGCGAGTTGGCCGATGGATCAGGCGTTGCATTGGCTGTTGTGCTGGCTGTGCTGGCCGCTGCGTTGGGTGTCGTACTCTCGGCTATGTCGGCGTTAGAAGCCGTCGTTGTCGCTGCTTGGTTCGTGTGTGCGGCATCGGTTGATGTGGGGATCAGCACGAACAATCCTTCGCTGGAAAGCTGCTTAACCGACAAGCCTTCGGCAAGCCACTTTGCCTCTGCGTTAAGGCGATTGGCCGTAAATTGCATCTCATCCACTTGGATATTCACAGCCTTGAGCTCCGCGGAGTCTAACTCAATATCAAAGGGTAATTGCAGCTCGTTGGGCTCTTCATTGAGCGGCACTATCGGGGTTTCGTTTGTGTCGGCAGACAGGGCTAAGGTATCAATAGTCACATCGACTTTGGCTGCAGATAAGCCGTTCACGCACAAACGCTTTTGTAGTAAGCAAGCGGGTTGCCAGAGTAAATGCAGATCTTCAAGTTGCACCTTAATGCCCGCCATAGACCAAGACGCATGGGACAGGGCTAAGTCTTTATTAATGGAACCTGAGGTGTAAGTGAGATCAAGATCGGGCACAAATTGATCGGCTAAGCCTACGGTTATGCGCGAGCCAAACTCAGTGCCGAGTAATAGTGCGATTAACACTAAAAGCCCTAATGGCACATAGATGATAATCCGAGTCCAGAGTTTGAACTGCCGCCACAGTTTTTGGATGAATGACACAGATTGGCTGACAGAGGTCGCAATGGCTTCAGTGACTTCGGTGATAGGGCTGTCTATTACGTCTTGCTCTGTTGGCTTATTATGCTCTGGGGGCTGGCTCATAGATCAGTCCCCATGGTCAGGTGAATACGCCATGATCTTTCAATGGTATCGGTTTCTTTCAATCCAACCCCTAAATCCAGTTTGATTGGGCCGATGGGGGAGATCCAATGGATACCGCCACCGACAGAGACAACAGGTTCAAATTGATTATTATCGAAGGCGTTACCCGCATCGATAAAGGTACCGACCCGCCAAGTGGGGGTTACATAATATTGATATTCTAAACTGCCGACCATTAAATAGCGGCCACCTATGACCTCGCGATTGGTTTTGCCATCATCTGCGACATAATCTAAATAGGGACCCAATTCTTGATAACCATAACCACGTACACTTTGATCACCACCGGCAAAATAGCGCAGCGAAGGCGGAATAGAGGCCAGATCATTTTCGTTGGCTAAGTTGGCGGCTAAATCGATACGCGCGACAATTCTGTGGTTGTCGAAGAAGGTATCAATCCATTTAAATTTTGCCTGTAGGCGCGCCAAACGGGTTTCTGAGCCCAAATAGGGATCGGCATAATCTAGGCTGTAAATCTGCCTAAAACCGGACTTAGGATCGAGTGAATTATCCCCGCGCGTTGTCCGCGAAAAGTTAATCCCCGCCAGATAAAACGACGGCATATAATCGACATCAGACTGGGTATATTCTTCGCGAATAGCCTCAAGCGAATAACTCATTAGCCATTGGTTTTCGAGTCTTTGTTGGCGTAATAGCCCAAGAAGATATTTAGTCGATTCAAGCTGACCTGTGTTACTAAAATCGCGATTCTCGGCGTCATACACTTGGGTCACACCGTATTTGTCCCGTAGCAAACCGACGCGGATTTTTAATTGATCATCTAAGGGATGCGTCAAGGGGATAGTATAAGTGGTTAATAACTTTGGTCTATCCGGTGACCATTCAAGGCTGGTTTCCTGTGAGTGACCGTATTTATTGATTTGTGGCGTCCGCCAAGTCACGCGCACTCTTGGGTCGAAAGCTTGATCTGTCTTGCCAATATCACCACCAAAACCGAGCTCAATGGCGTGGCTTGCCTTAGGTGTTAATTCCACCAGCACAGGAATATGGCTCTCTTCGACACCGTCGATTTGCGGGATCACTTTAATATTGGCGAAATAGCCCGTATCTAATAACTGGCGATTCAGCGCGCCCACACGGCGAGTCGAGTAGGAAGCGCCTTCTTTAAAGGGAATAAGTTTTTCTAAAATTTCAGGTTCTAAAGTATGGCCTTCGAAGCTGACTTGGCCAAATTTATAACGTTTGCCAGAGTCAAAATGCAAACTTATCTGTGCGGTATTGATGTCGCGGTTAACTTTAATCTGTGATTCCGTAAATTCGCCATCGAAGTAACCTCGGGCCAGAGCTAAGGTGACCAGTTGCGATTTTATGTCGCTATACACACCGTGGTTTAGCACATCGCCAGGCTTAAGGTTGACCTTTGCCAACCATTGATCGAAGGCGCGATCATCGAGCATTTCGCCACTGAAGTTAATATCGACCCACTGTACTATGGTTGGCTCGCCGGCAGTGATCACCAGTTTTAGTTCCCACGGTCCCTTGTCATGTTCCGTCAGTTTTTCTTCCACTTCGCCATGATAGTAACCCATGGATTCTAAGGCTGTGCTGACATTGTCATCGACATTAAACAGAAAGGCACGGCGCTGCACCTCGGATTCGGGTAAGGTGCCTAAGTGCGCAACTATGTTACGTTGCAGAGCTTCATTCACGCCTGTGACAGATAATTTAATAAATTCATCTGCCGCCGCAGCGACGGATGTGACTGAAATCAGACTCAGAAATAAGCAAAAACGAAAGTAATGTGAGGTGATTTGCAAAAATGGCTGCACTTTATAGTCCCTGTGATGTGGCATCATTGTCGCCAGAATAAAACCAACAGGCAAGGAGATGATTGAAATTACACGATGAAATGGGTACAAAGGACGCTACTTTTTAAGGGGATGTAAAGAATGAAAACAAAATTAGCCACCTTTAGTTTAATTATCTCGGGTTTACTTTTTATGTCACACAACACCTTTGCCAATGACAAACCGTTCGCCATTGCGATCCACGGCGGCGCTGGCACGATTTCTAAGGCTAATCTCACCCCTGAGCAACGCCAAGCCTACAAAGATAAGTTAAAGGAAGCCGTTGATAAAGGCTCAAAAGTGTTAGAAGAGGGCGGTGACAGTTTAGTTGCGGTGCAAACAGCTATTAACATTCTCGAAAATAGCCCACTGTTCAATGCTGGTATAGGCGCGGTGTACACCTACGACGGTGGGCATGAGTTAGATGCGTCTATTATGGATGGCAAAACCATGAATGCTGGCGCAATTGCTGGAGTGCGCCATATCGCCAATCCCATTGATCTCGCTTTAGCTGTGATGAATAAGTCTGAACATGTAATGCTCTCGGGCGCAGGTGCAGAAGAATTTGCACTGACTCAAGGCTTTAGCTTAGTGCCAAACAGTCATTTTGATACTGACGAGCGTTATCAACAATTACTCGATGCTAGGCAAAAACTGCAAGCTGCGGCTAAATCAGAGCAAGTCGCGGGTGTTGAGATGAAAGATCTCGATTACAAATTTGGTACCGTAGGCGCCGTCGCCTTAGACAAAAATGGCAACTTAGCTGCTGGTACCTCAACTGGCGGCATGACAGCAAAACGCTTTGGCCGCATTGGTGACTCTCCTGTGATAGGTGCCGGTACTTATGCTGAAAACGGGGTGTGCGCCGTATCGGCAACCGGACATGGTGAATTCTTTATTCGTTACCAAGTGGCGGGGGATATTTGTGCCAAGGTGAAATACCAGCAGAAATCCATTATTCAAGCCGCCGATGAAGTGATCAATCAACGCCTTATCACCGCAGGTGGTTCGGGCGGCGTGATTGCCGTCGATCAGCGCGGTAATATCGCCACGCCATTTAATACCGAAGGCATGTACCGCGCTACCCGTAGCAATGGTGAACCCGCCCAAGTGCTGATCTGGCAAGACCAATAACTTGAATTGTAAAAGCAGTTGGTTCGAGACGGACATTGCTTACAAGATTGTTTAGAAATATCACATAGAAACATCACTTATAAACCTTAAAAAGCGAGTGCTGCGAAAGTGGCACTCGCTTTTTGCTAGCGGATTTTTGCTTTAAGAGTGAATAAGAAGCTGATAAGTTTGGGCTATTACGAATAGTTAATGGTATGTGGGGTGTCGCCCGTTGTTTGATTTCATTAGGGGTACAATAGTCACACACAAAGCCGCACTTAACTCACCGTCAAAGCTGTCGTTTGTGTCCAGCGAACTCATCGCGTCTGCATGAGATTGCACTCAGCGTAAAGGATATTTACATGATTTCTACCGTGTTAACCGACCGCGTCAGGGTTTTCCTCAATCGGTTTCGCCATCGACTTTGGGTTAAACCACTGCTTGTTTGCCTATTATCGATTGCAGTCGCCTTTGTCGCAAAATTGGCTGATGGCACTGAGCTTGTCGAGATTGCACCTAAGGTGTCATCGGCCTCCATCGAGGCGCTGTTATCCGTTATGGCTTCCAGCATGCTGGTTATCGCCACTTTTTCCGTGGGTTCTATGGTCTCGGCCTATGCTTCGGCGGCGAACACGGCAACACCACGTTCATTTATTTTAGTTGTCGCCGATGATGCCTCTCAAAATGCGCTATCGACCTTTGTTGGGGCATTTATCTTCAGTATTGTGGCACTCACTGCGGTTAAAAATGATTACTTTCAAACGGCAGGTCTGTTTATCCTCTTCCTGCTGACCACGTTTATTTTTGGCATGGTGATCTTTACCTTTGTACGTTGGGTTGATCGCATTGCCCGTCTTGGCCGCATGGCAACCACAATTGAGAAAGTTGAAAAGGCGGCGGCCGATGCCCTGACACGGCGACGCAATATCCCACATCTTGGCGGCGTTTCTGTGCGTCCCCAAGCGCGTGGACGAGCCGTGTACGCGGCTAACGTCGGTTATGTTCAGTACATTGATATTGCTGCGATGCAGCGCTGGGCAGAGAAAAACGAGGTGCGAGTCGTGATTGCAGCCTTGCCGGGCACGTTCACTGCGCCCAATCGACCATTGGCATACATTAGCGCCGATGGTGCGGAGCAGACTGAGATTGATTGCACCTGTGTTGCCGAGTCATTCCAGATTGGTGATACCCGTCTTTTTGACGACGATCCGCGATTTGGTTTGGTGGTACTGTCGGAAATCGCTGGCCGCGCCTTATCACCCGCGGTCAATGACCCAGGTACGGCCATTTGCATCATAGGCACACTGGTACGGCTGTTTACACTATGGGGTGAACCTGCGGCAGATGATGACAAACCCGCGCCAGAGTGCGATCGCATTGAAGTCCCGCACGTTTGTGTGCAGGACATGTTTGATGATGCGTTTACCGCGATAGCCAGAGACGGCGCGGGAGTGGTGGAAGTCGCAGTACGGCTACAAAAAGCGCTTGAATCGTTAGCATCCAGTGGTGACGGGGAAATACGCGCGGCGGCCGAGCACCACGGGCGGCTGGCACTTAAGCGTTCACAAAAGGTGCTTGATATCGAAGAGGACTTACAAGCCGTACAAGACGCCGCCAAGTTTGCCGAGTCAGCAGCTTCGTCTAACACTTAACGAGACATTTATTATTTCGTCGTGCTGTGTATCCGTTTGTTGTTTCTTTCTATTCTGTCAGCACTTTTTGACATTCGGTTTACATACTCGATAAGCGCAATCGATATAAATCGCACATCCTTGCCGATATTTTGACTAGACTTCAAACGTAGAGTTAATTCGAGGGGAAGACTATGGACTTAATTAAGATTCGTGACCATATGGATCGTCAGCCCGTGTTACTGCGCGCGAATATGTCGCTGGCGACCGCGGTCGAAAAGCTGTTAGATAATAATAAAATGGGTGCTGCAGTGGTTGATGATGCGGGCGATTTGGTGGGCTTTTTATCCCAGCAGGATTGTCTGGCTGTGATGATCAAGAGTAGCTATCACTGCGATATGACCTCAGTGGTGAAGGATTGTATGCGCACTGAAGTGCTGTTTGTCGGGCCTGATGACAGTATTTTGCAACTCGCTGAACAAATGCTCGGGCCTAAACCTAAGGTTTATCCTGTGGTTGAACACGGTAAAGTGATAGGCACGATAAATCGTACTAATGTGCTCAAAGCAATGAATATCTATATGCAACAATGCTATCTGTCACCGGTTTAATCTGAGCTGCTGTGGACATAATCTGACAGCCTTTATCCTGAGTGCAGAGTAATTAGCAATACCATTGCGCCACTTTCCTTGCTAGGATCGCCGTTTTTGATGCTAGCAATGGAATTTGGATTTGAACTCAGACAAACATCCGCTATCGAACGCCTTTCTTAATCTTTGTTATCAGGCTGATGCGTCTAGGATCCGTCGTCGTTTATTTAAGCTCAATAAAGAAGCCGACTCAGATAAAAAGACCCAAGTCTTAGCCCAGCTGAGTGAGCAAGCGCAGGCGGCGTTTGAGAAGGTTGAGCAGCGCCGTAACGCTCGCCCTAAAATCCACTATCCTGAAAACCTGCCCGTTTCCTTGATGCGCGATGACATTGCACGCGCGATTGCGGGCAATCAAGTGGTGATCATTGCCGGTGAAACGGGCTCGGGTAAAACCACGCAGCTCCCCAAAATTTGTTTAGAACTCGGCTTAGGTTGCCGTGGAATGATTGGCCACACCCAGCCAAGACGCTTAGCTGCCCGCAGCGTGGCGAGCCGAGTTGCTGAAGAATTACAAAGTCCGCTCGGTGAAGTGGTCGGCTTTAAAGTGCGGTTTGCCGATGCACTTAAGAGTGACTCTTATATTAAGTTGATGACCGACGGTATTTTACTGGCGGAATTGACGTCCGATCGCAATCTCGATCAATACGATACCATCATCATAGATGAGGCCCACGAGCGCAGCCTCAACATTGATTTTATTCTGGGCTATCTTAAACAAATTCTTAAAAGACGCCCCGATCTCAAAGTTATTATTACGTCGGCGACCATAGACGTTGAGCGTTTTTCTAAGCATTTCAACAATGCGCCTATTATCGAAGTGTCGGGTCGTACCTTTCCGGTCGAAACCCGTTATCGTCCATTGGTGCAAGATAGCGATGCCGATTTAGATCAAATCGAAGGCATTTTTGCCGCCGTCGATGAGCTGGTGGCCGAAGGGCTGGGCGATATTCTGATCTTTATGAACGGCGAGCGAGAAATTCGCGATACAGCCGAGCAATTGAGCCGACGTAATTACCGCGATACCGAAATTTTGCCGCTGTACGCGCGTTTGTCCTATGGCGAGCAGTCCAAAGTCTTCAGTAGTCACAGAGGTCGGCGGATTGTACTAGCGACGAACGTAGCGGAAACTTCGCTGACTGTGCCGGGCATTCGCTACGTTATCGACCCAGGTACAGCGCGTATCAGCCGCTATAGCTATCGCACTAAGGTGCAACGCTTACCAATTGAACCTATCTCGCAGGCGAGCGCTAATCAGCGCCAAGGCCGTTGTGGTCGTGTGGGACCGGGTATTTGTATTCGTTTGTACGATGAGGCGGATTTTAATAATCGTCCGGCGTTTACCGATCCTGAAATTTTGCGCACTAACTTGGCCTCGGTCATTTTACAGATGCTGGCCATCGGTTTGGGTGATATTGCTGGCTTCCCGTTTATCGAGCCACCCGATCCACGCCATATCCGCGATGGTTTCTTGCTGCTCGAAGAATTACAAGCGGTTGAGAGCAAACACGGCAAGCTAGTATTGACGCCACTTGGGCGTAATTTGGCGCAAATTCCTGTGGATCCGCGTTTGGCACGTATGGTGGTCGAGAGTCAGCAGTTAGGTTGTTTGAACGAAGTGCTGGTGATTGCCGCGGGCTTATCGATTCAAGATCCCCGCGAACGCCCGATGGAGAAGAAGCAAGCCAGTGATGAAGCCCATCGCCGTTTTGCCGATCCCAGTTCTGATTTTGTTAGCTGGATAAATCTGTGGCAGCACTTAAAAGATCAGCAAAAAGAGTTATCTGCTAGCCAGTTCCGTAAAAAGTGCCGCGATGAATATTTAGCCTATTTGCGCGTGCGCGAGTGGCAGGACTTATACACTCAGCTTAAACAAGCCGTGCACGATTTAAAGTGGCGTTTAAACGATACACCCGCCAATTACGACAGCTTGCACCGTGCGTTGTTGTCGGGATTGTTGAGCCATGTTGGTTTTAAAGATAACAATAACGAGTACTTAGGTGCGCGTAATCGTAAGTTTTTTGTGTTTCCCGGTTCGCCGCTCGCCAAAAAAGGCCCTAAGTGGATTATGGCGGCTGAGCTTACCGAAACATCGCGTCTATTTGCTCGCTGCTGTGCCAAAATCGAACCCGAATGGCTAGAGCCCTTGGCGGCGCATTTGATCAAGAAAAGCTATGTAGAGCCCCATTTTGAGGCAAAACCTGGCAGCGTTATCGCCCTTGAGAATCAAGTGCTCTACGGCTTGACGGTTGTACACCGTCGCAAGGTGCAATACGGCCCCATCGATCCCGTTGAAGCGCGTGAGATTTTTATCCGCAGCGCCTTGGCAGAAGGGCAGTTACAGACCCAAGAAGCGTTTTTTGTCGCTAACCAAAAGTTGCTCGAAGACATTGAATCCCTCGAGCATAAATCCCGCCGCCGCGATATTTTGGTGGACGAGCAAGTGTTGGTGGATTTTTACGAGCCGCGGGTCCCGGAAGGGATTTACAACGCCCAGCTGTTTTTTGGCTGGTGGAAAAAAGCCAAGCGCGAGCAACCGGATTTATTGGATTTCAGCAAAGCGTTGTTAATGCAGCGCAATGCTGACCATATTTCGACCTTGGATTTCCCCGATACGTGGCACAAGGGCAATTTGCGCCTGCAGCTGAGTTATCACTTTGAACCCGCTGCGGCGGATGACGGCGTGTCGGTGCACATTCCGGTGGCGCTGCTCAATCAAATCGACGATAGCGATTTTGATTGGTTAGTGGCTGGGCTGAGGGAAGAAAAGTGCATCGCGCTGATCAAATCTTTGCCTAAGAGTTTACGACGTAACTTTGTGCCCGCGCCTGACTATGCCCGTGCTTGTGTGCAGGCCATGGTGCCTTTTAGTGCCAGTTTGCTTGAGGCTATGTGCAAGCAATTGCTGCGCATGAGTGGCACGCGCATAACGCCGGAAGATTTTGATTTAACGCAGATCCCTGCGCATTTGCAGATGAACTTTAAAATCGAAGACGATAAAAACAACTTAGTGGCCGAAGGTCGGGTGCTCGATACCTTAAAAGCCGAGTTGCAGGGCGTGGTGGCGAAGGCTATTCGTCAGGTGGCGGATAAAGGTATAGAGCAAGAAGCGTTAACCGAGTGGTCCTTCGGCGATTTGCCGCAGCAATATCAACAGCAAAAAGGCAATTACCAAGTGCGGGCGTTTCCGGCGCTGATCGATAAAAAAGACAGCGTTGCGATCAAATTATTTGATGATGAGTTTGAAGCCTTAGATGCCCATCGCCAAGGTCTAAGGCGCTTATTGCTGTTAAACATTCCATCACCGGTAAAACATTTGCAGCAAGCTTTGCCAAATAAGGCGAAATTGGCGATGTATTTCAATCCCTTTGGTCAAGTGCAAATCTTGATTGATGACATTATTGCCGCCGCTGTGCAGCAGTTGTTGGATGAAAAAGCCCTCGATGTGCGTAATCAAACCCAATTTGAGCAGGCAAAGGATTGGGTTCGCCAAGAACTCAACCCGACAGCCGAGCAAATCGCCTTGAAGGTTGAGCAGATTTTGACCTTATACCAGAGCATTAAAAAGCGTCTCAAGGGCAAAATTAGCTTAGATATCGCTTTTGCTATGAGTGATATTCAAAGCCAATTAGACAAATTAGTGTTTAAAGGGTTTGTCGAATCCTGTGGTTGGGATCGGTTAGCCGATGTGGCGCGTTACTTAAAGGCAATTGAAATCCGTGTCGAGAAGTTGCCTGTCGATCCGACTCGTGACCGTTTGCATATGCAGAGCATTAACAAGGTACAGGAAGCATTGACTGCGCAACTGGCTAAAGTGCCACGATCGCAGCCGACACCGCCCGCGTTAATCGAGGCACGCTGGATGATTGAAGAGTATCGTGTTTCCTGTTTTGCGCAGGTGTTAGGCACGGCTTATCCGATATCTGAAAAACGCATTTTGAATCATATCCAGCAAGTATAAAATTATGATGTCAGTGAATTCATTATTTACGACTCAATAGTTGTTATTCTTGGTTATCTCATGACGCCGCTAAGCTTACTTAGCGGCGTTTTTATTTTGTGGTTTTAGTCATTCTCGTTTTGCGATCACTAACTTGCCTGAGCAAACAACATTTAATCTCGAAACGTCAACACGCCCTAATCAGTTTGCTTTACTCCTTTGGAGATATTTAGCGCTAATTTTAAGCATTCACCTTGCTAAAAAACTGATCTTTGACCATGTTTTAGCCACACCTTAATAACTTCTTTGTCCGAATTCACCTCATTACAATCTAATAAATCGTTTACAAACCATGAGCTAGTTAAATCTATCGTCAAATTGATGATCTGGATCAAGCATCATCAGCTTTACCAATTTGGAGGTATACAGTTTGTTAACAACTAAAAGGTATGATGTTTGAGTGAGTTAAAGATGCAACGGATATACATAAAACCTGCCGCTGACGCTTGTTCCAGCGCGAAAAAATGGCAGGAACACACCTCTTGGAGGATGCATGAGTGCTAGCACCGCAGAAGAAAAATCCTTAGAACTGAAAATCTTTATCTTTTTAACCGTGTTTCTCGCGCCGTTATTGTCTGTGCTGCTGGTCAGTGGCTTGGGCTTTGCGATCTGGTTTAGTCAGATCCTGACTGGACCGCCGGGAGCGGGTTAATCGCTTTATTATCAAATATTAGACAAAGAGTGGAATGTCGGATGAGCAAAGAACTCCATATCACCAGTTTAGTGGTGCAGGTCTTACCGCAGAAAATGGCAGATGTTAGACAAGAGATCATGACCATTGAAAATGCCGAACTTTCCGTCAACAACGAAGTGAAATTGGTCGTGGTTATCGAAGGTGAGACTCAGCGCGCCTTGATGGACTGCATAGAAGCGATCAATGCCATTCCGGGTGTGTTATCCGCCACTATGGTTTACCACCAGAGTGAAACGCTCGAAGAGGGTGAAGAATGAATATGAACAGACGTGACTTTATTAAGACCAACGCGGTGATCGCCGCTGCAGGGGCCGCAGGTTTAGCTTTGCCCGCTGGCGCAAGTAACCTGATAACCAGCTCAGAACAAACCAAATTAGAGTGGAACAAGGCGCCATGCCGTTTCTGTGGTACGGGCTGCTCTGTGATTGTCGCCACTCGCGACGGCAAAGTGGTGGCAACCCACGGCGATGCCAACAGTGAAGTGAACCGTGGACTTAACTGTATCAAGGGTTATTTCCTGTCGAAAATCATGTATGGCAGCGATCGCTTAACCACGCCCATGCTGCGAATGACCGATGGCAAATACGACAAGCACGGCGAGTTTTCGCCGATAAGCTGGGACAGCGCCTTCGATATCATGGCGCAAAAATGGAAAGAGACCATTAAAGCCAAGGGCCCAACCGCTGTGGGCATGTTTGGTTCGGGCCAATGGACTGTGTGGGAAGGTTACGCCGCCGTTAAGTTGATGAAGGCGGGCTTTGGCTCTAACAATATCGATCCTAATGCGCGTCATTGTATGGCGTCGGCCGTGGTCGGTTTTATGCGCACTTTCGGTATCGATGAGCCAATGGGCTGCTATGACGATATGGAAGCCGCCGATGCATTTGTGCTTTGGGGCTCGAACATGGCCGAAATGCACCCGATCCTGTGGAGCCGCGTGACCGACAGACGCTTGAGTGAACCTCATGTCAAAGTGGCCGTGTTATCGACTTTCCAGCATCGCTCCTTCGATCTGGCAGATTTACCGATAGTGTTCACCCCGCAAACCGATTTGGCTATGTTGAACTTTATTGCTAACTATATTATTCAAAACGATAAAGTGAACTGGGATTTCGTGAAGAAACACGTAAATTTCCGCCAAGGCACGACTGATATCGGCTACGGTTTACGTCCGACTCATCCCCTAGAGCAAAAAGCTAAAAATGCGAAAACGGCGGGAGATTCAACGCCAATCGATTTTGAAGCCTTCAAAGCCTTTGTCGCCGAATATACAGTCGAGAAAGTCAGTAAACTGTCTGGGGTACCAGAAGATAAACTGATCGAATTGGCTAAGCTATATGCCGATCCCAATGTCAAAGTGACGTCGTTCTGGACCATGGGATTTAACCAACATACCCGTGGAGTCTGGTGTAATAACCTGATTTACAACATCCATTTATTAACGGGTAAGATTTCAACCCCAGGTAACAGCCCATTTTCGTTGACCGGTCAGCCATCGGCCTGCGGTACGGCTCGTGAAGTGGGGACTTTCTCCCATCGTCTACCCGCCGACATGGTGGTGACCAATCCCGAGCACAGAAAACGTGCCGAAGAAACGTGGAAAATTCCAAGCGGTATCATTCCGCCCAAACCCGGTTATCACGCTGTCGAGCAAAATCGCCGCCTGAAAGACGGTGACTTGAACTGCTATTGGGTGCAAGTGAACAACAATATGCAGGCGGGGCCGAACATTAACGAAGAAGGGCTACCGGGTTATCGTAATCCTGCCAACTTTATCGTGGTATCAGATGCTTATCCTACAGTCACTACTCAAGCTGCCGATTTGATCTTGCCCACTGCTATGTGGGTTGAGAAAGAGGGGGCTTACGGTAATGCCGAGCGCCGTACTCAGTTCTGGCATCAAATGGTGCAAGCGCCGGGCGAGTCGCATTCGGATCTGTGGCAGCTGATGGAGTTTGCGAAACGTTTCACCACAGATGAAGTGTGGCCAAAAGATGTTTTAGCCGCTAATCCAGAGTTTAAGGGCAAAACCCTATTCGAAGTTCTGTACCAAAACGGCAATGTTGACAAGTTCCCATTGACGGATGCGGATCCTAAGTATCTGAACGATGAAGCGAAACATTTTGGTTTCTATGTGCAAAAAGGCCTGTTTGAAGAATACGCCTCCTTTGGACGCGGTCATGGCCACGACTTAGCACCGTTTGATGCCTATCACGAGGCCCATGGTCTGCGTTGGCCTGTGGTGGATGGCAAGGAAACCAAGTGGCGTTTCCGTGAGGGTAGCGATCCTTATGTTAAAGCAGGTAAGGGTTTTGAGTTTTACGGTAAACCAGATGGCCGTGCGGTGATCTTTGCGCTGCCCTATGAACCCGCCGCTGAGTCGCCAGACGAAGAATACGATATTTGGTTATCGACGGGCCGAGTACTGGAACATTGGCATTCGGGTTCTATGACCCAACGTGTGCCTGAGCTTTATCGTGCTTTCCCTGATGCTGTGTGTTTTATGCATCCAGAAGATGCCAAGAAGCGCGGTCTGCGCCGTGGCGATGAAATTCGTGTGGTGTCACGTCGTGGTGAAATTAAGACCCGAGTTGAAACCCGTGGCCGTAACAAACCGCCTGTGGGCTTAGTGTTTGTGCCTTGGTTCGATGCTAGCCAGCTCATTAATAAAGTCACCTTGGATGCGACAGATCCATTGTCAAAACAAACTGACTTTAAAAAATGTGCGGTGAAGATCGTCAAGGTTTAGGAGAACACGATGAAAACTCTACAATTAGTCTCAGCGATCGGTTTACTGGCATTCGGTTCATTGATGATGACGAGCGTATCTGCCGCCAGTATTCCCGACGAAAAAATAGCGACCCTGCGACAAGCGCCAATTGATGTGGAACCGACGCCGCCGGCGATGCAAAACGTGCGTAATACCGATGTGAAGGAAGTGCGCAGCTACCCCATGCAGCCGCCTGTGATCCCGCACAAGATCGACGGTTATCAGCTCGATCTCAAAGTGAACAAATGTATGGCCTGCCATGCCCGCAACCGCATTGGGGAATCCCAAGCACCTATGGTCAGCGTCACGCATTTTATGGACAGGGATAATAACTTCTTAGCCACATTATCGCCGCGCCGATATTTTTGCACTCAGTGTCATGTGCCGCAGTTGGATGCCAAGCTACTGGTCGAGAACGACTTTGTGGACATGGAACATCTGATCAAAGCTAAAACTGAGCAGAAAAAACACTAGGAGTTAGCATGTTAGATAAACTGAAAAAAATCTGGCAGGTACTCAATCGTCCGAGTGTGCATTACAGTTTAGGTTTTTTGACCTTAGGTGGCTTTGTGGCTGGAGTGATTTTTTGGGGCGGCTTTAACACAGCCCTTGAAGCGACCAACAAGGAAGCCTTCTGTATCAGTTGCCATGAAATGGAAAACAACGTCTATCAAGAGTTACAGACGACAATCCACTTCACTAACCGCAGCGGTGTGCGGGCAACGTGCCCTGACTGCCATGTGCCGCATAACTGGACCGATAAAATCGCCCGTAAAATGCAGGCATCTAAGGAAGTGTGGGGTAAGGTTTTCGGTACGATTAACACCCGTGACAAGTTTGAAAGTAAACGGCGCGAACTGGCTGAGCATGAGTGGGCGCGATTAAAGGCCAATGACTCGCTCGAGTGCCGTAACTGCCATAACTTTACGTATATGGACTTTACCCGCCAATCACCCAGAGCGGCGCAGATGCACTCAACGTCACTGGCGAGCGGCGAAAAGACCTGTATCGACTGCCACAAGGGGATTGCTCACCATCTCCCTGATATGGAAGGTGTGAAGGGATTTTAAGCTGAATCGTTCCCCGTGTTGCTTAGCGTGACTTTGTTTTGTGTAATCGTGACTTAGTTTTGTGTAGTTTAGTCTCGTTTAACTTAGCGTTGGTTAGTGTTAGTAAGTGTGACTTAGTGCGGCTAAATGTTTATTAGCCATCTCCAGCCAAAGGCCAAGCATAGTGATGCTTGGCCTTTTTATTGATTGTAATGGCACCGTGGCATAGTGACCTAAAGCCGTACTTGGTATGCTGAATTAAGGTTTAATCAATTAATTGTGTTACCGAGCAGCTAATGGCGTTTTATTCACTTCACAGCTCAGGATACAATCAGCAAAGAATCGTTATTGTATGATAGAGGTCAGTATGAAAAGGCCGCTATGGAAAATACCATTACGCAGGAGGCGATGATGAATGAACAACTTGAAAAACTCTTAGAAGACATAGGTTTTATGAGCCAGAGCCTGCTTGAAATCGTGCAGGGCGTGCGCCAAACCGTTAAAGCCACTGCCGCCGTATCCTCGCTCGACATCTCTGAAACTGTTAAATACGGCGGAATACTCTTTAGCGCGAAGAGCGCTTTTGGTGGGGTTTTCGCCTATAAACAGCATGTGTCATTGGAGTTCAGTCTGGGCGCAAACTTTAGCGATCCACACAAGGTACTCGAAGGCAGTGGCAAATTTCGCCGCCATATCAAGTTAACCTCAATCGATGAAATCGCAGCTAAACACGTGGCGGAATATATCACGCAGGCGCTGCATCAAGCGGATAAGTAACAAGTGGATTAGTATCAAGCGAATGAGTGGCTGTTTCGCCTTATGATGTTAGGTAATAGTGTTAGGCATTAGTGTTGGGTCGTGATGATAATTTATGTTGCTAACTCATGGTATTAGCTCAGAGTATTAGCTAAGCATGCTAGCAAATGCGCAGAAACAAAAAAGAGCTGAATAGTCAGCTCCTTTCGTTTTGCTAAGGTTTAATAGAGATGCCTTAGCAATGCAGTCCCAAGTTAAGGGATATTAGAAGTTCGCAGTACGCGGTGCACGTGGGAATGGGATAACATCACGAATGTTGTTAACGCCCGTCACGTAAGACACTAAACGCTCAAACCCTAGACCAAAACCTGCGTGTGGCACTGTGCCATAACGGCGCATATCACGGTACCACCAGTAATCTTCTTGGTTCAGATCCATTTCGGCTAAACGCATATCCAGCACGTCTAAACGCTCTTCACGTTGAGACCCACCGATGATTTCACCGATACCTGGGGCTAACACGTCCATCGCGGCAACGGTTTTACCGTCATCGTTTAAGCGCATGTAGAAGGCTTTGATATCTTTTGGATAGTTCTTCACAACCACAGGGGCTTTGAAGTGTTCTTCGGCTAAGTAACGCTCGTGCTCAGAAGATAAGTCGATACCCCAAGACACTGGGAACTCGAAGGTTCTGCCACATTTTTGCAGAATTTCAACCGCATCTGTGTAATCCACTTGCGCAAAATCACTTGAAACGAAAGATTGCAGACGGTCGATCACTGTCTTATCAACGTGCTGGGCGAAGAAAGTTAAATCGTCCATACGCTCAGTCAATACGGCATTAAATGCGTATTTCAACATCGCTTCGGCGAGGCCTGCGATGTCGTTTAAGTTAGCGAAGGCCACTTCAGGCTCAACCATCCAGAATTCCGCTAAGTGGCGGCTAGTGTTTGAGTTTTCAGCACGGAAAGTGGGGCCAAAGGTATACACTTTTGACAGTGCACAGGCGTAGGTTTCAGCGTTCAACTGGCCAGATACGGTTAGGAAAGCTTCTTTACCGAAGAAATCTTTATCGTAATCGACTTTCCCTGCATCAGTACGTGGCAGGTTTTCCATATCTAAGGTCGATACGCGGAACATTTCACCGGCGCCTTCACAATCTGATGCAGTAATCAGTGGGGTAGATACCCAAATAAAGCCTTCTTCGTGGTAGAAGCGGTGAATCGCTTGGGATAAACAGTTACGCACGCGGGCAACAGCACCAATAATGTTAGTGCGTGGGCGTAAGTGCGCTAATTCGCGTAAATGTTCAATCGAGTGACGCTTAGCGGCCATTGGGTAAGTGTCTGGATCATCAACCCAGCCCGCGACTTCAAGTTCAGTCACTTGCAGCTCAAATGCTTGACCTGCGCCTGGAGATTCCACCACGTCGCCTGTCATCACAACAGAACAGCCCGCAGTCAGCTTTAACACTTCGTTGTCGTAATTATCTAAGCTATTGGGCACGACACCTTGGATAGGATTAAAGCAAGAGCCGTCATAAACAGCTAAAAAAGAGATGCCGGCTTTAGAGTCACGACGGGTTCTGACCCAGCCACGAACTGTGACTTTAGAACCGACGGCGTGCTCACCTTTAAATACAGATGCGACAGATGCGATGCTCATTGTTGCTTAATTCTCCAACGAAACGTTTTATATGAAAATTTTGGAGGTTTATATTACCTTGCTGGTGGCTTTTCTCAAGCTGAAAAAGGTATCCTGAGGTTAATAATATCGATATTGGGCGATATAGTGAGTTAAACGGCGGGAGGCAGTATGAGTAAAGTTAGAATATTTCAAATTATCCTCGCGACATTATCCATTTTAGGCTGGGCGTTGGCCGTCTATGCGTTATTAGTGTTCGGTGATGCGAGGCCTGACCGCGAAGTCGGCGATTATTTAAGCCGTGGCGCGACATTTAGAGTCCATTGGGATCCACACGAAACCCAGTTATTACAGTATTTGATTTGGACCTGTGGCGGCATTAGTTTGGTCAGTTTAGCGTTTAACTATTATGTCGCCCACCATAGCCGTATGGGATATTGGTTTAACATTCCCATGTTGCTGTTAACCTCGATTGTCGCCGGTTTGTATATTCACTTGGTGGTTTAAATTAGCCAGTTGGCTTTTTAACGGTTTAGCGATGGTAAATTAAGTCAGAGAATATCGGCAGGAATGCTTAACTGGCGGCACAGATGGTCGATAATGGCGGCGGTCGCGCCCCAGATAAAGCGTTGTTGATAGGGAATAAAATGCACGCTGTAGTAGCGCCCTTGGCGTAAAAAGCGTTTTTGGTGGCGATTGCTCGGCTCAATAAAAAAGCTTAATGGCACAGTAAAGCAATCGGCTACCTCACCGGGATCGAGTTTCCAATCAAAGGCCTGCTTGATAATGCCGACCACGGGCGTGATTTCAAATCCGGTAAAGGTATTGTGGGCCGGAAATGTGCCCACCACATCGACGTTATACCGCGATAATCCAATTTCTTCTTCAGCTTCCCTTAACGCAGCCGCAATTGCATCGACATCGTAGGGCTCAATTTTACCGCCGGGGAAACTGATCTGTCCTGGATGGGCGCGAAGGTGCATCGGTCTTTGAGTCAAAATTAGATTCAGTTCACCGTTGATATCCTGCAGCGGGATCAACACCGCGGCTTTGCGCAGTCCAAGGTGTGGGAAGGCCGCCGGATCTTGCAGCGCTAAAGGGTGCAGATTAAATCTGAGTCTAAATTCCGCTTGATCCATCGACGTTCTCGTTACTGTTTAGTATGAAAGCTTACGGCTTTTGCGGCTCTGCGCCAAGCAAAGGCAAAATCCGGCTGATCTTATCGAAGGTTTCTTGGTATTCAGCATTCACTTCAGAATCCGCCACTATGCCGCCGCCCGCCCAGCAATAGAGTTTCCCCTGCTCAGCCACAATAGTGCGAATGGTGATACTGGTATCCATTTGGCCATCTTGGCTGATATAGCCCATAGAACCACAGTACAGACTGCGCCGTGAAGGTTCGAGCTCTTCAATAATTTCCATGGCGCGAATTTTTGGTGCGCCGGTAATTGAGCCGCCGGGGAACGCCGCGCGCAGCAAATCGCTGGCGCTGTACTTAGCATCAAGCTTAGCCGTGACTGTACTGACAAGGTGATGCACAGCAGGAAAGCTTTCAATCTCAAATAGATGCGGTACACGTACCGAACCAGCAGCTGCCACTTTGCCGATATCATTACGCAGCAAATCGACAATCATGACGTTTTCGGCGCGATCCTTTGGCGAGCTGGCAAGGGTTCTCGCGGCTTTGGCGTCGAGCGCGGGATCTGCGTGACGCGGCAGCGTGCCTTTGATGGGTTTAGTCTGAATATTATCACCGCGAAGTTGAATAAAGCGCTCAGGTGAAATCGATAAAATCGCGTTTTGCGGTAACCGCATAAAGGCCGAGAAGGGGGCTTTATTGGCATTGCGCAGTTGGCAGTAAGCCGACCATTCGTCGCCATGATAGCCAGCTTCAAATCTTTGGGTTAAATTTATTTGATAGCAATCGCCGCTGTGCAAATAGGCTTGTACTGCCTCAAATTTGGCCGTGTATTGGGCTTTATCGATTTGTGCTGTCCATGGGCCTGTGAGCATGAATGCATCTGAGTTTGGCTTGTGCGCCATTTTCGCTTGAATTTTATTCAATTCAATGTCGAGTGCTGCTTCACCTAAATAATGCAATAAATGCCAACACTGGGCTTGGTAATCATAAACTAACGCCCAGTCGTAAAA
The DNA here is from genome assembly GCF_022690845.1 of Shewanella sp. N2AIL. Lineage (NCBI taxonomy): Bacteria > Pseudomonadati > Pseudomonadota > Gammaproteobacteria > Alteromonadales > Shewanellaceae > Shewanella > Shewanella sp. N2AIL. The sequence goes on along the minus strand of NZ_JALBYT010000034.1, from coordinate 30,941 downwards.
GCCGATGTTCATCTCCGGCAGTTGAATATCTTGCTGGGCGCTTGTTGGCAGGGATTCGATGCGACGGCCTAAGTCGTAACTAAAGCTGCCCATGGCGCCGCCACTGAAGGGCAGATCGCAATCAAAAGATTTTGAATACCAATGATTTAATAAAGTGTTGAGCAGGTCGAAGGGATCACGGTTTGGGTCCATCGCCTCGGGTAAGCTCAAGCTCGTATCGATGAGCTTTATATCGCTACGCTCGCCCTGAGTCACTAATGTTGCGATGGGATTGGCGCAAATGATGTCGAATCTGGCGTCCTGATGCGACGCGTTCGCCGAATCTAACAGGATTGCCCATGGGTCATTGGCAAAGTGTTCGAAGAGTGCTGCGGTGCTTAATGTCCAGTCAAGTTGGCGTGATGCAAGCTGTTTTGACGCCCTAATTGCCATCGATTAACCCTATTCAAAATGTGATGTAGCCCAAAAAGATGGGAAAGAGTATCATATTGGCCCAGAAAGAATTAAACAAAAATAAGTTAGGCCGCAAAGGCTGCTGGAGCGCTCCTACTATGTCATCTAACCATGAAATGTCTGTCAATTCTGTGATTAAGCAAGCCGACTTTATTGAAAGTGTGGCGGATGCTTTGCAATACATCTCTTATTACCACCCGAAGGATTTTGTTGATGCCATGAGCCAAGCTTATGAGCGTGAACAAAGTGCTGCGGCGAAGGATGCCATTGCCCAGATCTTAATTAACTCGCGTATGTCGGCCGAAGGCAAACGTCCTCTGTGTCAAGACACTGGGATTGTGACCACCTTCGTTAAAGTGGGTATGGGTGTCCAATGGGACAAAACCGATATGACAATTCAGGAAATGGTCGACGAAGGTGTTCGTCGTGCCTATACCAATCCTGATAACCCACTGCGTGCATCCATCGTGTCAGATCCTGCGGGCAGCCGTAAAAATACCAAAGATAACACCCCATCTGTGGTGCACATCGACATGGTGCCAGGCAACCATATCGAAGTGGCGATTGCGGCTAAAGGCGGTGGCAGTGAAAACAAAGCTAAGATGGTGATGTTAAACCCATCTGATGATATCGCCGCTTGGGTAGAAAAAACGCTACCGACGATGGGCGCAGGCTGGTGTCCACCGGGTATGCTGGGTATCGGCATTGGCGGCACGGCAGAAAAAGCCGCCGTATTAGCTAAAGAAGCGCTGATGGAAAGCGTGGATATCCATGAGTTGATGGCCCGTGGCGCGCAAACGACCGAAGAAAAGCTGCGTTTAGACATTTTTGAGCGCGCGAACAACTTAGGTATAGGTGCCCAAGGTCTCGGCGGTTTAACCACAGTGTTAGACGTTAAAATCAAATCGGCGCCAACCCATGCGGCATCAAAGCCTGTGGTGATGATCCCGAACTGCGCAGCGACTCGCCACGTGCATTTCCATTTAGACGGCTCAGGTCCTGCTGAATTGACGCCACCATCATTGTCAGATTGGCCAGAAATCACCCGTGAAGTGGGTGATGATGTGCGACGTGTTAACTTAGATACTGTGACTCAAGCGGATATCGAGCAGTGGCAGAGCGGTGAAACTATTCTGCTGAGCGGTAAAATGCTCACAGGTCGTGATGCTGCCCATAAGCGCATTCAAAGTCTAATCGAAAGTGGTGAAGGTCTGCCTGAAGGCGTGGACTTTACGGGTAAGTTTATTTACTACGTTGGCCCAGTTGATCCCGTCGGTGCTGAAGTTGTCGGTCCTGCGGGCCCAACCACGGCAACCCGTATGGATAAATTCACTGACTTAATGTTAGAGAAAACTGGCTTGATGGGCATGATAGGTAAAGCTGAGCGCGGCCCAGCGACAGTTGAATCGATCAAAAAACACAAAGCGGTATATCTGATGGCCGTTGGCGGCGCAGCGTATTTAGTGTCAAAAGCGATTAAACATTCTCGCGTTGTGGCCTTTGCCGATTTAGGCATGGAAGCGATTTACGAGTTTGACGTGCAAGATATGCCAGTGACTGTGGCTGTGGATTCAAATGGCGTGAACGCCCATGAAACTGGCCCAGCAATTTGGAAAGTGAATATCGCCAACGCGAAAGCCTAAGTGGGAGTGAAGCGAAGGCGTTAGCGGATTGAACTTGATGGCTTTTTAAGCAAAGCCGTTTAAATTTGCGCTCTGATATCGGTTGCTTCGGTAATCTGATATCAGTTCCTTACACAAATTATTGCGCCACTGACATTTTGTCACAAAAAAATACGCTCAGGTTCGCCATTTGGCTTGCCTGAGCGTTTTTGTTTCGATAGTGTGGCAAGCTTATCTTCAAAAGATACGATCTCAGATCGTTTTTAACATTCGTGTTTGCAGCAATGATGATTATTGAATATTTGCAAGCCTCGAACCTGTTCAACAAAAAGACGGACATAACAATGAAAATAGCTCCTCTCCTATTGGCGCTCGGCGCCGCAGGGTTGGCGTTATCAGCCCAAGCGGCCGATCCAACGCCTTTTACTGTGCAACAACTCATTAAACTCAATAAGATGCATTCTGCGACTGTGTCCCACGATGGCACTAAATTAGTTTATGGTCTTAAAACGGTAAACGATAAGGGAGAGGGCAGTTCTGATCTGTATCTATTGGATCTGACTGACACGAAAGCGAAACCGTTACAACTGACCTCTGCTGCGGGCACTGAGCACGATGTGAGTTTCGCCACTGACGACAAATCAATTTATTTCCTTGCCGGTCGTAGCGGTTCAAGCCAGCTATTCCAACTGCCATTAACGGGCGGTGAAGCGGTTCAAGTTTCTGATTTACCTTTGGATATAGATGGTTACAAACTATCAAACGACGGTAAACAAGTTGTACTTAGCATGCGTGTATTCCCAGAGTGTAAGGATTTAGCCTGCTCAAAGGATAAATTTACCGCTGAATCTGAGCGTAAATCGACTGGCCGCGAATACAAGCAGTTAATGGTTCGTCACTGGGACACTTGGGAAGATCACGCCCGTAGCCACTTATTTGTTGGCGCAGTCAACGGTGAAAAACTGACTAAAGTTGTTGATGTCACCCAAGGGTTAGACACTGAAACGCCGCCAAAACCATTCTCGGGTATGGAAGAAGTGACCTTCACCCCAGACGGTAAGTTCGTCGTTTATAGCGCTAAAGCGCCGAGCAAAGATCAAGCTTGGACCACTAACTATGATTTGTGGCAAGTGCCAGTCACGGGCGGCGCCGCAACTAACTTGACCAAAGACAATCTCGCATGGGATGCACAGCCAACGTTTTCGAGCGATGGTCGTTATATGGCCTATTTAGCGATGAAAAAACCGGGTTTTGAAGCGGATCGTTACGGCATCATGCTGCGCGACACCACTACTGGCCAAACTAAAGAAGTGGCACCATTATGGGATCGTAGCCCAAGCTCACTGATGTTTGCCCCTGACAATCGTACCTTGTATGTCACGGCGCAAGACATAGGCCAAGTATCTATTTTCCAAGTGAATACTCAATTTGGCGATGTGCGTTCTATCTACAGCGATGGCACAAACAGCTTAATTGCGGTCACTAACGATGAACTGATTTTCGACAGCAAAACCTTAGTTGAGCCAGGCGATCTCTACAGTATCACTACAGATGGCCAAGGGCTTAAGCGTCTGACTGAAGTGAATAAAGACAAGTTAGCCGAGATCAAGTTCGGTAAGTTTGAACAGTTCAGCTTCAAGGGTTGGAATAACGAAGACGTCTACGGTTACTGGATCAAACCGGCTAACTTCCAAGAAGGTAAAAAATACCCGATTGCCTACTTAGTACATGGCGGACCGCAGGGTTCATTTGGTAATGCCTTCAGCGGTCGATGGAACGCGCAGTTATGGGCGGGTGCAGGCTATGGCGTTGTCATGGTGGATTTCCACGGCTCTACTGGTTACGGCCAAGCCTTTACGGATTCTATCAGCCAAGATTGGGGCGGTAAGCCATTAGAAGATTTGCAAAAAGGCCTAGCGGCGGTGAGCCAACAACAAAAATGGCTCGATCCGCAAAACGCCTGTGCGCTCGGTGGTTCTTACGGCGGCTACATGATGAACTGGATCCAAGGCAACTGGAACGATGGTTTCAAGTGTCTTGTTGATCACGCAGGTCTGTTCGATATGCGTTCTATGTACCATGTGACCGAAGAGTTATGGTTCCCTGAGTATGAATTTGGCGGTACTTACTCAGATAACAAAGCCTTATATGAGAAGTTTAACCCAGTGAATTATGTTGAAAACTGGAAAACGCCCATGTTGGTGATCCACGGCGAGAAAGACTTCCGTGTCCCTTATGATCAAGGTTTAGCGGCATTTAGCTTTATGCAGCGTAAAGGTATTCCATCTGAGTTGTTGATTTTCCCAGATGAAAACCATTGGATCCTAAAACCTGAAAACCTAGAGCAATGGTACGCCAATGTATTCCGTTGGATGGACCGCTGGACTAAGCAGTAACTGCCAGCACAATAACAGACTGTTGAATGACAGACTGTTGAATGACAGACTGTTTAATAACAAACAGTGAATGGCAGTGTAATAAAAGGCGTAAGGCTCGCCCTGATAGGGTTATCATCGGCGAGTTGTTTGATGTGATTAACTATTAAAGTGTTTTACGCGAAGCGTCTTTTGTTCAAGCGTCTTAAAAAGCCAGGACTCTGTTCTGGCTTTTTATTGCGTCATGTAATGGATTTATTTTTAATCAAGGAGTTAAGATGAATATTCGAGCCGCAACCTTAGCTGATATCCCTGAAATAAGCGAATTGCTCACTCAGTTAACCCAAGACTTTATCGCTCCAACATGCACTGCAGAGGGCGCTGCAATCTTAGTGAATGCCATGTCGATTGAAGCGATTGGTAGCTACTTTGCTATGGGTTATCAGTATCATGTCGCCATAACGGACTCGGGCCAACTTGCAGGTGTAGTGGGGATGAAGGCGAATAGTCACTTATATCATCTTTTTGTTGCCTCCCATGCGCAGGGACAAGGCGTAGCGCGAATGTTATGGGAACATGCCAAAGCTCAATGTTTAGCCCAAGGCAATCCGGGCGTATTTACCGTGAACTCGGCATTGAATGCACAAGCTGTGTACTTAGGTTTTGGCTTTGAGCCATTAGGAGCAGAGCGAGAGCGCGGCGGGATCCGCGATATTCCCATGCAGTTGACGCTTTAGGCTGGCAGCACTCATTCATCCAAACACTAGTACTCTCAATTGAGCTAATAGAACTAAAAATAGAGGAATTATGGCAAATTTAACCTTTTATCCCATCGGCACCGCGGGTGAAAAATGGGGCGAGTCTGAAAAAGCCGCATGGCTGGCGAGCACCCAAATCAAGCGTTCGTATCATGATGATGTTGTGACGCCACTCAAGGCAATGGAAGCAAAGCTATCTTTGCTTGGGCTTGGCATTGTGCAATATGGCGCCTTATCGATTAATGCCGATCGTTATCCATTATTTGCGGTAAAAAGCCAACAGTTTGATCCACAAAAGCCAACCGTGCTGGTGACTGGCGGCGTGCATGGTTACGAGACCAGCGGTGTGCATGGCGCATTGGCCTTTTTAACGAATGAAGCGGCGAATTACGTGCAACAGGTGAACTTAGTAGTTGCCGTGTGCGTGAGTCCTTGGGGTTACGAGACTATTAATCGCTGGAATCCAAAGGCTATCGATCCAAATCGTTCATTCTATGCCAACAGCCCTGCAGAAGAATCGGCGGCCTTGATGGCTTTAGTTGCTTCAGTTGCGCAAGGTTTTGATGTGCATGTGGATTTACATGAAACCACAGATTCAGATGAGTTAGAGTTTCGCCCAGCGCTTTGCGCCCGCGATGGCATTGAATATGACAAAGGCACTATCCCAGATGGCTTTTATGCTGTGGGCGATACCGAACATTCAATGGATGCTTTCCAAAAAGCCATTATCGATGGCGTGAGCAAAGTGACGCACATTGCTCCTGCCGACGAGAAAGGCGAGATCATAGGCTCGACTGTGGTGCAGCACGGAGTGATTAACTACCCGCTTAAGTCATTAGGGCTTTGCAGCAGTGTCACGGGTTGTATCTATAACACAACGACAGAAGTGTACCCAGATAGCCCAACAGCCACACCTGCCGAATGTAATCTGGCGCAGGTTGCGGCCATCACCAGCGCCATCGATTATGTACTGGCGCAGCGTTAGTCGCTGTTTGTTGTGATGACCAGTCTAGTGATGTTCAGCTCAGTGGTGATCAGTTGAGTTAGCGGCAAGAGAAGTGATATTTCGTTCATTTCATTAACGTATCGCCTTATGCATTCCTTAATTAGGTCGTTCACGGAACATCACGCAGTAAAAAGCCCTCATTCGAGGGCTTTTTCATTTATGTTGCGCGGCGCTTAATTAGCACGCGCTTAGCATTGTTAGGCTATGGCTTAGTTGTTGTCGCTATAGTCACGGCCATAATAGCTATCGAGGAACAGTTGTTTCAGCTCGTTAATCAAGGGGTAACGTGGGTTGGCACCGGTACATTGATCATCGAAGGCATCTTCGGCTAATTCATCTAACTTGGCGAGGAAGTCGGCTTCGTTGACGCCAGCTTCTTGGATAGAAGCAGGAATGCCAATCGTCTTCTTGAGGTGTGTGATTTTCTCAAGCAATTTTTCGACTTTTTCTTCATCCGTCTTTCCGCCTAGTTTCAAGTGATCTGCGATGGCAGCATAACGGCACAGGGCTTTTGGCCTGTCGTATTGGCTAAAGGCCGCTTGCTTAGTGGGCAGATCCGTTGCGTTAAAGCGTATTACGTTATTGATCAATAGCGCATTGGCTAAACCGTGGGCAAGATGGAACTCTGCGCCCAGTTTGTGCGCCATTGAGTGGCAAATCCCAAGGAAAGCGTTAGCAAAGGCGATACCAGCAATAGTGGCGCCATTATGGACTTTTTCACGGGCGACAGGTGACTGTGAGCCCAAGTTGTAGGCATCGGGTAAATATTTGCACAGTAAATCGAGGGCTTGCAGTGCTTGGCCGTCGCTATATTCGTTTGCCATCACGCTGACATAGGCTTCAAGAGCATGGGTTACCGCATCTATGCCACCAAAGGCGGTCAGAGATTTAGGCATGTCCATTACTAGGTTAGGATCAACAATCGCCATGTTGGGCGTGAGTTGATAATCGGCAATCGGATATTTTTTACCGGTAATTTCGTCTGTCACAACGGCAAAAGGTGTGACTTCTGAGCCTGTGCCTGAGGTGGTTGGAATCGCCACCATCATGGCTTTACTGCCCATTTTAGGGAATTTGTAGATACGTTTACGAATGTCCATAAAGCGCAGTGCCAAATCAGCAAAATCGACATCGGGGTGCTCGTACATCACCCAAATAATCTTCGCCGCATCCATTGGTGAGCCGCCGCCGAGCGCAATAATCACATCGGGTTTAAAGCTTTGAGCCACCTTAGCGCCTTGACGCACTATGGCTAAAGTGGGATCGGCTTCAACATCGTAAAAGATTTCGGTTTCAAGGCCTTGGGCCTTTAAAATCCGCATGGTTTCGTCGCAATAACCGTGGTTAAATAAAAATCTGTCGGTGATGATCAGCGCGCGTTTTTTATCGCTCAGTTCTTCGAGTGCGATGGGTAAACTGCCGCGGCGGAAATAGATAGATGCAGGAAGCTTGTGCCACAACATGTTTTCGGCCCTCTTAGCGACGGTTTTTTTGTTGATCAGATGGCTCGGGCCAACGTTTTCTGAAATCGAGTTGCCACCCCAAGAACCACAACCCAAAGTGAGTGACGGTGCTAGTTTGAAGTTGTACAGATCGCCAATGCCGCCCTGTGAGGCAGGGGTGTTGATCAAGATACGCGCCGTTTTCATTCTAAAACCAAAGGCATGTACACGTTCGGTTTGGGTATCTTGGTCGGTATAAAGCCCTGAAGTGTGGCCAATGCCGCCAAGTGCGACTAAAGCTTCAGCTTTATCCATGGCATCGTTAAAGTCGATGGCGCGGTACATGCCAAGCAGTGGTGATAGTTTTTCATGGGCGAAGGCCTCACTGTCGCAAATGTCGGTGACTTCACCAATCAACACTTTTGTCCAGTGCGGCACTTCAAAGCCGGCCATTTGCGCGATACTGGCGGCGCTTTGGCCAACGATATCGGCATTTAAGCCACCATTTTTTAAAATGACCTGCTGCATCGCCGCGGTTTCATCCTTCGATAGCATATAGCCGCCGTGAGTCGCGAAACGCTCTTTGACTTGCTCGTAAATACTATCAACCACAATTACCGCTTGTTCTGACGCACAAACGACGCCGTTATCGAAGGTTTTCGACATGAGAATCGAGCTGACCGCACGTTTGATGTCGGCGGTTTCATCGATGACAATCGGCGTGTTACCCGCACCGACGCCAATCGCCGGTTTACCGGAAGAGTAGGCGGCTTTTACCATGCCTGGGCCACCGGTTGCGAGAATTAAATTGATCCTTGGGTGTGTCATCAATTGATTTGACAGTGCGACGCTGGGTTCATCAATCCAGCCAATAATGTCTTTAGGTGCACCCGCAGCAATGGCTGCATCAAGCACTAATTTTGCTGCCGTTGTGGTAGATATTTTGGCCCTAGGATGGGGCGAGAAGATGATCGCGTTACGGGTTTTAAGGCTGATTAAAGCCTTAAATATCGCTGTCGATGTGGGGTTAGTGGTGGGCACTATGCCACAGATGATGCCCACGGGTTCAGCAATGGTAATAGTACCGAAGGTGACATCTTCAGATAAAATCCCACAGGTTTTTTCATCTTTGTATTTATTGTAAATGTACTCAGAGGCAAAGTGGTTTTTGATCACTTTGTCTTCAACGACACCCATGCGGGTTTCTGCGGCGGCCATTTTCGCCAGCGAGATACGCGCATCGGCAGCGGCAAGGGCCGCTGCGCGGAAAATGTTATCGACTTGCGATTGGCTGAACGTCGCATACTCGGCTTGTGCTTTCGCTACTCGCTCGACCATGAGATCCAGTTCTTGTGCATTGGTCACTGTCATGATTAATACTCCTAAAAAGATTTAGTGAATCAAGTCATTCACTAAATCCTCTTTATGGTAGAAAATTACACCTAAAACCGCGTTGAAAGTGTGATATTACCGACAATATCGGGCTTTTATGTAATAAAACTACACTTAGGGTAACTTGTTTGTTTAAAAATGCGCTGAAAATGCATCGGCTTCGATAACTAAATATTATTCGAAGTTGTGATTTAACCTCAAAAATCTCATTTTTCAGTCAATAGCGCTTGAGATACTATACTTGCCCTCAAGCATATTTTGATGAAGACGGCGTGACACGCATATAAGGATAGTCCCTTGGAGTTAACTCTTTACGTTAAATTTTTTCTTGGCCTCGTTGCTATCATCAATCCGGTTGGCTTGTTGCCTGTGTTTGTGAGCTTAACCAGCCATCAAACGGAGGCTGAGCGGAATCACACGGGTAAAGTGGCCAACTTTGCGGTTGTGGTGATCCTCTTAGTCACAATTGTGGCGGGGCAGCACATTCTGAATATGTTCAGCATTTCGTTATCAGCCTTTAGGATCGCGGGTGGCAGCTTGATTGCCATTATTGCGATGTCGATGTTGCAAGGTAAATTAGGCGAAGTTAAGCGCAACCAAGAGGAAGACCGCGAATCCTCGGCAATGGAATCGGTGGCGGTGGTGCCTTTGGCCTTGCCACTGATGGCGGGACCTGGTGCTATCAGTTCAGTAATTGTCTTTGCCGCCGAGCATAATTCATTGTCGAACATTATTGCCATGTTCATCACTGTGATTGTGTTTGGTTTAGTCAGTTTTGGCCTGTTTAGAATGGCATCTATCATCTATAAGATTTTGGGTAAGACGGGGATTAACGTGATTACCCGTCTTATGGGGCTATTAATGCTATCTATAGGTATTGAAGTGATTGCGGCAGGTGTAAAGGGATTATTCCCGCAGCTTTTTAGCTAAGTATTACTCCGCAGGATTCATCGTACTTTTATCAATAAACGCACAGGTATTATTCCTGTGCGTTTTTATTTGTACGCTAATTTTTTTGAATTTTATCGGTTTACCTTGAGTGCACTTGATAAGTCAGCGCTTTTTTTCACCTTTAAAGAAAGGCATGAAGTCGCCGTTTATCAGCATATTAGCGACTACTTTTCTACAAACCTTAGTCGTCCTATGCATAATCTTATGCTATACCTAGTGTTCGCTAATTTAGTTAAAAATTCGTTTAAAAGGAAATTTCTATGAAATGGCAATGGATTGGTAATCTCAGTCTAAAACAAAAATTATTAATGGTCGTTTTGCCTCCCTTATTAGCTTGTTTCCTCTGCGGCTCACTTTACCTCATTGAAAAGTATGAATATAAGCAAGATTTAACCTTAGTGGTGCAATTGAGTGAGTTGGCTGTGACAAACAGTAATTTAGTGCACGAATTACAAAAAGAGCGCGGAATGAGCGCTGGATTTCTTGGCTCTGCGGGAAAAGCCTTTGCCGCGAAAATCCCTAGTCAAAGACAGCTTACGGATACACAGCTGAATCTCTATCAGCAATTTATCACCCAAAATCAGCTACCAGCGATATTTGCTCCTAAGCTTAAGGAACTTAATTCACAGTTAGGGCGATTAAATTCAATTCGCTCACAGGTGGACAGTTTAAGTATCAGCGTTGCCGACGAAGTCGCCTATTACACAGAATTAAATAAGATATTACTGGCGATAGTCGATGAAACCGCTAAAACTGGCGCCAACCAAGAAATCGCTATCAAAGCCGCAGCCTTTAGTGCCTTTTTGCAATTGAAGGAGAGGGCGGGGATTGAAAGGGCAGTACTCAGCTCAACCTTTGGTCAAGCCGGATTTAAGCCTAAGGTTTATGCAAAATTTATCACTTTAGTCTCGGAGCAAAATACCTACCAAGAAAGGTTTTTAGCCTTAGCCTCAATGGATTTATCCGCTGCATTTAACCGTTTACAGAGTTCAGCTGCAATGCATGACGTTGAACTGTTACGTCAAATTGCGTTTGAGCAAGATAATCAAAAAATTCAACAACAAAGCCCAGAAGATTGGTTTAGTAAATCAACCGCGCGGATTGAGTTATTACGTGAGTATGAGCAACAGGTTTCAGCTGATTTACTCAAGATCACCCATGAGAGATTATCCTCAGCAAATGAGAAAATGTTCTTAGTGCTTGCGACCTTAATCTCAGTATTAGCGATAGTCTTGATACTGAGTTTATCTGTGATCCGCTACTTGCACGACAGTGTGCATCATTTGTATTCGACTATTACACAAGCCCGTAAACATTATGATTTGAGTGTGCGTTTGACTCAAACAAGCTCGGATGAGTTTGGTGAACTTGCCATCGCCTTTAACGACATGATGAGTGATTTTGAAAAGGTTATCCTACATGTGCGTGCTAGCGGCGCGAAACTACAGCAAGCGGTAGCCCAAATGGACCTTTGTACCCACGCCATGGAGCAAGATGTGATGGCGGGTCACAGCGAGGCAGAGCAAGTAGCCTCAGCTATGACAGAAATGAGCGCGACAGTGACCGAAATTGCCAGCAATGCCGTACAGGCATCCGAAGCGTCCTCGGCTGCTAATCGTGAGGCAAAGTCAGGTAACATTGAAGTTGGCCGTACAGGTATATCAATTAAGGCTTTGGCAGATGATATTAGTGGTGCATCTCAAGCGATAAATGAATTGGATAAAGAGATCCACGGTATAGTCGTTGTGCTCGATGTGATCAGCAGTATTGCTGAGCAAACCAATCTACTGGCGCTTAATGCTGCGATTGAAGCTGCACGAGCAGGGGAAATGGGCCGCGGTTTTGCCGTTGTCGCTGATGAAGTCCGCAGTTTAGCGCAGCGCTCGCAAACTTCTACTTCTGATATTAAAAATATGACCGACAGATTAAAAACGGGGGCGAGCATTGCAGTAAAAGCCATGGAAAGGGGCTTGGCACAGGCAAACAACAGCGTTCATGAAGCTGAGAAAGCGGGTATCGAACTGAAACGTATTGTAGAGCAAGTCGATATCATTGATCGAATGAACGAGCAAATTGCCACAGCAACCCATGAGCAATCGGCGGTATCCGAAGACGTAAATCGTAATGCACTGAAGATCAGTGAGATTTACCTTAATACCCAAAGGATCTCCGATGAGCTTAGGGAACTGACCAAAGCCCTAACGTTTGACGCAAATTTAATGTCAAAAGAAGTACACAAATTTACCGTTAATTAACGGCATAAAACGGTGAAAAGATTCAGGAAATGACGCTGGTTTGTTTAGCAATTGTGCAACCGCCTGAAACTGAGTCTTTTTTACTTGACCCCCTTTAGGCTTTTGCGTACAGTACCGCTCCGTTAACGATGAAAGCCTCTCGGCAAGGCTATATGAAATCGCTAGCGATTGTTAAACGTGAAAGATTAACCACGCTAACATAAATCGACATATGGTGAGGTGTCCGAGTGGCCGAAGGAGCACGCCTGGAAAGTGTGTATACGGTAACGTATCGAGGGTTCGACTCCCTCTCTCACCGCCAAATTATTAAACAAAAACAGCGACTTACGAGTCGCTGTTTTTGTTTTGGGAACTATTTGGGATCCAAATGTGGATTTTAATATAGTTGTTTAGTCTAAAATCTCCCTTCCAATCATTTTTTTCCGGTTTTACCTTAGTGATATTCTTTCACTCATTCAGCACTTATCTACCCATCTTAGGCATACTGGCAGTTGGTATGTTATCAAGTGTAGGTGTGTAAAAAATCATCTATGTTAGTTCGACAATTTCTAGAATTATTTGATGGGCTGAAAACAACTGAAATGTTGCTTAGCTAATGTGAAGGTAATAACAGTTGAAATGTTGAAACCAGCATTGTTCCGGTGATTTTTTAGAACCTTAATAATGCTGGATATTGGCATGCTTATTTTATCTAATGTAAGCAGCTCTATAGTTACCCTTGAGCGGTTGTGAACCGTTCAAAAATAGAATTTATCTTTTGGGATGCGCTATCTCGTTCTACTTTGTTTGGAGATTTATTCCATTTAAGATAGTGTTTCTCTGTTGTTAAGACGCTTGCATGGCCGAGTTGTTTTGAAATGTACGTTTGATTAGCACCTTCATTACATGCTAAGGATGTAAAAGTGTGTCGGCAATGGTTTGGTTTTGTCTTGCTGACGTTGATAACCTTCAGAAAATGATAAAAATCCTTTCTAAATTTCTGTTCGTTTTGATAGCTTGTTTGTGTATCCATGCATAGCAAAACGAATCGGACATTTTCTTGTTTGATTTGTTTATAATCCGCACCAAGAGTCTTGATTGTTTGTTGAGGTGATAGTTCATAGAACCTTTTCTTCATTTCATTCAGCATCCAAAGCGCAGGATCTAAAATATCGACTCGACGAGATTCGACGCCTCTTACTTTTAAGGTTTTATATTTTCCATCTACTCTCGCTCTGCGGATGGTAATAATTTTTTTTTCTAAATCAATATCCTCCCAAGATAAACCCATTAGCTCTGAAAACCTGAGCCCTGCGCAACAATTGAACAATATAATGAGTGCAATCATTGGGTTAATAGAAATGCTATTCTGAATTTTGTTAAGATCCCCGATCGTGAATAATTTTTCAGTGATTGTGCTATCGCCATGACCCTGCTTAATTTTCATTCTTCGTAAATTGATCGGCGACTTAACTAAATCACCGTTGTCGACGGCATTTTGTAAGAGTGCATCCAGCAGCCTGATCGTCTCATTCACTGTTTTCCATGCCAACGTAGATAATTGTTCGTTACGAAACTTAAAGACATCATTTGAGTTAATTTCAAGTATGTTTTTTTCACCAATAGCCAATGAGATACGCTTAAAGTGACCTTTATAGCTTTTGACTGTAGCGGGAGCTAAGGTGGGATAGTGGTTTTTTGTATAGTTTTCTATTAAGTCATTAATAGTTAAAGGGACTTTGGTATTATTTCTTTTATAATTAGCGAACGCGAGTTCCAACTCGGCTGGCGATAACTTCCGCCATCCATCTAACTTAGATATCACGGAAACAATTTCTAGAGATGTAAGACCCACATACAGTGTTTGTTTATAAGTCCTGTTTTGTCGTTTAAACACAGCTCTTAACGAATTACCATGTACTTCAATATTTTTAATTTGATGCTGATTTATCACCCCTTTTGCTTCAGCAGGTGTTAGTTGCACAGTATTTAAAGGAAATTGTTTCACTGTGCTTAATTCCCTTGTTCATTGATTAATACGTCAATTGCTTCGTAGTGAAACATATTCGTACCATCGAATTTCTTGTAATGAATCACTTTAATCAGCACCTTACGACGAATTTTGCTCTTAATTGCGTTATAAGTTAACCCTTTGTAACGTTCCAAAATTTCTGCAGTGACCCATCCTAGTTTTTGAGACATATCTTAACCTCGCATTTTGTTGGTATGAGGTTATTGTCATCGAAGTGATTTGGCTCTGAAAATTTTGATTATGCTTTCTTTGCTTTTTATTTTTGTAACCCAAGCTTCATAGTTTTTTTTATGTTGCTGATTTTTAGTTATTTTGTTTTGACTTAAGGTTTGTTGTCGAACCAGGCAACACTACTGATATTTAAAAAAAATATTTTTGAATTGACTACTTTTTAGGGCAGTTCTTGGAGTGATTATTTTGTTTAGGAAGGAATTTAAGCTGAGTTTCACAGTGAAGATTCCTTTTAATATCATTAATTTAAGTTAATATCAAGGTATATTTCATACTTTGGATAGACCAGATGTTAATGACAGTTGAGCAAGCGAAATTGTTTTGTAAGAAAAAAAATATTAAACATCTAGATATTCGCTCAAGTACCTGCGTCCGAATGATGTTTAAACTTAACTCAAAACTATACCGAATGGCATTGGATGATATTGAGTGCACAGAACAAGGATTGTTACGCGCATCAGTAATCGTTAGTGATTTGAAAAATATAGCTAAATATAATCATGAGCAATTTTTGAAGCAACTTGATAATTATCATTTCATTCGAGAGGAACAACTTGAAGCTAAATTATTCAATCATTACATTGACGCTTTTTTGAACGCGAAAAGGATAACGTTAGCGCCATGTACGATTAAAAACTACGAGAATAAGATTCTGACGCATATCGTGCCTCGCTTTGCAAATGATGCAGTTGATAAAATTAAGCCGTTAGATATTGAATCATGGATGAATACTAAACTAGCGTATTTGAGTAACAAAACGATTAAGGAGATTTTAAGCATTTTAAATCAGATATTTACCTTTGCGCTGTTGGATGAGGCAATATCGGTTAATCCGCTGGATAGGTTAAAATCGACTAACGTTACAAATCTCAAAGTGTTAACGCAAGTACCAGATCCATTCTTAGCCGAAGAGATAACCCAAATAGCATCAGTGGCCACAGATAGACAATCTGAAGTCAATATGATCATTTGTAATTGCTTTCTCGGTCTAAGGGTCAGTGAGTTGATGGCGTTGGCATGGGAAGATGTTGACTTAGAGAACGATACAATTCATATCTCGCGTGCAGTCGTTGAAGGCATTTACAAAAAGCCAAAAAACCTATCTAGTAACAGGCATATAGAGTTACTCCCGCAGGCAAAAACAATACTCATTGATCAGCGTGATAATTATAATTATTCTGCACTAGAAACGATTAATGTGCTTCGAGAGGACAATAAGTCTATAGAGAGGCAGCGTGTTCACTTTGTATTTTGTAATAGTAATACTAGAAAAGCATACACTTCAGATGCCCACTTGAGACAAAGATTTTATTGTTACCACTTGAAGAAAGCTGGGATTCGTTTTAGAGGGCCAAGTCAAACGCGGCATACCTTTGCATCGCACTTAATTTCGGCAGGACTACCTTTATCATGGGTTGCTCGGCAAATGGGGCATACCAGCATAAAGATGATCGAGAAACACTATGGTAAGTGGCTACCAACGCAAAAATACTGCATGAGAGAAATGGCTGAAAAAGCCTTCACGTTTTGATTTAAATGATTTAAATGATTGAAATTAATTAAGGTTAATATATGCCAAAAATCGTATATGTTGATATGGACGATGTGCTTGTAAATTATACAGAAGCTGTAACCTTTAAAAAACTCCAGAAACCTGAGCAGGCATACCCTCAAGCTGAATTGGGATTTTTCAGCTGCTTAGCCCCTAAAGTAGGTGGCATTGCTGTGATGAAAAAGATGCTCGAACATCCAGAAATTGAACCTTACATAGCCACAGCGCCAAGTTTGCAAAATCCATTGTGTTATATGGAGAAGCGTATTTGGGTAGAGCAACACTTAGGCATGGAATATGTCAGTCGTCTTATCATCATTCCGAACAAAGGATTGCTGAAGGGAGATATTCTTATCGACGACCACGTTGAAGGAAAGGGCCAAGAGTTTTTTAAGGGGGATTTGTGGCAGTTTGGTTCAATACGCTTTCCAGACTGGAGTGCTGTTGAGATTGAGTTATTTAATAACTTTCTCAGATGATGACGCCTTACTTAATAGTCAAGCTAACTGGCGAAAGTTGTTGGCTCGAAGTGGTGGTTGAGCCAGATTGATTTCGATGCGATTTAAATAAGGAAACTGCTTTAACATTTAGGCAGATTCCTTACTATGGTCACGGATTTCAGAGTTTTTTCTTATCTATTTCTTTGGCTTACATCTTTTCACAAGCACTATGCTGCCAATAATCATTAGCGCAATTGGTAGTAAAAATTCCATCATTTTTCCTTAACCGCCCTATAGGCGTCATTCACTAATTTGTCTGGTTAGTTACGTTGAGGTTTAGCAAAACCGGAACATCATGTACTTAAAACGCACCCATGGATCCTCGGGCTCGGGTGTATTTGCATAACGTCTATCATAGGCTAAAACACCGAAGGCGTACTTAATCTGCAGTATTAACGGAGGTAAAAGGCAATTCATATCCTCAGTATAGATAAACCAGCAAAAGCACATGATAGTGATAATGCTCAAAAGGACTAAAGGTATCCATTTGGCAAGTGTTTTGTCGTTTAGATGACGGCGCATAATTAGAAACCATCCCCAAATCCACTGTCGAAATCGCAGCTAAATGTGTCGTTAGGCAATGACCAAGCATCATCGCTTGTGCTGCTATTACACGCCGATGTGTCGGATTCAGTAATGCCAAATGGGTTGCCATGCACATCGACTCCTGTGTTACTTATCATAGGTGTGCCATCAATGTTTACGATCGGGCCGTTGTGATTATTGTCAGTCATGCAGTTATTCCTTTAATGTGATTAAGAGTAAAGCTCCTAAATTGACATTAATGAAAAAAAGCACTTTTTCAAGCATATTTTTCGCAATGGTGGACAATAAAAATGTTGAGTGAGTTTTGTTGTTTTTCTTTCATTTTTTTATCTTGTCTCGGACTTCACACTCACATTAGTGACGACATTTTAATGCTGAGCTTGCAGGTTGGCGTTAACAGAATGTGCTTTTGACGAGCAAAAATCGGTACGATTTTCTGCGACAAAAGTGCTTGTGATAACAAGCTTTCAAGCGCGGATTTGGGCGATTACGCAGTAATGGCTCAAAGGAGCACGCGCATGTACAGCTGGTCTGTACTAACCGCATTTTAGTTTTGCCTCAGCAAAATTTAGGGGTGAATTTGGCACAAATACACCGCTAAACCCCAGACTTTTCGTGAGAAAAGTGAGCGAGACGCGAGGGGGAATAAGATGGCACATCGCCCCCTCGACGTGAGCGGCGAAAATGCGGTTAGTACAGAGCGTAGCTCGGTGCATGCGCGTCTGATGTCGTGGAGTGCTAGAACGGAGTTCGTAAGCCAGCTCTGATGACGAGTCATCAGAGCTGGCGGGCGCTTCAGGGCATCTGAGTCGTTTGCGCAGCAAGTGACTCATCAGCCAAAGGCTGGCTTGGTAGCGATGTTCATCGCTATTTTCATTCCGATAGGATGAAAGCAGTTTATCGTGATGAAAATCTGCAACTATTCAATCAAAAATATCATCAATGCGTTAAATTTGTCCCCTCGATGGCTAGTTAATTGTACCCATTTAATCAAAGGTATTTTTAATGACATCACACAGTAGCGCAAAGGATAAATCGGTCGCGAATCTTCCACTTCGATACGACCCGTTTTTGAATTTCGATATGCAATATCGACCTGGCGTAAATAACAATAAAACGGGGAAAATCCGCCGCGAGTTCACGATGAAATTGGTGGCTCGATTTGGCCTGATTTCACCGAGTAACATTGCTTGGCTCTATGGCATCAGCCATCGGCAATCTCTGGAGCATTTAAATAAGCTTGTCCAAGAGCAACTGCTTTGCCTTGTTACTACCCATCGTTCCCACGATGGCCGTGTTTATACACTCACTTACAGTGGCGCAAAATACGCCGAAGAGTTACTGAATGTTGCAGTCTATTATCGTGCAAAAGAGCATCCGGCGCTGCAAGTGAACCAGAACACTTTAATGCACGACTTAATCATGCAGTTTGTGTTGTTGAAAGGCATCCATCATCACAAGCCCAACGGTGAGCCTAATCCGCTATGGTGTGCCATGATGACTGAGCCCGAGTTTAAACGGCGTTTTACTCACAGCAGTGTGCGAAATGTGGATGGGATAGTGAGGGAGGTGGATGGAACCATTTGTGCCGTCGAAATGGAGCATTCCTTTAAGACAAAAGCCGCGCGGCAAACCATTTTATTGAAATGGCATCATGGGATAGGGCAAGGCTATTACGATAAGGTCATGCTGTTTTCTCAATCCTTGCACATTTTTAGCGACATTAAACGACTTCATGAGCAGCTCTATGATGAGCTAACCACAAGGCCTGATAAAAAGACTCGTCAGCCTTTATTAACCGCGCAAGATGCGGCATCACTTAAGCAACGAATTATCTATCGTACTCTGCTGTGTGATGAACTCACCGAACGGTTTTATCGCTAGCAAACAATCTCTAATTTCCAAAAACGACAAAAGGCACCTAAGTGCCTTTTGAAGG
Source organism: Shewanella sp. N2AIL (assembly GCF_022690845.1). Classification (NCBI taxonomy): domain Bacteria; kingdom Pseudomonadati; phylum Pseudomonadota; class Gammaproteobacteria; order Alteromonadales; family Shewanellaceae; genus Shewanella; species Shewanella sp. N2AIL. Next base: position 11,908 of record NZ_JALBYT010000034.1, on the reverse strand, counting down.
GTATACAAAGATTTTACAATGCATTACCAGTAGATGAAGTCGGCTGCACACTTTGGTACTGCCATCTGAAATAATAATTTTTATTATTTCAGCCTGTTAAGGCTTCATTGTGAGGTCGTCCCTGTTCCCCACATTGATAAGTAAGCACATCCTCGGGCAAATTAATCAGTTAATTGAATATTTATGATGAAATGTCCACGTTATTTGGTTTTGATGTAAAACACAAAATAAGATAATTACAGGGTAATTGCTGTTCTAACCCTAGGTTACTTAAGGGCTTTGTGGCAAACTCAATAATCAGAATATTCGGTTATCTATCTAGAGGGAATTGGATTAGTAATGGTCAACCATAACGCGAGCATCAATAAAGCAAAGTTAACCGAAACAGACATCATCACAAAGTTCATCATGCCTGCGGTAAAAAATGCGGGTTGGGATGATATGACGCAAATTCGCCAGGAGGTGAAGTTACGTGATGGTAAGGTGATTGTTCGGGGTCAAATGGGCATGCGCACAACGGTTAAGTCAGCCGACATTGTGCTCTACCATAAACCGAGTATGCCGCTGGCGGTGATTGAGGCTAAAGCGAATAAGCATGAAGTCGGTAAGGGCATACAACAAGCACTCGATTATGCTCATTTGCTCGATGTTCCCTTTGTGTTTGCCTCTAACGGCGATGGTTTTATCTTCCACGACAAGACCAAACTAGGCACCCCAGAGGCTCACAACCTTGAATCCGAAATCCGTTTAGAAGATTTTCCTAGTCCTGAAGAACTCTGGGCAAAATATTGTATTTGGAAAGGTTATACCGCAGCGCAGTTACCTATCATTAACGAAGCCTATTACGATGACGGCACGGGTAAGCACCCGCGTTATTATCAGTTGCAAGCCATCAATAAAACCGTTGAAGCTATCTCATCGGGTAAAGATCGGGTATTGCTGGTGATGGCAACGGGCACAGGTAAAACCTATACAGCGTTTCAAATCATTTGGCGGTTATGGAAATCCCGCGCCAAGAAACGCATCTTATTCCTCGCTGACCGTAATATTTTGGTCGATCAAACTCGCATAAACGATTTTCAGCCCTTTGGCACATCGATGACCAAAATTACTGGCCGCACAGTCGATCCTGCTTATGAAATCCATCTAGCACTTTATCAAGCACTGACTGGCCCTGATGAGAGTCAAAAAGCGTTTAAACAAGTCGCTCCAGACTTTTTTGACCTGATCATTATTGATGAATGTCATCGTGGCAGTGCCAGTGACGACAGCGCTTGGCGCGAAATTCTGGAGTATTTCAGCAGTGCCGCACAAGTGGGCTTAACCGCAACACCAAAAGAAACCGATGAGGTCTCTAATTCTGATTATTTTGGCGATCCGCTTTACACCTATTCGCTCAAAGAAGGTATCGACGATGGTTTCTTAGCGCCTTATAAAGTGGTTCGTGTGGATATTGATGTGGACTTACAAGGCTGGCGACCTACAAAGGGCCAAATCGACAACAATGGCGAAGTGATCGAAGACAGGATCTATAACCAAAAAGACTTTGACCGCACTATGGTGATTGATGAGCGTACTCAGTTGGTGGCCGAAACCATCACGAACTACCTTAAACGCACCGATCCTATGGGTAAAACCATTGTTTTTTGCAACGATATTGATCATGCCGAACGGATGCGACGCGCACTTGCCAATCTTAACCCTGAGCAAATGGCGAAAAATGACAAATACGTTATGAAGATCACGGGTGATGATGAACTCGGCAAAGCCCAGCTGGATAACTTCATCAACCCTAAAAAGGCCTATCCGGTTATTGCGACCACCTCAGAACTCATGACCACAGGTGTCGATGCGAAAACCTGTAAGTTAGTGGTGCTCGATCAAAATATTCAATCCATGACCAAATTTAAGCAGATCATCGGTCGCGGCACTCGAATAGATGATAAATACAATAAGTTATGGTTTACCATTCTGGATTTCAAAAAGGCAACCGAGTTATTTGCCGACGAACGTTTTGATGGTACCCCTGAAAAAATCATTAAAGTGACGCCTGAAGACATTGAAGATGAAGACGTGGATATTGATGCCGCTGATGATGAACCAAACGAGGAAGATGTTCAGGGGGACATTCAAGATGAGCAACAAGGCGAAGGCCAAGACAACACCAAAAATGATCCTCAAGGCGATGGCCAGGATAATGATAAATGGGATGAAAGTGAATGGGACGAAGGCGAAACCCGTAAGGTCAACAAGTACCGCGTATCTGGCGTGACAGTCAGCAAAGTTGCCGAGCGGGTGCAGTATTATGACAGCGACGGCAAACTGGTCACTGAATCCTTTAAGGATTACACCCGTAAAACCATGGCGAAACAGTTCAGCTCCCTTGATGAGTTTGTCAGGCGTTGGAATGACGCCGACCGTAAACAAGCGGTCATCGATGAGCTGGCGCAAGAGGGGATTATTTGGTCAGCACTTGAGGATGAAGTGGGCAAAGACATGGATCCCTTCGATATGATTTGCCATGTCGTGTACGACCAACCGCCGTTAACCCGTGCCGAGCGCGCCTCAAACGTTAAAAAACGCAATTATTTCACTAAATATTCCGACACGGCCCAAGCCGTACTCGAGAATTTATTGGTAAAATACGCCGATGTGGGCGTGCAAGAAATTGAAAATCTGCAAGTGCTTAAAGTTCAGCCATTTAATGATATAGGCAGTTTAAGTGACATCATCAAAAAAGGCTTTGGTGGCAAACCCCAATACGAACAAGCCATTAGTGAGTTAGAAGCCGAAATCTACCAAATTGCACAATAATCAGCCTAATAAGCAGGTTAGATAATGCCGTGCGTGCTTTGGTGCGTTTTACTTACAACTAAAAAATAAGCGTTAAGCATTAAAAACGAAAAGAGAAATTTATGTCTATCAGTTCAGCCGTTAAATCCATTCAAGACATTATGCGTAAAGATGCCGGCGTCGATGGCGATGCCCAGCGACTAGGCCAAATGTCTTGGTTACTGTTCTTAAAAGTATTCGATGCCCAAGAAGAGCAGTTAGAGCTAGAACTCGATGATTACAGTACACCTATCCCGAGTGATTTTTTATGGCGTAATTGGGCTGCCGATAACGAAGGGATCACAGGTGACGAGCTGCTTGAATTTGTGAATGATGAGATATTCCCTGATCTTAAAAATCTCACCGCCCCGATAGATAAAAATCCCCGCGGTTATGTGGTAAAAGCGGCGTTTTCAGATGCCTTTAACTACATGAAAAACGGCACGCTACTGCGTCAAGTCATCAATAAACTCAATGAAATCGACTTTACCGACTCAAAAGAGCGGCATTTGTTTGGTGATTTGTACGAGCAAATCTTAAAAGACTTACAAAGCGCGGGTAATGCAGGCGAGTTCTATACTCCGCGTGCCATCACCAAGTTTATTGTGGCCGTAACAGACCCAAAACTTGACGAGTCGATTATGGATCCGGCCTGTGGCACCGGCGGCTTTTTGGCCTGTGCCTTTGATCATGTTAAAGCCAATTACGTCAAGACAGCGGATGATCACCAAACTCTGCAACAGCAAATTCATGGGGTAGAGAAAAAGCAATTACCGCACTTACTGTGTACCACCAACATGATGCTGCACGGTATTGAAGTGCCGGTACAAATTAAACACGGCAATACCTTAAACAAACCGTTATCAAGCTGGGATGAAGATATCGATGTCATCATCACCAACCCGCCTTTTGGCGGCACCGAAGAGGACGGGATTGAAAAAAACTTCCCTAGCGAGTTCCAAACCCGCGAAACTGCCGACTTATTCCTGCAGCTGATTATCGAAGTGCTTGCCCCTGCAACAAATGGCAAGGGCGGCCGCGCAGCCGTGGTATTGCCCGATGGCACCTTGTTTGGTGAAGGCGTTAAAACCAAAATTAAAAAAATGCTGCTCGAAGAATGTAATCTGCACACCATAGTGCGTTTACCTAACGGCGTATTTAATCCTTACACTGGCATTAAAACCAATATCCTGTTTTTCACTAAGGGCACGCCGACTAAACATGTCTGGTTTTACGAGCATCCCTACCCAGCAGGGGTGAAAAACTACAACAAAACCAAGCCCATGAAGTTCGAAGAGTTTGAGACAGAACTCGCGTGGTGGGGCGATGAAGCCGATGGTTTTGCAGCGCGGGTCGAAAACGAGCAAGCGTGGAAAGTCTCCATCGACGACATTATTGCCCGTAACTACAACCTTGATATTAAAAACCCCCATGTGGGCGAGGTGGTAAGTCACGATCCGCAAACCTTGTTAGCCGATTACGCTAAACAACAAGCGGATATTCAAGCCTTGCGTGACCAACTCAAAGGCATCTTGTCTGCGGCATTATCTTCCCCTACACAATTATCAGACGGTGAGGGCAAGTAATGGCTGATTTATCCATACCAAACGCTCACGATCGCAATATCGAATCTTCGCCAACGTCTGAAAATTTAATTACCACGCACCTTGATATTTGGACGACCGCCATTGAGCAAAAGTCCTCAGCAGGCCGCGGTAGTTCTAATAAATTTTCGCTTTATGGCATTAAAAAACTGCGTGAATTGATTTTAGAACTCGCCGTGCGCGGTAAGTTAGTGCCACAAGACGCGAACGATGAACCCGCGTCAGTATTGCTAGAACGCATTGCTGCTGAAAAAGCGCAATTGGTGAAGGAGGGCAAGCTTAAAAAGCAAAAGCCGTTGCTTGAGATTGGTGAGGATGAAAAGCCGTTTGAATTGCCGGAAAGTTGGCTTTGGGTTCGATTAAATGAAATTGCTGATTATAATGGTAGGCCAAATATTGACCCAGTGAAAATTGATAATGAAACTTGGTTATTAGATTTAGAAGATATTGAGAAAGATACCTCAAAATTAATTTATCGAGCTAAATATTCTGAGCGTGATTCTAAATCTAGCAAGTCCACCTTTAAAAAAGGTGATGTTTTATATGGGAAATTACGTCCGTATTTAAACAAGGTTATTGTTGCTGATGATGATGGTATTTGTACTACAGAGATTGTTGCAATTGTACCAAGTGAAGCTATTTATGCAGAATTTTTAAAATATTTATTAAAGTCACCAACGTTTTTAAATTATGTAAATTCATTAATGTATGGCGTTAAGATGCCAAGACTGGGGACTGAAGATGCTTTACAAAGTGTGCACTCTTTACCTCCACTCAAAGAACAACACCGCATTGTCGCTAAAGTCGATGAGTTGATGAGCTTGTGTGACGCCCTTGAAGCGCAAACCGAAGCGAGCATTGCGGCACACCAAACCTTAGTTGAAACCCTGCTCAATGCGCTGCTACTGCCACAAACGGCTGCTAATACTGCAAGTCAATCTAATGTCAGTCTTGAACGGCCTTTTACAAATAGCTTTGTTAAGGATTGGCAACGTGTTGCCGAGCACTTCGACACCTTATTTACTACTAGTGCCAGCATCGATACGCTAAAGCAAACCATCCTCCAACTCGCCGTGATGGGTAAGCTAGTCAAACAAGACCCTAATGACGAACCTGCAGCCAAACTATTAGAGCGTATCGCCAAAGAAAAAGTCCAGCAGATCAAAGAGGGGAAAATCAAAAAGCAGAAGCCACTGCCAGCAATCACAGATGAAGAAAAACCGTTTGAACTGCCTCAAGGGTGGGAATGGTGCCGATTGCCTGATTTAGGTGAATTAGCTAGAGGAAAATCAAAACATAGACCTCGTAATGACCCCAAATTATACCAAGGTGGTAATATTCCTTTAGTGCAAACAGGAGATGTTGCTCGATCGTCGGGCATTATAGGAACTTATACGGCACAATATAATGAGTTTGGTCTTGCACAGAGTCAGCTTTGGCCAAAAGGAACCTTGTGTATCACGATTGCTGCAAATATTGCTGATACAGGTATTCTTGGTTTTGATGCTTGCTTTCCTGATAGCGTTGTTGGCTATACACCGTTTAATTTCAGCATACCAACTAAGTATTTTGACTACTTTATAAGGACTGCTAAGTCAAATTTAGAGCGATTTGCACCTTCAACGGCACAAAAGAATATTAACTTAGAAATATTAAGCCAAGTATTAGTGCCATGCCCGCCCGCACAAGAATTCCAGAGGGTCGTAGATAAAGTTGATGAGTTAATGGCACTGTGCGACCAACTCAAAGCCCGTTTAGCGGATGCGCAAACCACCCAACTGCACCTCACCGACGCCATCGTCGAACAGGCCGTTTAAACTATGGCAATTATTAACAAGGATGTGATCGCCGTTAAAGGCATTATGGAAATGGCGTTGGAGATCCCTGATTACCAGCGCCCCTATAAATGGCAAGCTGAGCATGTCAATCAGCTATTCGATGATGTGATGCATCATAGTGAACAGGCAGCCTATCGACTAGGCACTCTGGTGTTATGTCGCGAGCAACATAGTAGGAAGTTTGATATCGTTGATGGTCAGCAACGTTTACTCACTTTGACGCTGTTCATTGATGCCTTGTATCGGGAATTAGCACTAACATCATCAGCAACTTCTGCAACATCAAGATCAACGCCGCGACCGCTTAAGTTGGGTTTACTGTCTACCCAATTTAGCTCACCTGAAAGTATCAAAAACCTGTCGCATAATGCGGCGCTATTGCAGAGTCGGGTGCGGCGCTTAACCTTTGACGAGCAAAATAAACTACTCGGATTTTTGTTGGGGCAATGTGAGCTCATTTGTATCACCTTGGATAACCTCAGCGAAGCATTTCAGTTTTTTGACTCACAAAATGCCCGTGGTAAGCCACTTGCGCCCTATGATTTACTGAAAGCTTATCATCTGCGTGAGATAGGTATTCAAGACAAACATGCTGAGGCGGGGTGTGTTGAGGCATGGGAATTAGCAGCAACGTCTGTTGAAAATAATCAACCTTCACTGTTACAAGTTGTAATGTCTAATCACCTTTACCGCCTGCGCCGATGGGCTCGCGGGCAATCTGGGCGCACATTTACGAATCAAGAGATTGAGGTGTTTAAAGGGGTTAACCTTGCCGATACAGTATTCCCCTTTGTTGATCGTTTCAGGGCCGCTAATTATGCCGTGGATCTCTACAACGCGGATCCCGCGCGGCAGTGGGATTTGAACCAACGTCACTTCCCATTTCTGATTGATCAAATCATGGTTAATGGTCGACGTTTTTTTGAATATATTCATTATTACATCGCGCTTCATCACCGTTTGTTTGTACAAGTTCATCCCGTCTTACAGCCTGTACTTGAGGTGCTTAATCATTATCCGGGAAAACATCGAACCGGTGATGGTTATGTCCGCAATCTGTTTGAATGTGCCGTGCTCTTTTATGTTGATAAGTTCGGTGAGCATTCTCTTGAACAAGTGGTGTGGTTGTGTTTTTTCTGGAGTTACCGCATCAGGCTTACTCATCATACTGTTCAGCTTATCACCGTTGATAATGCTGGCAGTGGGCAAGGTAAGTTTGATGCAGGGCTGATCCAAGTGATTGCTAATGCGCTGCATCCTAAAGAAGTATTGTCATTTATGGTACCAATGTTAAGCGCTAACGATCTAGATGGTAATCAAACACAAGTTGAAGATTTACTCGAATGCTTCAAAGCGAAAAGGTATTTTATCGATGCCCAATAATCCAGATATTACCCCGTTGACTGTGGCTGAGCTGTTCAGCCAAGGACATTATTTTATCCCTATTTATCAGCGTAACTACGCTTGGGGCGAGCCTGAAGTTAGACAGTTACTGCAAGATATTCTTGATGAATCGCGTAGAGCTAAAAACAGTCGTCATCCAGCAAGCCAGTATTACATTGGTAGTTTAGTTGTCGATAAAAGGGGCGAAGGTCAGTTTGAGACGATTGACGGTCAACAGCGCCATACCACTTTGTGTGTGGTGTTATCTGCATTAAAAAACGAGTTTGCTGATAGCATAAATCAGCAAAGTTGTTTAAACGTTAAAGCAACCGAAGATACACCTTTTCAAAAGCTTAGCTCGCTATCGCTTAATTTATCATTTACCAATCGTAAACGGTCGACCAGTACGTTAGCCTTATTAGCACAGGGGATAACGACTGGCTGTGAACAGGCCTCTATGCATGGGGCTTATGATGTTGCGGTTCGTTTTTTTGAAGAGCATAAGCAGGAGTTATGCACTCTCACGGATTATTTGTTGAACAATGTGGTTATTTTGCGCGTTGCCGTTCCTAAAGGAACCGATCTTAACCATTATTTTGAGATTATGAATAACCGAGGTGAGCAACTTGAAAAGCACGAGGTGCTTAAAGCTAGGCTGATGCGGCCTCTGGGTATCGATGAACGTAAAGTGTTTTCGACGATTTGGGATGCCTGTGCCAGTATGGACAGATATGCTCAACTCGGTTTTGAGAAAAGTTTGCGCTGCACCTTGTTTGGCGCTAACTGGGATCAACATCCTGTTGATTTTGAATCAATCAGGCAAGAAATGGTGAACTCTGATAGCCCAGCGCCATTAGTTAGCTTGGAAGAGATAGTTCAACATCCAGTATTGCAAGACAAGAAAGAAAACCCAGTTAATGACGATTCTGAACAATATGCTTCAATTATTAGTTTTCCTAACTTTTTACTGCACGTGTTGCGCATTACCCATGTAAGCCATATTGATACGGATGTGCCATTAGACGATAAGCGGTTATTGCTCGCGTTTGAGCGGTTTAGCAATCGTACTGATGAGGATATAGCAACGTTTTCCCGTGAATTTGTCATGAATTTGCTAAGATGTCGGCTATTGTTTGATCGTTATATTATTAAGCGAAAAAATGATCTCGACTGGAGTTTGGAACAGTTAAAACCGAATGAAACAAGGCATCATTATGTTTCCAGTGGTGGCGATTTTAATCAACAGTTGATTATGCAGTTGTCTATGTTCCATGTTTCCTTTCCTACACAGGTGTATAAACACTGGTTAAGTGCGGTGTTGTATTATTTGCTAAAGCAGCATCAACTCGGTGAGTTTCGCATTAGTCAATACCCTGCTTTTTTAGATCAGTTGAGTAATAAATTTTTCTATGGTCGTTTTGGCAAGCAACCCATTGAGTATTTTGATATTTGTTTTGAAGATGTTATGCCAGAAAACGACTTTGATCATCATAACCTCAAATTAGGAACGCATATCCAGAATTTTATTTTTAATCGCCTAGATTATCGCTTGTGGCGTAAATTGAAAGATGGTCATGAGTTTGATGTCGATATGGACTTTGTAAAGTCATTTTTAGATAAGTTCCGTTTTACTTTTAGAACGTCAGTGGAACATTATTTTCCGCAGCATCCCATAGCGGGTGAACCGATGGACGAGTCGATACTCCATAGCTTTGGTAATTTATGTTTGATCAGCCATAGCGATAATTCCAAATTTAGTAATAACGATCCCGCCACCAAAAAAAATCAGGTAAAGGATAAGTTGAACCGAGAACAATTGGCTGAAAGCCTCAAGCTGGTCTTTATGATGAGTTATGAACACTGGGATCCAGAAAATCAACCAGCGATGATTCAACACGAAAAGATGATGGTTGATGTCCTATGTTCTTAGAGGGTTTATTTACGCTGAGATGAGATACGAAGTGGTTTAAGCTTACTTAATTGCTGTAAGCGAATCTTTCTCGATCAATTCAATGGATCATGTTTACCTTTACTGATGTTTATCTTAAGAATTTAGCGTGAGTGCACTTTTTTAGGCGTAACGAAAATGGTTGAATGAGTTAACCTTGTTCGCTGCTGGGATTAAGTGAATTTTGTTAGTTAAGTGACACTCAGCATGTTCCTCAAAAAGTGATTTACTGATGCTAATGCTTAAGTGCTGTCCTTTAATATCGCGATGAAGATAGATATATCAGCTGAAAATTGTAGCTTGGAAAATATCCAGAAGTGGATTGATGCCTTAAAACGTTTTTCCCCGAAGCGTGTTAAACCAATCACTCAATAAAGAGTTCAGATTGGATCTCTGTTGTTCATTTACTGCAGTCTCAACGACTGTTTACTTAGTAAAATACAGTTTACTTTTAAACGATTACGGTAAAGTAGTATTTACCAATCTGACTTGGCCTATTATTTTGACATTTGGGTTTTGGTAAATTATTGTTTACTCTAACTGGTTTATGGTGAAGAGTAATTTTCTATGGGAAGGAATAAAATTCAAGTTGGCACTGTTGCTAGTGCTGCACTAGCTCATTTCGCCACTCTGCTTTCAATCCAGCGTAAGGAAAAGAAAATCACAGTAGAAGAGCTGTGTTCACGAGTTGGGGCATCTAAGCCCACTATGATAAAGATTCTTAAGGGTGATCCGTCTGTAAGTATCGGACTTTACTTCGAAACTGCTTGGGTGTTAGGTGTTTCCTTATTTGAACCCGATGAAAATCGGTTTGCTATTAAACATAAAACAAATGCGAAAATAGAAGCACTGCTGCCTAATCGAGTGAGAAGGAAAAAGGTAATTTTGGATGACGACTTCTAGTAACCAATGCTTCGTTTGGAAATGGCTTAGAGGACGTTCAGAACCTGTGGTAGCCGGTAGACTCACTATTGATGAATCTGGCCAACATTTTACCTATGGTCAGTCTTACTTGAAGCGCCCAGATGCAGAGCCAATTTACTCACATGAATTACCGCTTTCTGCTGGTACTATGCAGCCAGTTCAAGGTATGTCTATATTCTCATGCTTGCGTGATGCAGCTCCTGATGCTTGGGGACGTAGGGCCATTATTTCTCGGCTGATGAGCAAAGGCTACGATGCTGAGTTTAACGAAATGACGTATTTGGTGCATTCTGCTTCAGACCGGTTCGGTTCTCTCGACTTTCAAGAATCGGCCACTGAGTATGTTGATCGTTCTACTGATGCAGCCACGCTTGAAGAGTTATATCTGGTATCTGAAATCGTCGCTCAAGGTAAGAAAATCCCGTTGGATTTGGATAAAGCACTTATGCATTGTACATCGCTGGGAGGCGCTCGTCCGAAAGCGATGATCACTGCTGGCGAAGTTAAGTATATTGCTAAGTTTTCATCCCAAAATGATACTTACGAGGTTGTCTATTCAGAATACGTAGCCATGAAGTTAGCTAAGTTAGCTGGACTCAATGTGGCCGAAGTTGTATTAAAAAAAGCATTAGGCAAGGATGTTCTTCTTGTTAAACGATTCGATAGAGAGTTGATTGGTGGTATTTGGTGTCGTCGCTCTATGGTGTCCGGACTGACAGTTTTAGGCTTAGATGAAGCATGGGCTAGCGAGGCTTCTTATGTAGACCTAGTAAACGTTATGAAGCAGTATTGCATCGCATTTGCCTCTGATAGCCAAGAGCTATTTGCACGAATGGTATTTAACGTGCTGATCGGCAATACGGATGACCATGCTCGCAATCACGCTTTCTTTGTCGAAGGGGATAAAATATCTCTATCACCTGCTTATGATATTTGTCCACAAAACCGTAGCGGTGCGGAGGCGAATCATGGAATGAAGCTATTCGACAATTCAAATTTGTCTCTGTTATCACTTTGTCTGAAAGCAGCACAAAGCTTCAATATTAATGCCGAAAAAGCAGAAGAAATTATTAGTTCGCAAATTAATACGATTATCCAAGAGTTTGAATCCGTGTGTAACGAAGTAGATGTCCCTGAAGTAACGCGAAAGTTACTTTTCAAACGTGTGATATTGAATGACTACATATTCAATGAAATGGAACTTTAGATGAATCTAGACAAGGCATTTATGCTTAAAGCATTGGAAGTATCTCGGGCTGCTCTGCCTGAGTGCCAACCTAATCCTCCGGTAGGTTGCGTTCTCGTTCTAGGCGGGCAAGTCATTGCCGAAGGATTCACACAGAAAATTGGTGGCAACCATGCTGAGGTCGAAGCGATTA
>NZ_JALBYT010000033.1:0-53720 GCF_022690845.1 Shewanella sp. N2AIL | reverse complement strand
CGAGGTTACGAATAGCGATAGCTGGAGTAGTCATAATGATCTACCTGCAAAAAGTAGTAATAGATCAGAATGACCGATCGCCGTCAAGTTTTTTAAATCGAAAATTAGGTGCGGAATGACGGTTTAAGCATCATCCATATAAAAATGGTTTAGATGTCCATGAATACCTTGATCAAGCTCTTGTCGAAATATCACAAAGTGATAAAATCGATTGGACTACTGAAGAAATATTGTTCAAGAAAACATTCAGTTTATTAAATGATTCACTTGGTGATACTGTGTTCAAACGTTGGGATGGTAATAGCTTTGGTGGAAAGTTTTTGATGTCTCTCTATGAAACAATCGCTTTCGGTATTTCCCAAAACCTGCATGAAATTGAGTCCAAAGGGAGAGAAGAACAGAAAGCATTTGTAGTGGCAAGAGCTAAAGCTCTTTGGTCTGATGACGTTTTTGAGAAGAACTCAGGTGCAGGCATTCGTGGAACAACTCGGCTATCTAAGCTCCTTCCTATGGCTAAAGGTTTTTTTAAACCATGACTATAATAAGAACCATAGATCAATTACAAAGTACTTTAGACAAGGAGTTTGCTTGGCGATTAAAAGAAATCGCTGCTCTAAAAGTCGTTGTAAGAAGTTCTGAAAACCTTAACAAAAAGACTGCGGTTCGTGCCGCAATCCCCTTGCTATATGGACATTGGGAAGGTTTTATAAAGAATGCTTCCACAAATTACTTGGAATATGTAAATGGTCAATCATTGAGATATAGGGAACTAAAATCATGTTTTGTCGTTTTTGGCGTTAAACGAAAAATAAATGACTTAATAGTATCGAAAAACTCCAGTGTATCAATATCTACATTGGAATTCTTGCGTGATGAGCTAAATGAAAAAGCAAAACTGAAAATTGAGTCAGCTATTAGAACTGAATTTAATTTGAGCTCCAAGGTTTTCGAAAATATTGCCAATTCTATTGGGATAAATACCCAAGCTTATGAAACTAGATACAATCTAATTGATGAAAGTCTATTGAATAGAAGAAACCATATAGCTCATGGTGAATATTTAGATGTAGACCCGGATGGTTTCCGTGAGCTAGCAGATGAAATTCTATTTTTGCTTCGTTCATACAAAACGGATATAGAAAATGCTGTATCGCTTGAAGAGTATAAGGCAAGTGCATAATAAAGCTCTTTTGTCCAAAAGATAACAGTGTATTAAGTTACGCTAATGCGCGAAAGGTGAGCCATGGTGATTTGCGAGACGACCGTCCGCCCCATGGACGGGGCGGTCGAGCATCCAAGGACGGACTAGCTGCGTGTCGGAGAGTGAATGCCATGGCAAGCCTATAGGATTGAATACCAGCCAACACTTAGATCCCTGTGACTGAAATAACAGGCCACTCAGTACAGTTTGCCTAAACTATTAGGTCTAAAAGTCAGCTATGTTCAGTACGATTACTTGTTTCCATACAATAAAAAGCCCTGCTTATACAGTGATGTATAGCAGGGCTTTTTGATTGCGAGTTTGTATTCGTTGAGCGGAAGGACACGCTTTACTCAGGGTTTATGACCTAGTTCGAATAGGTCATAAATCCTTTTATTTCATTCACCTATTTCTCTTACTTATCTCTCACTCATCTCTTTACACTCATCTATTTCAGTAACATTGGCATCATGGAGATGCTAGTAGCCGATGGCTTCGCTACCTGAGTGGCGAGGGTCAGACGCGCCAAAAATCCCTTGTTCAGTCACCATGATTGATTGTGTGCTGCCCATAGCGGACTGTACTTTCACTTTGTGGCCTTTGGCTTCGAGCAGGGAAATGGTATCGCGGTTTAAGCTGGATTCGACTCGCAGTTCATCGGGCAGCCATTGATGGTGTACCCGCGCCGCATTACTGGCTTCGGCGATGTTTAATCCATGGTCGATCACATTCATGATGATCTGCAGTGTGGTGGTGATAATGCGTGAGCCGCCCGGGCTGCCAGTGACGAGGAAGGGCTTGCCATCCTTCATCACTATTGTTGGGCTCATGGAGCTCAATGGGCGCTTATTGCCTTCGACCGCATTGGCATCACCGCCAACTAAACCGTAGCCGTTTGGCACGCCGGGTTTGGCCGAGAAATCATCCATCTCGTTATTGAGCAAAATGCCAGTTCCCTTGGCCACTAAACCTGAGCCGTAGCTGAAGTTTAAGGTGTAAGTGTTTGAAACCGCATTGCCCCATTTATCCACTACCGAGAAGTGAGTGGTTTGGTCGCTCTCATAGGGCGCGAGTTTACCTGGCTTGATTTCGGCGCTTGGCGTTGTTTTATTCATCGCGATTTGGCTGGCGATTTTTTGGGCGTAGTCCTTACTGGTTAAGGCTTTGACGGGCACCTTATAAAAGTCGGGATCGCCTAAGTATTCGCTGCGGTCGCTATAGGCGTGCTTCATGGTTTCTGCCATCAGATGAATCGTCTGCGCCGTATTGTGGCCGAGTTTATCAATCGGGAATTGTTGCAACACATTAAGCATTTCTATGATGTGCACGCCGCCCGATGATGGCGGTGGCATAGACACAACCTCGTATCCACGGTATTCACCACGCACGGGTTCGCGTTCTACAACCTTATAATTTTTAAGGTCGTCTAAGGTCATAATGCCGCCAGCGTCTTTCACCGCATTGATGAGTTTAGTGGCGGTTTCACCTTCGTAGAATCCTTTGGTGCCTTTTTCAGCGATCAGACTTAATGAATGGGCAAGCTCAGGTTGTTTAAGAATATCATCAACTTGATAATCACTGCCGTCGGCTTTGTAGAAGATAGCATCCGTGGTTGGCCATTGGGTCATGCGGCGTTTTAGGCCTGCAAGAGATTCGGCAAGATCTGGCGTCACGCTAATGCCTTCCTGCGCCATTTTAATTGCGGGTGCAGCGACTTGGGCGAGTGTCATAGTGCCATATTTTTCAAGGGCTAAGCTCATACCCATCACTGTACCTGGGACACCCACAGCAAGGCCGTGTTCGCGGCTCAGCTTCTCAACTGCGTCACCATTCTCGTCGAGGAAAATATCTTTTTTGGCTTTAGACGGCGCCATTTCACGGTAATCGATAGCGATGGTTTTGTTTTCTTTAGCAATATGCACCAACATAAAACCGCCGCCACCGATATTGCCGGCACGTGGTAAGGTGACTGCCAAACTGAAGGCCACGGCCACGGCCGCATCAACGGCATTGCCGCCTTGTTTTAGGATCTCAACGCCAGTGCGACTGGCGAGTGTTTCTTGGCTGGCAACCATGCCATGCTTGGCCCACACAGGTTGTGCTGTAGCCATCTGGCTGAAAATCGACGATTCTTCGGCAAGCAGACTGGGTGATGATAGTAGGGGAAGCGCCATGGCAATGGCGAGAATAAGAGGTCTAAAAGGTCTTGTTGGACGCATACTCAATCCTGAATTTATTTTCATTATGGCTATGCAATGTGCCGAGAATTAGGCTTAATTGCAACCTTGTATATTAGTTAAGATCCGTAAAGGACGAGAATTTACCCAATGAGACAGCTTATCTTGGCCTTTGCGAGCTCAATGTCGGACATTTCGGCCAGTGCGTGGAATGCCGTTATGGGGGAGGCGAATCCCTTTTGTCGTCATGAGTTTCTGTTGGCACTAGAGCAAAGCCATTCGGCCTGCGCTGCAACGGGTTGGACGCCGCGGCATTTATGCGTGTTTGATGTGGGTGACAGATTAAATGATGTTGCAAGTTTGGATAAAAGCTTGTCGCCTTTGGCTGCTGGAGCCCTGATAAGCCGGCAAACGGCTAAGCACTTCAAGCCATTATCGCTGGTGGCGGTGATGCCCTTGTATCAAAAGTCTCACTCCTACGGCGAGTATGTGTTCGATTGGGCGTGGGCCGAAGCCTATGAGCGCCATGGACTCGATTATTATCCTAAATGGGTGAATGCGATTCCTTTTACCCCAGTGCAAGGGCGAAGGATGGGCATTCATCCTGCATTCGATAGCGTTGAGCAACTGCGCGTGGCGCAATTACTGCTGCTGACATTGAATCGCCGGCTAACATCAGAGCTGTTTGCGTCAGAGCCTTGTGCGTTAGAGAAAGGTGATTCGGTTTTTGATGAGTCAGAGCTTGATCAGTCCGTTGACGATGAGCCCGTAGTTGATGAATCTGATCTTGATGGATCAGTGCAAAGCGTTAAAGAGCAGGGCGACAGCCCGATTTCTTCATGGCATAGCTTGTTCGTTACCCCAAGCCAAACACCGTTATTTGCAGGCTCGCCCAATTCGCTGTTAAAACGCTTAGGCACTCAGTTCCATTGGCACAATCGCGGCTATCGCGACTTTGATGATTTTCT
This sequence comes from Shewanella sp. N2AIL, assembly GCF_022690845.1. Lineage (NCBI taxonomy): Bacteria > Pseudomonadati > Pseudomonadota > Gammaproteobacteria > Alteromonadales > Shewanellaceae > Shewanella > Shewanella sp. N2AIL. Next base: position 49,374 of record NZ_JALBYT010000033.1, on the reverse strand, counting down.
GGCGGGCTTTAGTTCGCGCAAACGTAAGAATATCTTGAAGGAGCGGGCGCAGTTACAGCCTTTTAATCTTAAGTTTCACTTTGTCGAAGGTGAACACATTACCGCTTCACAATGGCAGACGTTTATCCAATGTTATCAATTAACTTACCTTAAGCGCTCCGGCCATCGCGGCTATTTAACGCCAACTTTTTTTCAGCAGTTGGGGGCACAACTCGCTGTGCAAGTCCTACTGTTAGTGGTTGAGGATACCAAGGGCGACATGATAGCAGGCGCCTTGTATCTTAAAGGCGAGAATGCCTTAGGGCAGAAATGCTTATATGGCCGTTATTGGGGCACCACGGTTGAGCTCGACGGCTTGCATTTTGAGGCCTGTTATTACCAAGGGATTCAATACTGTATCGAACATGGGTTCCAGATGTTTGATGCGGGCGCACAGGGGGAGCATAAGGTGCTGCGCGGCTTTGAACCTGTTGAAATGTATTCCTACCATAATATCGCCCACTTAGGATTTAGGGCGGCGATTGCCGATTTTGTTGAGCAAGAAGCACAGCAAATGCAGCAATATATGGCACAGATGCGAGCTGTTTTGCCCTACAAAAAAGAGCCCGAATAAAGACCGAGTTAACGTGACTTTATTGGGCTCTCGTTTATGTCGTGCTTGTTCAACCTATGTAGTACAACCTAAGCAGTTCTATCTAAGCTGTTAATTCAAGCGGTTAGCTATGAATGTTAGCTCATGGCTAACCACACGCCCACGCCTATCATCAGGCTGCCTGCAATACGGTTTAACCAGCGAATATTATCGCCGCGGCTTAGGAAAATACGTAGGCTTTTGCCGCCGCTGGCGTAGGCGAGCATAGAGGTAAACTCGGTCACCATGATAATGCTCAGCAGTGCGAGCAGCTGCGGCGCGACTTCGCGCTCGGCATTGATAAAAGGTGGTAGTAGCGACACCATAAATGCCCAACCTTTAGGATTGGCAATGGCGGTAATAAAGCCTTGGGAGATCAAGGTAACATTGCTGGCTCTGGGGTTAGTGTCGTCATCGCTTAGCATGGCCATCTTGCCGCGGGCACGCCACATCTGTACGCCGATATAGCCTAAATAAATTCCGCCAACCCATTTGAAGATTTGAAAGACTTCGGGATAGTTGAGCATGATACTGGCAACGCCCATCACGGCGGCTGTCGCCACTAACGCTACGCCTACCAGTTCACCCAGCATCATCCACAGGGTGCGGCGCACACCTATGCTCATGCCCAAGGTCATGGCGAGCGTCATACACATGCCCGGGGTGATAGAAACAAAGAAGAAGGTCGGGATAAACACTGCAAGTAAGGCAAAATCTGGCATGGTTTGGTCTGTCTTGGGTGAAGATGGGAAGGCCGATAGTGTAATGAAAACCGCGAGTTTAGCCAATGTGCGTCCCGTTTTTTTCGATGAGTAACTGTAACTTAGTATGTAAACAATTCATCTTTTTGGGATGTTTACTCTGTTATCACCACAAGACCTTGCTATTTATCTATCGAGTTTGCCCAGCTGATCCCCATCTTTGCGGTACAAAGTGTGCCGTATTAGCGATAGATGAGAGATTAACATCGTCATATTTTCTGTTTGTCGCTTTTGTTACTTTTATTAATTTAGTCACTTGAGCTTGAATGCTGAGGTTTGGTAGGGTGACAGCATGAAATTAATCGCGGGGATGCATTATGGTTGAGAGTAAAGGGACTGAAGTAAAACAGACAGAGAAACAAAAAATGTTAGCGGGTCAGCCCTATAAGGCATGGGATGATGAGCTATTGGCTGAGCGAATGCGGGCGAAATCCGTTTGCCATCAGTTTAATCTGGCCGAACCGACTCAGCTTGATACGCGTATGGATCACCTTCGTGGCCTGCTCGATATTCAACACTGCGCCCATATTGAGCCCAATTTCTTTTGTGACTACGGTTATAACATTCATATTGGTAAACAATTTTACGCTAATCATAATCTAACCATATTAGATGTTTGCTCAGTCTCGATTGGCGATAACGTGATGTTTGGCCCCCATGTGATGATTTCTACCGCAACGCATCCTATCGATCCCATTGCGCGGCAAACGACGGAATACGGCGCGCCAATTCAAATCGGTAATAATGTCTGGCTTGGGGGGAATGTCTCAGTGTTGCCCGGTGTGACCATTGGCGATAATTGTGTCATCGGTGCTGGCAGCGTAGTGAATAAGAGCATTCCGGCTAACTGTGTGGCGGCTGGCAACCCTTGTAAGGTTATCAAACCCATCAATGTGGAATAATGCAGGAAAGTCGATGCCGTGTGATTGGTGTCAATGCTGATGCTGATTGAGATGACGATTTAGATCGTCGTAGAAACAAAAAACGGTACGCAATGCGTACCGTTTTTTATGGGGGATGAAAACTTACAGTACGCCGCGGCGCATTTGATCCCGTTCAATCGATTCAAACAGGGCAGTAAAGTTGCCTTCACCAAAACCTAAGTTATTTTTGCGTTGGATGATTTCGATGAAAATCGGTCCGAACAGGTTTTTAGTGAAAATTTGCAGTAAATAACCGGATTCATCGCCATCCACCAAAATTTGGTGATGTTTGATGCGCTCACGATTCTCAGTCACCTGCGGCAACTTCTCAAATATGGTGTCGTAGTATTCAGGGATAATGTCTAAGCATTGGATTGAACTGCCTTCCATCGCATCCAGAGATTTTACGATATCGCGGCTTCTAAAGGCTAAATGTTGCACACCTGGGCCGTTATATTCCTTCAGGTATTCATCGATTTGGTTTTTATCGCTGCCTTTACCTTCGTTAATCGGGATACAGAAGCTGCCATCGGGCGAACGCAGGGCGTAGGACACTAGCGCGGTTTGTACGCCGCTGATGTCAAAGTAGCGCACTTCAGTAAAACCAAAAATGTTTTTATAGAAGTTAGCCCAATGTTCCATTGTGCCTTTGTAGACGTTGTTGGTTAAGTGATCGACTTCGATAAAGCCTTTCTCTTGGGTGATCACTTGCTCGTCTAAGTCTTCAAAATCAGCGGCATAGATATTGTTATCTGCGCCGAAGGTGTCGATGAAATAAATCAAGCTGTCGCCAATACCGTAAATCGCAGGATAAGGCAGATCTTTGTTGGCATCATCGGCGGGTTTTGCACCACGTTCAACGGCAACGCGATAGGCAAAGCCGGCATCTTCTACACGCCAGCCCATAGAGCAAATGGCTGGGCCGTGGGATTTAGCAAACTTAGCAGAGAAACCTTCGCGCTCAGTGTTGAGCAGAAAATTAATGTCATTCTGTTTGTAGTACAGAATGTCTTTATTCTTGGCTTTTTTCAGCAGTGAAAAACCAAAGTCAATAAAGACTTTGTGCATAAAATCAGTATCAGGGCTGGCGAATTCAGTGAATTCGATACCTAATAAGCCCAGTGGATTTAGTTCGCTTGCCATGATGTTTTCCTCATTATTTTAGTTCAACCGCCGACACTCTTTATCCCCTTAATTACGTTGGGATACGCAACCTTTTCGGTGCGCTGGTGGCTTAGGGCTAGTCTTCTAGCCAAGAGCGGTTGTAGTCTTTGCTCATGCAATTTTGTACATGTTCGGTTAATTTAAGTGGGGCGAAGGTGTCCACCATCACTGCGTATTCATAGGTTTCTTTCTTGCCAATCGAGGCTTCAGTGCGGCCCGGTTGTGGTCCGTGGGCCACGCCTTTTTGATGTAAGGTCATGTAACCCGCTTCAATGCCCGTGCGGCTCATAAAGTCGCCATCGACGTAATACAAAACTTCGTCGCTATCTATGTTGTTGTGGTAATAAGGCGCTGGAATCGATTTCGGGTGGAAATCGTAGGGGCGCGGCACGAAGTTACAAATTACAAAGTTATGGGCAGTAAAGACCAAGTGATCAGAAGGCGGCAGATGGATTTTGCCCACCTTTGGCGCGTATTCGGTAATGTTGAATGCCCAAGGGTAAACACAGCCATCCCAACCCACTAAATCAAAGGGATGCCATTCAAGTGTGGTGAGTTGGTACTTATCGCCAAACTTACACACTAAGGGGAAGGCACCGCGCTCAACCACAGCATCTTGCAATGTGGGCACGCGCAAATCGCGCTCGCAGTAAGGTGCCGACTCTAATAGCTGACCATACTCGTTACGGAAATGCTTAGGCACTTCCACCATAGAGAATGACTCGATAACGAAAAGTCGCACATTGCTGTAATCGTTGAATTTAAGTTGATAAGTCGTGCCGCGTGGGATCACGAGATAGTCCCACTTTTGAACCTTAATCGTGCCGTACTCGCTGTAGAGTGTGCCTTCGCCTTCGTGAACAAAAACCACTTCATCGGCATAGGCATTACGGTAAAACTTGTCGGTATCGGCGGTGACTTTGGCGGTATAAAGTGCTAAGTCATTGTTATAAAAGATCTTGTTGCGGGCGCTGAAAAAATTACCTTCACGGTCGGCATCGCGGGAATCGAGTTTATAGTTTTGGACCAGTGAATCTTCCCAATTGGCACCATGGCTTAGGCTATAGGGCGCTACTTCCAACGCTTTGGTTGGCATGTTGTGGTGATATTTATTGGAATAAATATTGGAAAAACCATGGGTTGAGAACAACTCTTCACGGTAAAGCTCGCCGTTTTCCTTTTCAAATGCGATATGGCGCTTATGGGGGATCTGGCCTTGTTTCACATAAAATGGCATGGTTATTCCTTCAATATTGCGTTGCAGGATTACCTACATCGCTGGTCGTTATGCTGCAAGTTGCATTAGTGTGATCTTGTTATCAATTTAGTTGCTTGAATGAACAAAAAAAAGAATAATAAATCCGTTATCTCAATCTAAAAATTAGATGGTATTCTAATCTTTACGAATCGTAGTGTTTCCGTGACATGTTCATAAGAGCCAAGGAGTGACCATGCGCATCGATATTGATGCTTTTAATGTGCTGCAAGTGCTGGTGGAAGAGGGCAGTTTTGCCAAGGCGGCGGAGCGGTTACACAAGGCGCAATCGGCGGTGAGTTATCAAGTTAAAAAGTTAGAAGAGCACTTAGGCGTGCAGCTTTTTAGCCGTGAACAATATCGTGCTGAGCTGACGCAAGAGGGCCGGGTGATTTTGGCCGAGGGGCGAAGATTGTTGCAACACCTTGCAAACATTGAACATCTTGCCAGTCGTTTCAGTGAAGGCTGGGAGCCAAAGCTAGAGTTAGTGATAGACGGTGCCTTACCGATGGAGCCTATCATGACGGCCTTAAAGCGTATGGCTGAACATCAGATCCCCACTAAAATTCAGCTGAATATGGAGTTTTTAGGCGGCGTGCAACACAGATTCGAGCGGGATAATGCCGACTTGATGTTAGTGAAAGATTATCGCACAGGTCCTTATTATCATCCGCAACCTTTGCCAGCCATCACTAGCGTGCTGGTGGCCAGTGCTTCGCATCCTTTGTCATTTATTCGCGAAATTAGTTTGTCCGAACTGCAGCAACACGTGGAATTGACTATCGAAGACTCTTCACCCAATAAAAGTTACCGCGATGAAATGCAATTTGGCGGCGATAAAGTGTTTTATCTTTCTGGTTTTATCATGAAAAAGAATGCTTTGTTAAAAGGTTTAGGTTTTGGTTGGTTGCCAGACTTTCTCGTACAAGAAGAGTTGGTGAAGGGGGAGTTAGTTGAAATCGACTTTGTCGGTGGCAGCCGGTATACCTTTATTCCACAGCTCGTCTCGACCTTAGAGCGGCCGTTAGGCCGTGCGGGACAACTTTTTACCGAGTTGATATTAGAGGAGTTTGCTAAGGCTGAGCAGTTCAATGGTGTGGGTTTGGGTTGATAAGTCTTCACTTGTCATCTTTTGATACAAGTTACCGCATAAAATTATCGCATTTTGACATTTTATGTCATAGATTAATGCCTAGGTCAGATTAAGGCTTAGATTGAGAGTTAAAATAAGGCCTAAATTCAGACTGAGCTTAGATCTAGATTAAGGTCGTGATGAAGAGTGAAATTTAGCCGCGATAGCTAAAGAGTTGTCCATCTGGGTCAATCTAAAGGCTAGTAACAAGGAACTGACAGTTAAGGGGAACAGTATGTCTAAACGTTGTCATGAAGTGGATTATGAAATCATCGGCCACAGTATGCAGTTGGTTGAAGTGGAGCTTGATCCTAACGAAACCGTGGTTGCCGAAGCGGGCGCGATGAACTACCTAGAGCAAGATATTAGCTTTGAGGCCAAAATGGGCGATGGCTCTGAACCAGAGTCCGGCTTTTTTGGCAAGTTGATGGGCGCGGGTAAACGGGCGCTGACGGGGGAGAGTATTTTTATGACTCACTTTACCAACCAAGGAAATCAAAAGCGTAAAGTCGCCTTTGCCGCACCTTATCCGGGCACTATCCTTGCGATCGACTTAGCCGAACATGGCGGCGAGCTTATCTGCCAGAAGGACAGTTTTTTAGCGGCGGCTCTAGGTACGCGGGTGACGATGAAATTTAATCGCCGTTTAGGCACGGGATTTTTCGGTGGCGAAGGGTTTATTCTGCAAAGCCTACAAGGCGATGGCATGGCCTTTATCCATGCGGGCGGCACTTTAGTGAAGAAAGAACTGCGAGGTGAAACCTTAAGGGTTGATACCGGTTGTCTGGTTGGATTTACGCCTGGAATAGATTACGACATCGAGCGCGCAGGCTCGTTAAAGTCTATGGTATTTGGCGGTGAAGGTTTGTTTTTAGCGACCTTAAAAGGTCACGGCACGGTTTGGCTGCAAAGCTTGCCGTTCTCACGAATGGCGGATCGCATTATCGCCCATGCCCCATCTGCGGGTGGCAGTGATCGCGGTGAAGGTTCAGTGCTTGGTGGTCTTGGCCGCATGCTTGATGGGCGTTAAACCTTAAGCTAAATCGATGTAAGTCAATCACAGCACCATTTTGCAATCATGCTGTCTCTTCTTAAGGCATTCCAGATAATCCTCTGGGATGCCTTTTTAGTTGAAGCCTGTCATTTCCTTCAACGTTTTAAGCGTTTTCGCCGTTGTTAAGGCTTTGCTGAATGCGTCTTTCCACCAGTTTCGATATCAGATACATCATCAAATAGCCTGTGCCCAAGGCTAAAATCACTGCGACGACATTCTCGGTATATAGGCGGTAAGCGTAGAAAGTACCTACCAGCACTGCGATACCAGCAAGGCGAATGAGCAGGCTTTGGGTAAAGTAGCCGTGGGCTTTGATATAGGCTAACTGATAGCCGTTGAGCATCATAAATATAAAAAACATAGAGAAATGCATCAATACTGGCGCCGCTTTAATGTATTGCTCGGGAAATAACCAAGCCACCAATGGCTTGCTCGCGAATATCATAGCGACGAAAAACACTCCGCTGATCCACAGGGAGACTTTAGTCAGCCATGACTTGATTTGTTGCACTTCATCAAAGCGTTTTTCTCGTACACACACTGCCACTTCGGGCAGCACAAAGCGGTAGATGGGGAAGACAAACAGCAAGGTGAGGTAAGTGATCATCGGCCGCACTACTACTTGGAAATCACCCAGTTCATCTATGCTGAAATAGGCAATGGTCAGCAGTACTGTGATGTAAATCATCAAGATACTGGCACCGGCTTCCATGGACGCTGTCAGGCTTTTTTTCATGAAACTACGTAAGCCCGTATCAAAATGCACCGCACTTAAGGGCGGCGTGGCGATATCTTTGCGCCGTTTTAAGTACATATATAAGGCAACGATGAGCGATGACAGTGTCATGCTGTAAAAGAGTGAGGCTATGGCCGTTTGTTTTAGCCCATAGAAACACAAGAAAAAGCTAGTCACTTGCGCTATCGGTTCCAGCCAAGTCACTCGATTGGAGATGGCATATAGCCGGTACATAGCGATTTGATTGGTAAAATACACCTTGAGTCCCATGCTCAAAACAATGCCAACCAATTGAAAATATTCAACGTTAAGGTGAAGTTTGTGTTTGATATAGGGCAAGACTAAGCCCCATGTCAGCAGCACCATAGCGATCAAGCTGTAGCGGAATATATTGGTGATATCCACATCTTGCTTGGTCTGGGAGTAAGTCACCACCATAGAGGAGCGAAATCCTGTCATCAGGATCAGCGACAGTGAGATAATATCGATAACCGTGTGATAGAGCGCTAGATCCGCTTTGGCGACCCATTGTGCTAACCAAAGCTTAAAGAGAAAACCCACAGAAATACTGGCGAGTGATGCCCAGAATCCCGCAATAATCGCCTGCTTAACCCGTTGAAGTGATGTGGTGTGTTCCATTGTCAAAATCCAGCTTTAGTCTGCGGTCATTATAGGGATGCTATGAGTGTCGTTAAGGTTTTGCATTAGTCGATGCTTTGGCTGCTTTGGTTACTTTAGCTGCGTGAGTACCTTTTGATAACGCTTATCTGATTCGGTTCGATGCTATAACTTTATGCAAAGGACTTGATACCAATGCTTTGATGCCAGAAGCTTAGTCTTCTGTCCAGACTAAAACCTTGAGTACCGCCGAAGACATTTCATCTTAGTTTATGCGCATATTAGCACTGGCTGAGTCTAGCATTCAGCTAATGAGTGACCAAGCATCAGATAGTAAAGATATGATAAATATCAGCATGTTGCTTAATTGTAACTGTAGTCATTCACGCGCGAGAAATTGTGGGATAAATAGAAGTACAGACAAGGGATAGGATTGTGCAAGCATCATGATTTGGGATGATGGCACGCCCTAATAAGAATTGGGCGTGCTAATAAAACTACTGTGATTAGCCATTTCGCGAATGTCTTGCGTTATTCGGTAATGATATTGACGATATCGAGGATTTTACGGCTGTTATTATCGAGTTTGATCAATGCGCCTTCAACTTGGATGCTAATAATGCCATCTCTGTCTAAGGGCACTATGATACGACCGCGGTCATAAATATCATGCTCAAGCACATCACCACGATGGAGTTTTTTCTGCCAACCGGGTGGTAAACGTTCACCGTGGTCGACCTTTTTCTGTAATCCAGGTGGTAAGCCTTTCTCTTTTTTGTGGTGCTCGTGTTCATGGTCATCTTTAGCAAAAACTGATATAGGCGCCATTAAGCTGAGCACGAGTCCTACGATAACCACTGACGTTGATTTATTCATCTGTGCTCCAAAGGGGCGTTGAGAGAGCATTGAGCTAGTGCAGCGGCAATGCTTGATGCGGCCAACAATAGGCGATACTAAATGAACCTTAGCTGAACGTTACTGAGTCGAGATGTTTAAACTCAACGGGTTAACATTAGCACAGCTTGCCATTGTTCGGCGGTCACAGGTTGGATACTCAGCCTTGAACCCTTAGTCACTAAATACATGTCGGCTAATTGCGGCAGGTTTTTAATCAGGCTTAAGGGAATAATATCGTTAAATTTTTCAACAAAGCGGATATCTACTCGTAGCCATCTCGGTTTGGTTGGATCTGACTTAGGGTCGAAATACTTAGATTCGGGATCGAAGGCTGTGCTGTCGGGATACGCATTTGTCACGACTTCAGCGATACCGACAATACCGGGTACTTTGCAGCTTGAATGGTAAAAAAATACCTGATCGCCAATCTGCATCTCATCGCGCATGAAGTTACGCGCCTGATAGTTACGTATCCCATGCCAAGCTTCGATTTGGTTCGGGCAAGCCTTAAGATCATCTATGCTAAATTCGTCGGGTTCCGATTTCATAAGCCAGTAGTTCATCTTGTTTCCTTTATTCATAGTTGCCGTTAAGCGCTTCAATATCCCTGAGTTTATCTTAATTTTATCGAACACCCCAGTTCGTCACTCATATCAAACATTGTGAGTTTGATTAAGTTTCGGTTCAGATAAGGTGGCTTAGCCTGTGGGCAGCAATCTTATTTGGTATGCCTTATGCAGATTCTCGTTTCTAAGGCAAAGCGTCAAATTCGATCTCGGTTTGTGATTGGTGCCATACAAGTTGTGGCAGCAGTGGCAATCAAAACCTGTGAGGTGTGTGATGGGAACTTCAACAATGACGTCCGACTGTGGTTTATATACTAAATATCTTAAGGATTTTACAGCCGGTGATGTGATCCTAAGCCATGAGCGTATGCTGGAATTTATTAATGACCTGACAACCCAAGGTTGGTTATTGGCAAATTTCACTTGGGACTATTGGTATAACAACAGTTACTTAGTCGATAAACCCGCCTACATTCGTGAAGCGAGCATAGCACAATGCAAGTTGCTGCTGACCGCCATGACGCGACTTGAGGTCTTTAGCCCTGGCGTGTTAGAAAATATGCGCCGCCAAGGGATTTTACTGGCCATTGTTGAGCGCTTGCAAAGTTTAAATGTGCCTAAGTCGAGTACTCATCTTGAATTTATCAGTCGCTAACCCCGCACTTTAATGGATTGTTATTTAATCGATTATCTTACTCTTTAGTCTAATAAAGTGCTTTTTTGCTTGTGACATGATCCGTGGATTGGTTAGTTTGGACCTCGCTAACCATAATAATAAATGCACGGAGGCCTTAATGTCAGTTCCAACAAGCCAAGTTATCAGTCCGCTCAACGTCAGCGAGTTTAGAGGCGAGTCATCACCGAAACTCGTTGAGAAAACCATAGGTCAGTATCTTGATGAGATTGCGGCAACCTATCCCGACCAATTAGCTGTCGTCGTACACCATCAACATATCCGCTGGAATTACCGTCAATATCTCGCTCAAATCGAGGCGCTCGCCACAGGATTATTAAAACTCGGTATTAAGTCCGGCGATAGGGTGGGCATTTGGTCACCCAACAATATTGAATGGTGCTTAACCCAATATGCGACCGCTAAAATTGGCGCCATCATGGTGTGTATTAATCCTGCCTATCGGCCTGAAGAGTTGCAATATGCGCTGAGTAACGTGGGGTGCCGCGCGGTAATTTGTGCCGACAAGTTTAAATCCAGCAATTACCTCGAAATGCTATACGAATTGGCGCCTGAGCTAACTTCTTGCCCTGCGGGTCAACTACAGGCGAAGGCCGTTCCTGATCTCGAGTTTGTGATCCGTATGGGCGCTGAAAAATCCGTCGGCATGTTGAATTTTGATGACTTGCTCGTCGATGTGACCGCCGATGACAAGGCGGCACTCGAGAGTATCGGCAAAGCATTAAGCCCGTATGATTCGATTAATATCCAGTTTACCTCTGGCACGACGGGCAGCCCGAAAGGTGCGACCTTATCCCACCATAACATTTTGAATAATGGTTATTTAGTCGCAGAGGCGATGAAGTTTACCTGTCACGATAAACTCTGTATTCCTGTGCCCTTATATCATTGCTTTGGCATGGTGCTCGGCAGTTTAGTTTGCTTAGCCAAAGGCGCCGCGGCTGTGTTCCCCGGCGAATCCTTCGATCCCTTGACGACATTGCAAGTGATTGAGCAAGAGCGTTGCACCGCTTTACATGGCGTACCGACCATGTTTATTGCCGAGCTTGAGCATCCTGAATTTACGCGTTTTGATTTGAGTTCTTTACGAACCGGCGTGATGGCGGGGGCAACTTGCCCAGAAGAAGTGATGCGCCGAGTACAAAATCTCATGTATATGAAGGAAGTACTAATTGGTTATGGTCAGACTGAGTGCAGTCCGCTCAATCATATTACTGAAATTGATTCGCCAGTTGAGAAACGGGTGCTCACTGTTGGCCGTGCTTTGCCCCATACCGAAGTGAAAATAGTCGACGAATTTGGTGAAGTGTTGCCAATTAATCAACCCGGTGAAGTCTGTAGTCGGGGATATTGCATAATGCAGTGCTATTGGAACGATCCCGAAAAAACAGCGGCGACCATAGACAGTGCGGGTTGGCTACATTCTGGCGATATTGGCCAAATGGATGAGCAAGGTTATGTGCAAATTGTGGGTCGGATTAAAGATATGATCATTCGCGGTGGCGAGAATATCTATCCCCGTGAGATTGAAGAGAAACTTTACACCCATAAAGATGTGCAGGATGCGGCGGTTTTTGGTGTTCAAAGCGATAAATACGGGGAGGAAGTGTGTGCTTGGATTAAAGTCCGCTCAGGCTCCGCGATTACCGAGGACGATATTCGTCATTTTCTTACCGAGAAGTTTGCCTACTTCAAGGTGCCGCGTTACATCAAGTTTGTGGATCAGTATCCAATGACAGTGACGGGGAAAATTCAGAAATTCAAAATGCGTGAGCTGATGTATCAAGAGTTATATGAAGATATTAATGCTTAAGTGATGTGATTTGGCGAGCCTGCTTTTTCGACTTCAAGCCGCACAATGCGGCTTGAATTTTATTCAGTCTATAGATGCCGTTTAACCTACAAGTGAGCGAGTTAACGGAAGAGTCGACGGGTCATGCCATCAAGCCAAGCCGCACTTTGAGTTAACTTTCGCTGACTACGACGCAGCGCCAGCTTTGCCCACGCATATTGTGTGCTGAGCAGCGCCAATCCTAAGATAATCAAGAGTAAACCTGGGCCGGGTAAGAGTAAAAAGACTAGCCCAAGCAAGGTTAAAGCTGCGCCAATCACAGTGATCCCTGCTTTAGTTATCGCGCCTTTTGCATGGGAGGACGGCGCGAGATTGAAAAAGGTAACTTTGCGCATAGGAGTTGGCCTCATGGTGAGTTAATTGAATCAAGATCTACTGTCAACTGACTATCAGTTGTGTGCTAACTGTATATCAGTTTTCAGTCTAATCCTTTGCTCATTTATTGGCAGCTTATGTCGTCAGCCTAATTGTAACAAAACTTCACTTCCCCGCAGTGGCTTCATGGCTATACTAAAACCAGAGAAAAAATCTTGGCAGATAAACACTAAAGCTCAATTTGTCGATGATTTACTAGTCAATCCATTCTGTAGGCTAAGGAGTCCCAAATGGTTCGATGGCGTTCAATGCTCCTTGCGTGTTGCCTTTTTTCCATGGGATTGAGCACAGCGAAAGCGGATACCTTAATGCTGACATCCTTACTTTGGCCGCCTTATTCTGGGCAGCAATTAGCCGAGCAGGGCGCGAGTATTGCTGTGGCGCGGGCGGCGCTCAAAGTGATGGGGCACCAATTAGAAGTGGATTTTTACCCATGGAGCCGCGCTGTAAAGCTCGCCAGTATGCCTAATTCTGACTATCTGGGTTATTTCCCTGAGTATTACTTTGAGACTGAAAAGTTTGTTTTTTCTAAATCGATTGGCGACGGTCCTTTGGGACTGGTGGAGCAAAAAGCCCATCCTGTGAGTTGGAATTATGTCGAAGATCTGAATCGCTATACCTTAGGTGTGGTGAAAGATTACGTGAATACTCAGGCGTTAGATCGCATGATTGCCACAGGCGTTCAGCCGACTGAAGCGGTGACTTCAGATGAGCACAATATTAAGAAAGTGGCCGCAGGCCGTATTGATGCGGCGGTAATCGATGTCAACGTGCTGCACTATTTACTTAAGCAAAAGCCCTTGCAGCCATTGGCGGACAAACTGCAAATCAACCGCCAAATTTTAGCGAATAAGCAGCTTTATATTGCGTTTCGTAATACCGAAGAAGGCCGACGTTGGCGGGATATTTTTGATCAAGGCTTGGCGCAAATTGATGTCGAAACCATCATCGGAGAGCTACTGTATCGTGAAGACTAATGCATAATTTAGGTTAGTGTGCTCTCAATTTCCCCCCTTATTTTTTCCTCTATTTTCAGCCAATTCCTCTCAAAATTACATCAGATATTCCGCTTGTCATCATTCTGTCTTTGTTCACTATTAGCATCACCTTAACGGCATGAGTTGCTTTCTCATTTTATTGATTAAGGTGACATGAATAAACTTCCCTTTGAGTTAGATACGCTGCAACAACTCATTGATACTCATCATCTTAAGTTGCAGTATCAAATTCTTGCTGACATCCCATTTCGTCACGAACATTTTCCTCTCTACAGTGTTGAACTGGGCGGAGGAGAGAAGCCCTGTCCGACAGTACTCTTTGTGGGCGGCGTGCATGGGGTTGAACGTATTGGCTCTCAAGTCATCTTGGCATTGCTGAACAGTTTGTTGCAGCGGCTGGTGTGGGATAAGCATCTACAACAGATGTTAACGGGCGTGCGGTTAGCTTTTGTGCCTGTGGTGAATCCCGTTGGTTTATTTATGGGAACGCGGGGCAATGGCAATCAAGTGGATTTGATGCGTAACGCCCCGATAGAATCTAGCGAAAAAGTCTCTTTTATGGTCGGAGGACAGCGGATATCGTCGCGGCTGCCTTGGTATCGCGGCATGGGGGGAATGGAGCTTGAAACCGCCGGTTTAGTTGCCTATATACAGCAATTGCTGAGCCGCAGCACCAGTTTGATTTCCCTCGATGCTCACTCAGGCTTTGGCTTGAGTGATCATATTTGGTTCCCCTACGCCCATACACGTACCGCCTTCGAAAATGCCAATTATATTTTTTATCTAAAACAATTATTTGAACAGAGTTATCCCCATCATGGCCATTATCGGCTCGCACCCCAGAGTCAGTTTTATCGCACCCATGGGGATATTTGGGATTACCTCTATCGCCAACATCAAGTGGCCGATCCCCATGCTCAGGTACCGTTTCTGCCTTTGACATTGGAGATGGGATCCTGGGCTTGGATAAAGAAAAACCCAAGGCAAATATTTAATTTTGCAGGTTTTTTCAATCCGCAGAAAACACATCGTCACCACAGAATTTTACGCAGGCACACAGTGCTGATGCAATTTATGATGGAAGCGGCCTACGCCCAATCGTTAGAGCAGTTAACCCCTGAACGTTTGACTGAACTCACTGAGTGCGCGCGGCAGTATTGGTATCGGGAGCCACAGTCATGACAACTTGGGTGTTATTGCGGGGATTAATGCGTGATCAGCGCCACTGGAATGGCTTCGATCAGCGACTGCGACAAAAGGGGCTGCGAGTACTGACACCGGATTTGCCAGGTAATGGGACGCTATCCCATGAACTAAGCCCACTTAAGATTGCCGATTATGCCCATGCAGTGTGGCAGCAATTGGATGAGCAGGTGCAAAATGGAGAAGCCATTTACCTTCTCGGTTTGTCTATGGGCGGTATGTTAGCGCTAGAAATGGCGCGCCAGCGACCTTGGCAGATAAGGCATGTATTTGTACTAAACAGCAGTGCGGCTAATTTATCGACGTGGTATCAAAGATTTAATCCACTGAATGCATTGAAGGCGTTTTTCTTGCGGGCTCGGGGTAAAGCTTTACATCCCATCGAGTCGACGATAGTGCGTTTAACCAGTTTTCGTCATCGGCGAGACTGCGGTTTAATTGCCGAATGGAGTGAATTTCGCCGCCAATCGTCGCCAACTATCCGTAACGCCTGGCGGCAACTGTGGGCGGCTTTTCAATATCAATGTCCATTGACCGTGGAAGTGCCGATAAGTGTACTCTGTGGCGACCGTGATGCGTTGGTGAGCATGGCATCGAGCAAAGCCTTGGCACAGCACTTTCACACGGATTTGATAGTATTAGCGTATTGCGGCCATGATGCGGCCATTGATGCCCCTGCAAAACTGGCACATTATCTGTTGGCAATTGTGGCGCCGACTAAGCCGCAAACTGAGGTTCAAGAGGATGATGAACCTGCCCATGCTCAATATGTCCATACTCAATATAGTTGCAATGATTTACTGGAGGAGGAAATGGCCTTCATTGAGGCGATATTTTCAGAATGGGATGAAAAAGCGCTATCCATTCTCCACAGTAAATCATCGACAGTAAATCATCAGCAATGAACAGCGCTAAGACGGATAACTCACTGCCTATTAGGCTTTAGCCACAACGGTTTGGCCTATCGGTGTTAGGCTGAGTAACGCCAGTTTAAGATGCTGTATTCCAAAGGGAATACCGATAATAGTCACAAAACAGGCTAAGGCATGGACCAGGTGGCCTATGGCTAACCAGATCCCAAACAGCAAGAACCAAATAATATTTCCCACCATGCCTAGGGCACCTGTGCCTAAATCGTCACGTCCGGTTAAGTGACGACGGCTGATTTGTTCTTGACCAAAGGGCCAGAAGGTCATTTCACCGATAACAAAGCAGGCGCGGCCAAAGGGAATACCAATAATGCTGATAAAACACAGGATACCAGCGAGCCACCAAGCGAGTCCCATCACAAATCCACCGAGCACAAACCAAGCGATGTTGAATATTAAGCGTAATACTGCCATTGAAAACTCCTTATGTTACTTTTTTAGCCTTTATCGTCAGCTCTAATGAATGCCGTTAGCTTTGATAAACTGAATATATGCCAATGACTAAGCGAGAAACGTGCCAATTATTTTATTTTCAAAAATCAATGTCTTACATCCACCTGTTTAAGCTTCATTTGTGATTTTTACTAATTCTTCGCTAAATTGCTAATTTCTTAAGAGCAGAAGAGCAAAGGCGGCGTTACACTAGCCATTCCATCCAATGGCTTAAAAGCCTGAGTATTTAATCGTTTGAGTAGCCTGATGTTTGCAAATTCCCCCGTCGATATTTTTGCCTTTGCTGGTCGAGAAATATTTCTAAAACGTGATGATTTATTGCATCCAGCGTTTAGCGGCAATAAAGCGCGTAAATTCGGCTACTTTTTAGATCATGAGTTTGCAGGCATCAACAAGGTGATAGGTCATGGCTCACCCTTAGCAAACTCTTTGTATTCCCTATCTACATTGGCCAAGATGAAAGGCTGGCAGTGTGATTTTTATGTTGACCATATTGCCAGCCAGATTGTTAAGCATCCCACGGGGAATTACGCTGCGGCATTGGCAAATGGCGCCAATATTATCGACTTAAGTGAGTTAATGGCGCAAAAGCTGGCGTTTACTCAGTCGCAGGGTGAACCTCAGGTTTTATCTGGCCACAATGTTAGTTGTGAACCTGCTTTGCAAACGGGTGGTGCGCGACTGAGTTGCCAAGAGTATATCGAGACTCAGATACTCGCGAATGAACCTACGGCGCTTTTTATCCCAGAGGGCGGTCGCTGTTCCTACGCTGAATACGGGGTAAATAGACTGGCGCAAGAAATAGTGCAATTTGCGCAGGCGAATGATTTAGTCGATTTAACAGTATTTTTACCGTCGGGGACGGGGACGACGGCGTTATTTTTAAATCAGTACTTTATTCGTCAGCAAACGGCGATTCGCATCGTGACTTGCGCCGTGGTGGGCGGCGATGATTATTTACGTTTGCAATTCTCTATGCTTAATCCAAATACTCTCGAGCATCCACAGATAGTGAATGTCGGCAAAAAATATCACTTTGGTAAACTCTACCCAGAATTTTATGCCATGTGGCAGCGCGTTTGTGCCTCAGGTATTCAATTTGAACTACTCTACGATCCCTTAGGTTTTATTGTGCTTGAGGATTACTTACAGCGTAGTGAATTAGGTCATGTGATGTATTTGCATCAAGGCGGAATATTAGGGAATGAGACCATGTTGCCGCGTTATCAGCGTAAATTTTCTGGAGTATGAGAATTTTCAAAGAATAGTAATATAACCAGCGCAATAGATTAAGACCGCTTTTTTAAGACGGCAGATGGTTTCTTAAGACAGTAGATAGTTTCTTAAGATAGTAGATGGTTTCGCTTAAGGATTTTATAGGTACGTTGGCCTATATTCTCGAGGTTTTTTAAATCTTTTAGGCTAGGTATTACATCGCTAAACTGCCAATAGCTGATTTCAGCATCTAACATTTCCAGCATTTTTTTCGAACAACCTAAACATTGTCCTTGGCACAGTTGTGCTTCCGTTAAATTGAGCGGAATTGTCGCTTTGATCTGGCTTATCAAGCTTTGCATGGCGATTTGGGTATTGGGTTTTGGCATAGGTGAGGTGCTGTACAGTATTCATGGGGATGAATATTAGCGGATGCTGCAGTGGAAGTAGGTGAGCTAAGCTGGATTTGACTCATTTGGTTCGGCAGGTATCTGTGTGAGAGAGATACAGCCTGAACCAAATGTGTTCGTCATGATGACGTAAAAAAGGATAGCGTGTTCGTGACATTCGGCTATCAGTTTACTTAAGTGCTCGGTACTGCGAAGAGAATGGAAACCGATTAAATACACTTGAGCAAACGGGGTATTACAGTACTTATTTCTAACTTATCGTCTAATTTACTTTTTGACTTATTTGTTTGCGGACAATAACCATTTCATAAAGCTTATGGCTTCTGTACGCTTTGAAAAAGTCTGTCTGTTTTTACCTTGACGATCGGTAAAAGCAATTGAGGTTTTATTTACTGAGATTGAATCTACAGGGAAGTTCACTGTAATTTCATGTCCATTAATTTTGTATGACATATGCCACACTCCTTTTTGTTAATTCACCCATAGGTGAGATAGTTGTAACTATAAAATATCCTTAGCAATTTGCGAAAGATTCGTTCTATTGAGTATCGAGGTTACCCCATCTTTGATTCATTAATCAAGAGATGCTTAATCGATAAATAATACATGCTGTCGATTATGCCAATGGACTAACTTGATTCTGCCAGTTGACCATAGCTTAATGACAATACTATGACAGTGTGGAGAACAGTAAGTTCACAGACATAACCACATGATTTTAGTGGTATCGAATGCTTGAGCTTATGGGGTTTTGCTTGTAGTAGGCTTTCTTTATGAGGACCGAACTCTGATTGCTAATAGTCAGGCTGGTTTAAAAAGGTAAACAACAAGGTGTTTCTCAAAACGACGTGCAGTATATCAATAAAAGTAGCTTATGCAAGTTTAATTTTTATTCAATGTGATTATTTGTTGATTGATGTTGAGTTAACGTGAATTGTTTCTAGCTATTCATTTGATTTAAAGCATAAAGCTCGGTATGGGGCATATTCTTATTTTGTATTTAGCGGCAATGCTGGGTGTCCATATTGCGGCTTTTTAGGCGAAAAGGATGTGGCTACTGTTAGCCAATTGAATTAAAAATTCTAGCAAACTGAATAAAAAACTCATGCAAATAGAATAAAAAATCCCACTGAAATAGGTTATTTCAATGGGATTAATGGCTGTCATTTAGTAACTGAAAATTTAGTAATTGAAGATTCAGTAACTGAAAATTTAGCAGCGGACTCATTTTAAAACGGAGTAAATAAGTCATGTTAAAGCACTGGCTACAGGCTTAATAAATCAGTTCACCTATGGGGTTAAGCAACTTGCTTAGGCCTTTGGTAAAATGCAGCGGCGCATCTAACACTGTGTAGCATAAGCAACCGTCAACGGTTTTAGGTGAGTGGTGATGTTGGCTATCGAGCACAATAAAATCACCTGGCACATAGTCACCGTTAATATCCGAAAACGCTCCCGCTAACAATAGGGTTAACTCATAGCCCTTATGGGTATGTTGGGGGATTTCACCTTGCGCATCTATGTGTAACAAGCTCGCGCGGGTGTTCATTTCATCGACATCAAAACGCATACGACTGACTTTGCCTAATATTTGCCAAGGACGGGCCAAATGCTGGCGAAACACCGACGGCACTGTGTAATGCTGTTGTTTTACTTGAACATCCAGAGGAGCATTACTATGCACATCCGTTGCCGCAGGCTGGGCCATGATTTGCGCCAGCATAGCGTCAATATCCATCATTGGAACATGAGTAGCTTGAGTGTTTCCAGCATCAATATGCGCAGTGTGAATCGACTCTTGGTGTGTATGCTTTGCAGCATGAGCACCATCTGGATTTAATGCCGAATTGGCAGCTTGCTCGGTTAATAGGGCTAGTTGCTCACGACACGTCTCACATAATGCGCAATGCGCTGATACTGCAATGGCCATCGATAAAGGTAAGACCCCATTCGCATGGCTCACGAGTAATTCTTGTTGGGGATGATGCTTAATCATTGTGTGTCTCCAAGAAACTTTTCAACTTTTCTAGCCCGAGTCTTAATCGTGACTTTATTGTACCTATTGGCACCTTGAGGGCATCGGCTAGCTCTTGTTGAGTGAGTTCTTGCATGTAGATACCTTGCACGACTTGTCTTTGTGCGAGGGGAAGGGCATCAAGATGTTGGAGGAGTTTCGCCGTCAATTTATGATCAGTGAGTGTGTCTTGAGCCATGGTCGCATCGCACAGCGGCCAAATATCATCGCCAAAGGTATCTTCTTTATTGTGTTGTACTCGTCTCAGCATATCGAAACACTGATTACGCATTATGGTAAATACCCAAGTCGTCACTGAGCCTTTATCTGCATTGTACAGATGGGCCTTAGTCCACACGCTGGTCATGGTTTCTTGAACTAAATCCATGGCTAAGCCTTGTTGATTCAGTCTTTGTAAACCAAAGGCGCGGATCTTGGGCATAAAATGCTGGAATAAATGCCCAAAGGCGGCTCTGTCCCGTTTGTCAGCTACTTGTAGCATAAACGTGATCAAAGTATCCGCTTGAGGCTCGCAGGTTTTGAGAGCGGGAATGTCGTTATCCATAGCCGAATGAGTCAGAGACGTGATAGGGCCATGATACCGATTTTGCCTGCTTTGTGATTGAATATTTTCCATTATTTTCGCTCTTATCCCAGTCGTTAGTGCTAAGTTTGAGATCAGTAACGACAAAATTGAGAGGCTTGTTTCACTTCTGAGCCCAGTTTTACTGTCAAACTGTCAATCAATACGGAGTGGCTTAAATAAAGGATCATTCACAGGATTATTTTATTACGGCCCGTAATAGGTCTCGGGTCATAATATGATCTAAGGTATTAATGCAGTTGTACTTTTCAGAGGCTTGCACGGGCAATATTTCTAGCCAGCGTTGGCAGACCCAAGCAATGTCTTCAAACTGTTCCGCTTGGTAGTGCTTGAGATGTTGCGGATATTCCTTGAGGATGTTTTGTAACATTTGGCTCAAGTAACGCTCATCGGTCGCAATACGTGTCGCAGGCCAATTGTCGATAAAGCTAACATCGCCGCGCTTCAAGCCATCGTCTTCGACACTGATTTCATTAACTTTAAAGCGCTTTGAACCTTGAATGCTGATCCCTAATAGTCCATCGGGTAGGGTTTCAAAATCAATAATATGCACTAAGGTGCCTATGGGCTGAATGGTTTTGCCATCCTCTTCGAGCATACATAAGCCAAAGCCTTCGCCTGACTTTAACGATTCGGCGACTAAACGCTTATATCTAGGTTCAAATACCCGCAGTTGTGTGTAACCTTCGGGCAATAAACAAATGGGTAGTGGAAAAAGAGGTAATTTCATCTTGGCCTCTGGTGAACTTATGTTCCTATCATTACGTACCATAGTGGCAGTTCGATCAGTAAAATTATCAACAATAGTTTACCCATATTTAGAGGATGGCATGAAATTAAATCCATTTGAGAAAAAGCTCGTTCAGCATCCAATACGTTTTTGGCTACAAAATCATGTCGAAGCGCCTTTGCTTACGTCTATGATGCCTAAACCTATGGCTCGCTGCGAGCGCGCATTAGAAATCGGTTGTGGGTTTGGTAATGGTATTCAGTTGATCCGCGAGCATTTTGGCGCAGGACATATCACGGCTGTGGATATCGACCCTGAAATGGTCGCAGCGGCGCAATCTCGCTGGCAAGCTCGGCCACAAGGTTTGAAAGGGCTGAGTTTCTCGGTTGCCGACGCATCTTGTCTTCCCTTTGCCGATTGCGAGTTCGATATAGTGTTTGATTTTGCCGTATTCCACCATATTCCAAATTGGCAGGCGGCAATCAAGGACGTTGCCCGAGTACTGAAACCAAACGGTTACTTTGTGGTAGAGGATTTATATCGCGCTGCGATTTGTAATCCACTGAGTCGACGCCTATTTGAGCATCCACAACAAAATCGCTTTAATCACCGCGAGTTGTTACTTGTGTTGCGTCAAGCGGGGTTTGAGATAGTCTGCGACAGAAATGCCTTGGATCTTGCGGGCATGGTGCTTGCCCAGAAAGTGCTGCGTTAGGTGGCAACGCCGCTGACGCAAATTGAATGTTCGTTTTGAATGGATTGAATATTCGTGCTTTTGCTAATATTCACACTTATGCCAAAGCCAAATATTTTGGCTATTTCGCCGCTTGAGCACAGACATGAACCAGCAGCGCCATTAATATTCGGGGTGGAGTAAACCAAGTTAGCGGCGTGATTTTGCGAGAGTGGTTGTAATTTTTAGATAAAATAGCACCTCGGCATGGTTCTTCATGGGAGTTTACCGCTATAATTTGAGCTAATCCGTCGCATGTGAGGAAAGGATTTTCCTCAAGAGTAGAGAAGCAGCATTATGGCAAACGTACTTGCAACCGTAGATCAGCGTACCAAACTCGTGGGTGAGAACCGCCTCGAGTTGTTGCTCTTTAGCATTAATTCCACGCAGTTATTTGCCATCAACGTCTTTAAAGTCAAAGAAGTGGTTAAGCTTCCTCCCCTTAATGCCATGCCTGGGAGTCATCCTCATATTTATGGTGTTGCTAATATTCGCGGTATTTCTATCCCTGTGATTGATTTACGTTCGGCGATTGGGTTTAAACCTGTGCCGCCAGATGATGATGCCAATATGATCATCACTGAATATAACCGCAGCGTGCAGGGCTTCTTAGTCGGCAAGGTTGAGCACATTATCAACATGACGTGGAGCGATATCATGCCGCCGCCGAAAACGGCGGGGCGCAATAATTATCTGACGGCAATTACCCGCATCGAACATCAAGGCAAATCGCAATTAGTGTCGATTATCGACGTAGAGAAAGTACTGGCGGAGATTATTCACTACGATATTAGTTTATCAGAAGGTGTGCTTGACGAAAGTTTAGTGCATGAAATGCCAGGCAGAAAAATATTGATTGTGGACGATTCATCGACCGCAAGGCGTCAGGTGCGTGAGACTTTAAGCCAACTAGGCATAGAAATTATTGAAGCTTCTGATGGCTTGCAGGCATTGAATTTATTACAAAAATGGCGCGATGAAGGCAAGCAAGTATCCAAAGAATTGTTGATGATGATTACTGATGCCGAAATGCCCGAGATGGACGGTTACAAACTGACGTCTGAAGTCCGCGGTGATAAAGCTATGTCAGATCTATATATTACCTTGAATACTTCACTGAGCGGCAGCTTTAACCATGCCATGGTTGAAAAGGTGGGCTGTGATAAGTTTATTTCTAAGTTCCAGCCGGATCTGCTGGTGGAAGTGGTACAAGAAAGATTAAGACAAGTGATTAATCACTAAGCATTTTGATATTCGAACTATCGGTGATTGACCTTGTGTTGGTCATCGGTAGGCTCAGCGCTTTTAATAACCGCTTTTAATAACCGCTTTTAATAACCGCTTTTAATAACCGCTTTTAATAACCGCTTTTAATAACCGCTTTTAAATGTGGCCTGTTTATATCAGACTTTTAATATCAGCCCTTCAATTGCAACCTTTCCATCGCTTTTGTGCAAATCCTACCAAATTACCTTTTTATTTAACGCTCGATTACGAGGCGAATTCGGCTTCTACATCTTGTAATACTTGGCGTTTCATTTCTTTGGCGGCGGCAATATGGATGCGGGCGAGTCGTAGGGCGTAGTTGAATCTTGCTCGGCCGACGAGGCGCACCAGTTCGGCAAAAAACTGCGGGTCTAAGGTGAATTGCGTCGAGTAGTACTGGATTGCAGCATTGACTGAGTTAAAGGTCACGCCATCAAATTCGAAACCTGCGTTATAACCTTGGTCGTCAATTTCTTCGCCTTCTAATACCAGTGGCCAGCCGGGTGCGTTGATACGGTCGCGGGCAATCTGGTACATCATCCAAGCACTTTTCTTAAAGCCTTCAAACACTTTGCAGGAAAATTCAGACTCGGCAAGTTCTTCTTCGGTCCAATTAATTCCAATCGCGAGGTGTTTTGCATAAATGCGCATCAGTGCATCTTTGACGGCCATACGACAATCCCAAATTGAACTCAGGGTATGTTGTTTGGCTAATCGTAAGCATTCGCTGCAGGCGGGGACGGCTAATGAAGGATGTGGCGTATGTGTGTGGGCAATATATTCGAAGTGTTGATTGCTCGGTTCGCCGCAAAACCAACAGGTATGACGTTGGTCGAAGGGAATATCGATAAGCGGGATAGCAGACATCAAGGAATGAGCACCTCAGTCCTTGATGTCACTAATGGCATATTGAAGGGATTAAACTTCTTCAACATCAACCAAATCTTTTGCTAAAACAATTGGATCAAGTTCAAGGCAATCTTCATCAGTCTGCCAATCCACACCGATCAATACACCATCGTCGTTGAGATCAGACACCCAATATTCCAGAAATT
The DNA here is from genome assembly GCF_022690845.1 of Shewanella sp. N2AIL. Lineage (NCBI taxonomy): Bacteria > Pseudomonadati > Pseudomonadota > Gammaproteobacteria > Alteromonadales > Shewanellaceae > Shewanella > Shewanella sp. N2AIL. Next base: position 25,106 of record NZ_JALBYT010000033.1, on the reverse strand, counting down.
CTTCTAATGAAATAGCAACGGGTTGGTAGTCGTGCCATTCGTCGCTGCAATGGGATTTTGCAGTGGCTTCACTTGACCACAATGGCATCACATCTGTGTCTTCAAATTCTGAAGAATCACAAACGACCCAGCCTTCGCCAGTTTCATCCATTAGACCCCAAAGCGTCTGATGTTGTTTTACATTTTTGATAAAGCCAGCCAAAGCCGCATTGATTTCAGTCATGATAGGTCTCTTTGATGTGTGCTGTTAACTTATCCATTATACGGTAACATGCTGCGATACCAAGGGATTCTTTGTTAAGATTTTTCTTGTGTTGGATAACTGAGCAATAAGCCGGTGCCACAAGGTATTTATGGCGATAAGGATTGTGTTACGTGTCGCTATGGGTCAGGATTATTGGCAATGATAAGCCTTGATGCAGTGTGCTTTACTGTTCAAGTGTGACTCAGATAGAGGCTTTCCGTGGGGGGAGAAACATGTCTTCTATACCATTGGCCGTTAAAGGTTTTTTTAATAGAACCTTTAACTCGTTATGCCAAGGCGAATATCTCTCTAGGGCAATCCCCTCTCGAAGAAGGAAGATTGTCGTGTTTAGCCACAGCAGTGTGATTACTGTGCCATTGTTGTGAAATCAAATATTGGAGTTGTTGATTTGATTAAAATTAAAGGGTTAACTTATCTGTTTGCGAGTATTGCCGCCTGTGTCAGTCTGAGTGCCTGTTCCAGCGTGCCAGCGGCGAGTGCCAGTTCCAACACTAACGCAGTCAGTAGCAATGCAAGTGGCATAGCCGCAGAAGCCAACCCAATGCCCGATATCAGTGCTAGCGTACAAGCGAATGCCGAGGCATTTCCGAGTTGTTTGACTGGGCTACAAGCGCGGGCGCGCACCGAAGGGCTGTCAGAGGCGACGATTAACTCGACCATTGCAAATTTGAAATTTGTGCCTCGGGTGATTGAGCTCGATCAGCAACAACCTGAATTCAGCCAGACCTTCGATAATTATTTCAGTAAGCGCGCCACCGAATGGCGCGTCAATGAAGGCCGTCGCTTACTGAAAAAACACAGCGTTTTACTCAATCAACTAGCTAAAGAATATGGCGTGCCGCCGCAATATATCTTGTCTTTTTGGGGGCTTGAAACTAACTATGGTTCCTATAAAGGCAAGATGTCGGTATTGAATTCGCTCGCGACTTTGGCCTGTGAGCCACGCCGTAGCAATTATTTCACCATAGAACTGATGCAAGCCTTAAAGCTGAAAGAAAAGTATCAGTTCGATGATGACACTATGGTGGGATCATGGGCTGGCGCCATGGGACACACGCAATTTATGCCGTCGGCCTATGCCAAATATGCCGTCGACGGTGACGGCGATGGTAAAGCCGATTTATGGAATAGCACCACAGACGCGCTGACTTCCGCCGCGAACTTTTTACAGCACTTAGGCTGGCAGCGAAATGAACGCTGGGGCCGTGAAGTCTTATTACCAAAGGATTTTAGTTACAGCCATTTAGGGGCGAAACAGCCCTTGGCGTTATCAGAGTGGGCCGCCCTTAATGTCACGCAAGCGAATGGTCAACCTTTGCCCGCCGTTGATATTCAAGCCGCGTTGTATTTGCCTGCAGGCCATACAGGGCCTGCCTTTTTAGGCTATGAGAACTTCAATGTGATCATGCGTTGGAATCGCTCCGAGTATTATGCCATTACAGTAGGGCATCTCGCCGATCGCATTAATGGTGGCTTACCTTTGACAGTGAGCCCGCCAGAACAGCCACGCTTAAGTCGTGAGCAAGTTAAGCAATTGCAAGCAAAACTGAATGAGGCCGGATTTGATGTTGGCAAGCCAGATGGTGTGTTAGGGCGTAACTCTGTGGCAGGATTGCAAGCCTTTCAACGGAGCAAACAGATGATTGCCGATGGCTTCCCAAGCCCAGAGGTGTTTACTGCTTTAGGACTATCACTGTAGCCACTGTCACTGTCGTTACTGCAGCCAAAGAGCGCTCGCCGCGGGTTTTGAGCGCTTTTAGGCCGGATAAAAAAGTGGAGTGAAAAGCTCAGTTTTGTTAAGCTCGGCCCACAATTGAAATCGAAGAAAATCAAAGGATATTCGATGAGCATTAAAGACGATATGGTTGTGCAGTTTAACTACACACTGCGTGACGAGAAAGGCGAAGTGATTGAGACGAACGAAGGTCGCGATCCGATTGCCTATTTACACGGTCATGACAACATGATGCCTGGTGTAGAAAACGCGATCAATGGTAAAGCCATCGGTGAAAAATTCACTGTGACTTTACCTGCTGCCGAAACATACGGTGAGCGCGTAGCGGATGCTGATGCGCACCAACGTGTGTCGGTTAAGCACTTATTGGGCGCGACTGCGTGGAAACCGGGTATGACTGCTGTGGTCAATACTGACCAAGGTCAACGCCAAGTGACTATCGTTAAAGTGGGTAAGTTTATGGCGACTGTGGATGTCAACCATCCATTAGCGGGCCGCGAACTGACATTTGATATCGAAGTCGTTGGTGCCCGTGACGCGAGTGATGAAGAAATCGCCCACGGCCATGCCCATGGCGCTGGTGGTCATCACCACTAATCTTTAGGCTTCGGGTTCAGCTTCGAACTTGGCTTTTATCTGACTCAATGTGAGATGAGTATAAGTTCAGAATAAGTTGAATGAATCGAGGCAGAAGATTGAATAGCAAAAGCCCAAACCTAGGTTTGGGCTTTTTTGTTTTTATGGTGCTAATGGCTTAATAGTTAGCGCAACTGCTAATGGCTCTTCATCTCGCTAATGGCTCTTTATCTGGCTAATGGCTATGTTCATGAGCGAGTGGTTTGTCGGCAAACATTATATCTAGACTTGCTTGGGTTTGTGGATGGTAACCGCTGCGAGCCCTAAGATAGACACTCTTGGCCCAGTCGTACTGATCTGTGCTTGCAAGCTTTTGATATAACGGCACGATTAAGCGCATGCGACCAATATGGGTCAAGTGCTGTTTTAAAGCAGGTAGTACCGCGTAATAGCCGTTGTCTAGGGCGAGTGAATACCATGCAAAAGCGATTTCACTGTTGCCTGTGCCCGTAAAATGGAACGCCTTATCCAGCTCGGCAAGCTTGGCTTGGTCTAGATTGACTCTTGGCATTTCATTGATAAACCTTAACCACTGGTGCACTGTCCAAGTGCTGGTTTTCAACTCACTTGCACTAAGTTTTCTGTCGAGCCAAGTTTGTCTTTGGGCATCGATATCATCGAAGGCGTGGGAATTGGGCGGCACTAAAAATGGCGGCAAACCTTGACCTTCAATCCAAGTATCCACTTCGGCCTCACTGACAACATTGGGATATTTGTTTAATAGATTCAAAGATAAATACTCACGGAACTGCGCCGTGGTAATGCTTTGAAATGCAAAATGATTGAAGTAGCTTTTCACAAAAGCATCGAAGCGTTCGCGGCCAAATTTCTGCTCTAAAAAGATTAAGAACAACTGGCCTTTCACATAAGGGACACCGCTGAAGGCCTCGTCTGGCGAGCGTTTGCCAAGATCCACATGCAGCACTGAATCGCCAGGCGTGAGTTCTGCAAGCTCGGCAAGCAGCTCAGAATAGCCGATGGTTTGCTCCATCAGCGCTCGGTCGCGGCCGTAGAGATCTTCCATGATGCGGTTCTCAACATAGGTAGTAAAACCTTCATTAAGCCAGAGATCGCGCCAAGTGGCGTTGGTCACCAAGTTACCCGACCACGAGTGGGCAAGTTCATGGGCAATTAGACTCACTAAACTTTTATCACCCGCGATCACCGTTGGCGTAATAAACGAAAGCCGTGGATTTTCCATCCCGCCGAAGGGGAAGCTTGGCGGCAAAATAAGCAAGTCATAACGTCCCCAACGGTAATCGCCGTAACGTTTAGCGGCGATTTTGATCATCTCCGGCGTGTCGGCAAATTCCTTGCTGGCTTTGTCGAGGATTTCTGGCTCAGCCCAAATGCCCGAGATGTTATCTAAAGGGGAGAACTTTAAATGCCCGGCTGCAATGGCGATTAAATAAGCAGGGATCGCCTGCGGCATAGTGAATTGGGTCTGCGTGCTCGACAGGGTTTTACGATCGGCACTCATGACCACAGTAATGGCTTTATCGGCAGTAATCGTTGCGCTATAGGTTTGGCGCACGGCTGGGGTATCTTGCAGTGGGATCCAGCTGCGAGCATGAATCGCCTGACTCTGACTGAACATAAAAGGTAACTGTTTACCTTGGGTTTGCTCTGGAGTTAACCATTGAATACCGGATGGATTATTCGACGTGTGGTAATTGATTTTAACTTTTTGGGTATCTTCATCAGCAAGTTTTATGGTCAGCGCCGCGCCTTTTACAGCGTCAGCTTTGGCTAAGGTGAAGGGCACGCTTTGCCATTTCCCAGTTGAATTCAAAGCACTCACACTGTTAATCGTCAGATCTCGGGTATCTAAGATGAGTTCCTTCCCCAGTTTATGCCAAGCTAAATCGAGGGTGGCTTCACCGGATAAGCGGCTTTGTTTAAAATCGACGGCAAGGGCTAGCTCCACATGACTCACGCTGACTTCAGTGTAATTGGCGTAGGTCAGTGCATCTTGGTTCTGCTGCGTCTGTGCTTGTACAACAGTGGCAGTCGGCTCAGCGGCTAACGTATTTGGAGCGCTATTGGCATAGGTGCTAGCAAGGAGTTGCAGCGCAAACAAAAGGGCGCTGCTTAGGACGGTACGTCGAAGTGAAAGCATTATTTAACAGCCTAATGATGAAGTATTTTTGCTCGAGTTTTGGGCGATAAGTGCACCAATTTGCTTGGTGTTCTATCGACCCATTCTATTTAGGGCAAAAGTTTACCTGATAATCCACTGGATTTGTTATCTCACTGTTAGCTCAAATGTAATCAAACTTTAATGGCTCGTATGCTGGCAAGGAAATGCCATCGGTAAAAGACCACAAGTTTGCTATGATGTCGGCGTTTTCACATAGGGCGGTTATCAAAATGGTGTTAGATTTTTCGCAGGGTAAGTTAATCGTCACTGAGTTCGAAGTGCAAGTGCGGCTCAATGTTGCCAGTATCGTGCTGCAAGCGAGTGCTGAGGATATCGGTTTGAGACGTCAGCCACCTATGTTAATCGCCGATGGTGGCGGTGTGCGTTGGAGCTTAGTGTTGGACTCAAATGCCCAGTTACGGGCGATTCAAGATGTGCTGGGAATGGATGCGGAATAAAGTACGCCTGCGTTGTGCAGAGTGGTTAACTTATAGATTTATCATCAGTTTTTAGTTGATGAGTGTTTAATATCGAATTGGGAATTTTTAGAATGTCAGTTTCTCTTGAGCGTATTGTCGTTGAACCTAAGACGCCTGCTACAGCCGTGGTCATTTGGTTACATGGATTAGGGGATTCGGGTGCCGGATTTGCCCCCGTAGTGCCTGCATTAGGCTTACCTGCCGATCATGCTATCCGGTTTATTTTCCCCCATGCACCGGAGCAAGCCGTGACCATCAATGGCGGCTACGTCATGCGCGCTTGGTACGATATTAAAAGCATGGATTTGCACGACAGAGCTGATATGCAAGGGGTGCTTGAGTCGGAGAAAAGGGTTGCTGCATTAATTAACGAACAAATCGCGGCGGGTATTGCGAGCGAGCGTATCGTATTAGCAGGATTCAGTCAGGGCGGAGTCATGAGTTTATTCTCTGGACTGCGTTTCCCCGAGCAACTTGCAGGGATTATGGCGCTGTCTTGCTATTTACCTACGGGCGATGTATTACCCGCTGAATTAAGCGCAGCGAATCGTAATACACCCATATTACAGCAACACGGTCTACAGGATGATGTAGTGCCACTATCCGCTGGAACATTAGCCAAAGAAGCCTTAATTACGGGCGGTTATAATGTGGTGTGGCAGACTTATCCTATGCCACATTCAGTGATCCCTGCACAGTTAAAAGAGATTTCTAAGTGGTTATTACAGCGATTTGAAATGTAGAGAAGTCTAATTGCTGATAAAAGCAGCATGCGGTAAATTGAAAGTTGCCCATGCTTGTTTTTTTATGGGAACAATCACTGTTTTCTGTAATGTTTTCTAAGTCATTTATACTGAACGATTTAAATTAATTTATTTCATTTTTATTTTTAATTCTCTAAATATATAGAAATCAGTCATTCAGCTTATTTTTTATATGAAACAAATCTGTCTTAAAGCGCCCGCGAATTCCCCTATAAATGTCAAGTTTTTAATAAAAATGACACAATTTATCTTTATTCTTTGTTATTATCCGTGACGCTGAACTTGATGGAGTTCACGGCAATCTTTCTATGATAAAATAATTAAAATCAAGGGGTTGATGTAATGAGACATATGCTTATTAAAGGACTAGTTGCAACTGCTGTTGTCGCTGCGCTTGCGGGTTGTAATAATAGTGATGACGATAAAGTCCCAACAACGTGTGCTGAAGCGGGAAGCGCTTGCACAACATTTACCGTTTTACACACCAATGATAACCACGGCCGCTTCTGGCAGAGTGAGTATGGTGAATATGGTATGGCAGCTCGTAAAACGCTAATTGATCAGATCCGTGATGAAGTTGAATCACGTGGTAGTCAAGTATTACTCCTGTCTGGTGGTGATATCAATACCGGAGTCCCTGAGTCAGATATGCAAGATGCTGTACCAGATTTTATTGGTATGAACCTGATTGGTTATGATGCGATGGCAGTGGGAAATCATGAATTTGATAATCCATTAGATATTGTTGAAATGCAGAGGAAACTTGCTGATTTCCCTATGTTAGCCGCTAACATATACGATAAAGTTTCAGGGAAACGCTATTTTGATCCTTATAAAGTTTTTCATATAAATGGATTACGTATAGCCGTTATTGGTCTCACTACTGTAGACACCGCTAAAATCGGTAATCCAGAGTATTTGACTAACCTTGAATTTACCGATCCTCAAGTTGAAATCAAGAAAGTGATAAAAGAAATTAAAGATGCAAAAGCTGCTGATTTAATTTTTGCCACAACACATATGGGACATTATGCTAATGCTGCAAGTGGAAGTAATGCGCCAGGAGATGTCTCGCTAGCAAGAGCACTTAATGAAGGCGATTTACAAGCGATCATTGGTGGACATTCACAAAATCCTGTGTGCATGGAACCAGGTAATGAATCTTATGCAGTATTTAACCGTGGCGATGAGTGTAAGCCAGATCAGCAAAAAGGTACTTACATTATGCAGGCCCATGAATGGGGTAAATATGTAGGTCGTGCCGATTTCGAATATTTTAATGGCGAGTTGCATTTAGCGAGTTATAAGTTAGTGCCAGTCAATTTAATGGTTTTAGATGCATATGGTACTCCTGCTCTTGCAGTTAAAGATGATAAAAAATCAACAACATTAGTACCTGGTACATCAAAAATTGATGAAGATATCGGAGTGTTACAAGTCTTAAGACCTTACCAGGAGAAAGGACAAGCATTATTAGATGTTATCATTGGTAATACGGATGGAATGTTAGTTGGGGAGCGAAACAATGTTCGTTCTGAACAGACTAATCTTGGCCATTTATTAGCCAGAGCTCAAAGCCAATATAAACTGGTTAACAGTGACTTTGGTATCATGAATTCTGGTGGTGTAAGAGCATCTATTCCGGCAGGAAACATTACATATCGTGATGTACTAACAGTCCAGCCATTTGGCAACATGGTTGCTAAAGCTACCATGAAAGGCTCAGATATTACACAATACTTAAATACTGTTGCGACAATTAGTGTTGGTAGTGGTGGATATGCTCAATTCGATGGTATTAAGATGGCCGTTGATTGTGATGCAAAAAAAGTCACTGTAAACGATATCAATGGTAAAGGGTTTAGTGACAATGAAGAATATACATTCTCAATCTCTACATTTAGTGCCGCTGGTGGAGACAAATATCCAGTGATCAGTGCGACATCTATTGAGGTTGCTGATGCTTTAGTTTTGCGAGACTTTATTGAAACTAAAACAGATATCAAGGTTGCTGACTTTAATCCTGTTGCTGGTGATATAACTTATACATCAGCTGGTGGCGAAGTTAAAGGTTGTCCTGCTGCTCCTAAGTTGTAATATAAGGCTTAGATAACATTTATGTAAATGTGCTCACCAGTTGATTTTATTATTAACTGGTGTTTTTATTTAAGCATCTAAATTAATTTATCGCCATTATTTAGTCTGAGTCGTCAGAATGTTTTTAATGTTAAGATTACTCTGATTTAGTGGTTTTAGCATAATTTAGTGATTCCTTGATAATTGAAACTTTTATTTGTGAGCTTATTTATCTAGGAGTTAGTACGGCACAGTATATAGTGATGTCTCAGGAATGGCTTTGTTACCTAAATAAGTTGAACTAAAACCGTAGCCGCAGATCTGATCGGCATCGCCTATCAACTTACCCATCAACCGTGTCAAAACCTCGCTATAAAACAACCAACTGGAAGCAATACAACCAAGCCTTAATCAACCGCGGTCCACTTACCTTCTGGATTGATGAGGATGCAATTGCTAAGTGGAAAGCCAAGGTCGAGCAGCCCAAGAAAGGTCGTCCTCGTGTGTTTAGCGACTTAGCCATTACCACTGCGTTGATGGTTAAGCGTATTTTCTCTATGCCACTGAGAGCCTTACAGGGCTTTATCAATTCGGTGTTTAAACTGGGTGACATCCCATGATCTTGCCCGCATTACACCTGCATCAGTAAACGCGCGAAAACGGTCAATATTGCTTTTAAAACCAAGACTCGCGGCGCCATTGAGCACTTAGCTATCGACTCAACAGGCTTGAAGGTCTATGGCGAAGGTGAGTGGAAAGTGAAGAAACATGGCACAGATGGCAAGCGCCGAGTGTGGCGTAAACTGCATATTGCCGTAGATACACATAGCCATGAAATTATTGCCGCAGAACTCAGTTTATCAGGTGTCACAGACGCTGAAGTGATGCCCAATTTACTTAAGCAAACCCATCGAAAAATCCGCAATATCTCGGGTGATGGTGCTTACGACACGAAAGCCTGTCACGAAGCAGTTCGTCGAAAGCGCGCTTTAGTGCTCATTCCACCTAGGGAAGGTGCTGCACTATGGGAACAAGGGCATCCACGAAACTTAGCCGTCAGTTGGCAACAGCTTCATGGCTCAAATAAGCAATGGAAAAAACGGTATGGTTATCATCGCCGTTCAATCTCAGAAACCGCCATGTACAGGATAAAACAACTGCTAGGAGGCACGTTGAGCATGCGGAATTATAGCGCTCAGGTGGGAGAAACTTATGCGATGATTAGGGCTTTGAACAAGCTTACTGGGCTAGGTATGTCTGAAACCCGCTATGTAGCTTGATATTTGAACAATGATGAGAGTTTTGTTCGCTGACTCGATTTAGGAAACAAAGCCTATTCTTTCTTGAAAGAGAAACAAGCGATTAAAGCTGCTGACTACAGTCCGATAGGCGATATCGTTTATGAAAACTCAAACAGTGTTGAAGGTTGTCAACTTTAAGTAATCAATCATTACTCAGTGTTTAAATATAAATGCCACTCAATGGAGTGGCATTTTTATGGCTAATTAATATTGAATTAAGTGTAATTTAATGTTCAGGGGTCCACTAATGATACATATTGATTTATTTGTGGCACTAAATTGTGTTGCGCTATTTTTTGGTAACAAATAAGTTTTATTGTATCAGGTTGTTTTTTTAATATATTTAATCAATCTAAACTCCTTAAGTCCATGATGCGTATTAATTTTTTCATGTCTAAATTTGGTTTTTTATGTTTTAGTTTGTATCAATTTGTTTTATTTTTGAATTAACTTGTTTTAATGGTTGACTTAAATGTTGCGCATTAACATTATCTCTACAGCGAAATAGAGTTCGCTGGTTAAATATAAAAATAAAAACATAGGGTTTTATTTGCCTCAAGGAGAGATTAATGCGCTATTTAAGTTTAACGGCCAAAGCCGTTCGTGCTAGTTTAATTACTGCGGCGACAAGCAGTGTGGTTTTTTCGGGATTAGGTTTTTCTGCAATGATAAATGCAGCAGAAGAAAATACCAAAGTTGAACGCATTGAAGTGACGGGTTCTCGTATTAAACAAGTTGATATGGAAACCGTTTCACCCGTGACTGTCATCAATGCTGCAGATATTGCTATGACAGGTGAAAAAACCGTTGCTGACGTATTAAATAACTCTGCGATAAACAGCTTTGGTTCTTGGCGTGGTATTTCAGGTTATGGCTCTGGTGCAAGCTCAACCAGTAATGTCAATTTACGCGGTTTAGGATCGTCTGCGACCTTAGTGTTATTAGATGGACGCCGTATGCCAGGCACGAGTTCGAGCTCTGGCTCAGTGGCGGATACATCTTCTATCCCTATGGCTATCGTGGAACGTATTGAAATCCTGCGGGATGGCGCTTCAGCAGTCTATGGTTCCGATGCGGTGGCGGGCGTGATAAACATTATCACTAAGAAAGAGTTTGAAGGTTTTCAGCTTGATTACAGTACAGAGCAACCAAGCGTAGAAGGGGGCGATGCTAACCGTTTATCGCTTGCAACTGGCTTTAATACAGATAAAGGCAATATCACTCTCACCTATGAATATTATGATACTAAAGCGGTAATGGACCGTGATATTTGGCGAATGGATGATTCAAGTTATAACGCCTATAGCGGATATAGCTCAGTACCAAATGGTAAATATGGACCAGGCAATGGTAGCTGGTATAGTAATTCAGATATATGTGAAAAAACGGAAAATACCATAGACTCAGGTGATGGTCGTTGTTTATATAATCATGGTAATGTCACTAAGTTATTTGGTGATCAAACCCGTAACTCGCTATTATCTAATTTCTCCTATGAAATTTCAGAAAATATAAAATTCCGAGGCCGAGCTTCTGCGTCTTTAGCTGAAACTGAAACTCGTTATGCGGGTACACCAGTATCAACGAATACCCCTGTGATGAGTGCCGATAATAAGTACAACCCAGTTGGCGAAGAATTAGTTATTTCTATGCGAGGCGCACAACTTGGTGAGCGAGATACATTAACTGAAACCAACAATTTTGATATTCTTGGTGGCTTTGTTGGCACAATAGATTCCGGTAATGGTATCGACTGGGAATTAAATGCCCAGCATGCGACCTCAACAACAAACAGTTTTAACTACAATTTACTGAATGACAATATTATTCAGCAAGAAATAGATTCAGAGCAATATGATATTTTCAATACCTCTGGCATGAGTTATGAGCAGTGGGACCAACAGATGACAGATCTGTATCGCAAAGCTGCACATACTGGGGTTTATCAGGGTAAATTTGAAAGTACTCAATTGGATGGTCTTGCTTCGACCTTACTACTCGATGACGGTGATTTTTCGGTCGCTATGGTTGGCGGTCTTGAATATGAAATGATCAAGTTTAAGCAAACCAGTGATCCAGAATCGGCCGCGGGTATTATCTCCGGCGGTTCGGGTGGTGATGATGTGGACGCCACGCGTGACCGTAGCGCCGCTTATTTGGAACTCCAAGTTGGCTTACCTGCCAACGTTGAGTTCTCTGCCGCAGTACGTTATGAGCGCTATGAGCAGGAAGGAACCCTCACAGGGCCTCAAGGGGAGGTGGTTAACTCATCGACCTTCGATGCCGTGGTGCCTAAGTTTGGTTTAAGCTGGCGTCCTATAGACACGCTATTACTGCGTGCTAGCTATGGTGACTCATTCCGCGCGCCGAATATGAGTGAAATGTTCTCGTCTCAATCTTTGAGTTTTGAGAAGAGCGTTGACTCTTTATGGTGTAATGAACCCGGTAACGTGGATGCCATATATTGCGCCACTAATAATCAGCATAAAACTTGGTTTGGTGGTAACCCAAACTTAGAGGCTGAAGAGGGTAACTCGTTAACTTTTGGTGGCGTTTGGAATGTCACTGATGCATGGAACTTGGAGTTATCTTATTACTCAATCACCTACGACAACAAAATTGAGTCGATTGATGTAGATGATATCCTGCGCGATGAAATCAAGAATGGATCTTCTCCCTATGTGACCCGTGGTCCAGATGGTAAGATTGAGTATATTGAGGCGGGAATTCGTAATTTAGCCACAGTTGAGACCTCTGGTATCGATTTTGTAACGGCTTATAACTTAGAGACAGGTTTTGGTGATTTCAATTTCAAACTGGATTTGACTCACGTGCTTGATTTTAAGAAGCAGGATAATGCCGAATCAGAGATGATCGATTACGCAGGAACAACAGACTCACCCGATTGGCGCGGTAATTTTGCGACAAGTTGGAAATACGATGATTTCTCTGCCGCATGGACAGTCGTCTATATTGGTAGTCAATCAGCAAGTTATTTCAACAAGTTAGAAAAAACCGACCGTTATGTCGATTACGATAATTACTTTAAACACAATATCCAATTTGGTTATACCCATGCTTATAACGGCTCTATCACAGTAGGGGTGAATAATGTGTTTGATGCTGAAACACCAAACTATTATACCTACGCCGATTATCGCGATGTGAATGTGGGTTTATATGATGTGTTAGGTAGAACGTATTACCTGAGAATAAACCAGAAGTTTTAGGTTGTCCGCCCTCCCTGGATAACTCAAACCTCCGCTTGCGGAGGTTTTTTTGCTTATTTTTTTGCCTGCTTTTCAGGTTGCTTATCGGATCAGCGCTGTCAATGTGTGAGGCGCAGCTCGTGGCGATGTTCGTGTTGATAATGCTCGGCGCAGGAGGCGCAGCGTTGTTCAGTGGGATCTTGGTTTAAGCGTTCGGTTTCGATTTCTGCCTCACAATCCGAGCAAAGACCGTAGAGGCCTAAGTCGAGCTGACAAAAGGCGGCATCAAGTTTATTCAGCTGGCAAAATAGCGGGTGATCGGCCAGTGGCGTTTGCGCCAATGTATCAATTAACTCTGTCAGACTCAGGCTAGCATAATGCTCCCCTATGACTTCGAGGAACGGAGGGAGCGCGCCGAGTTCTTTCCTTAGATTAGCTTCAAGCTCTGACAATTCATGTCTGATATGGGTGGTGCTCACGTAAAATCGCCTATTTCATTTGACTCTAGGCGTCCAGTCTAATAGTTCCACTACCAACGACTATGATAAAGATCAAGTATCTGCCACATTTTAGGTTTTTCCGCCGTTAAAAATCGAAAAAGTACTTCATTCCTATCGCATTATGTGTGCTATCGCTAAGTCCCTTCCATGGCTCACATTGCCGCGCATTGAATCTCGATTTCTAACAGTTTTATGGTTGGCCGTCGTTCTGTGGTTGCTCACTCTTCTATGATTCGTTGCCTAAGTTTCGCTGCGCAGCTTCTAATACAGCAACGATTTCTTCTGTGGTTTTAAACACGCGCAGCTCCCTGAACAAGGTATCGGCTTCGGGATATTGACGATTGAGGTAGGTAAACCACTGTTTGATTCGGGCGGGATAATAGTCGCTCTTGCGGCCATTGAGTTCCCTTTGGGTATAACTGAGCATCAGCCCTAAGGTTTGCGCCCAAGTATAAGGGGTTGCGCCTGTCTTGATGGTATCGGCCAAGTTCGGCAATGAAATCGCCCCGCGGCCGATCATAATACTGTCGCAGCCGGTGACTTCGATACATCGCTTAGCATCATCGCTGTTCCAAATCTCGCCGTTGGCGATCACCGGGATCGGCAAACGTTTGCGTACTTCTGTGATGTATTCCCAGTAGGCTGGCGGTCTGTAGCCGTCGACTTTACTACGCGCATGGATGGCAAGCTCAGTTGCTCCGGCTTCATACACAGCAATGGCATTCTCCATGAACAGTGACTTATCTTCGTAGCCCAAACGTATTTTAGCGGTCACGGCATGTTCTTTCGGTACCGCTTGACGCATGGCTTTGACAATATCGTGCACACTCTCAGGATATTGCAGTAATACGGCGCCACCTTTGCTGCGGTTAACGATTTTAGCCGGACAGCCAAAGTTGGCATCGACACCGTGTGAACCGAGTTCAATCGCCCGCAGGGCATTTTCGCCCATACATTGGGGCTCTTGGCCGAGTAACTGCACTCGCACTGGCGTACCCGAAGGGGTATTGCCGTTGTTGAGCAGCTCAGGACAAAGTTTGAGAAAGACTTTTTCAGGCAGCAGTTGGTCTACCACACGCACAAATTCGGTGACGAGCAAATCGTAGGGATTGATGGTCGATAGAATATCACGCATCAAAGCGTCTACTACGCCTTCCATTGGAGCCAAAATCACACGCACTGCAGTAAACCCATATCTATTTGCAAAGGGCGAGCATTCTACCTTATCGGCCTTAAGTTACAAAGTGGTCGAGTGAATGCGGATGAATAGGCGCCCCCATAGATAAAATCCACGCTAAACTGATTGTCCTAGCAGGATATTTTGATCATTTCTGTGATTTAGTGATATTTTTTGCAATAGAATTGAAACAGGGCAGGTCTTTTGCAGTAAGCCAGCTACTTCTACTGTTGTTGGTCAACATTACTCAATAAACAAGAAGGGATTATTTATGAATTCAGTTAAAAAAACAGCAGTTGCAGTAGCCTTAGGTTCAGTCGTCATGAGTTCAGCTTTTGCAGTCAATGCTCAAACCAACCCGTTTGGTTTTGAAGCAATGGATGCGGGTTATCAAATTGTCGGCTCAGAAGGAAAATGTGGTGAAGCCAAATGCGGCGCGGATATGAAGAAAGCCGCCGCTGAAAAAGCCAAAGAAGGTAAATGTGGTGAAGCTAAATGTGGCGCCGAGATGAAAAAAGCGGCTGCAGATAAAGCCCATGAAGGCAAGTGTGGCGAAGCGAAATGCGGTGCCGATGTGAAAAAAGCCGCGATGGCGAAAGCACACGAAGGTAAGTGTGGTGAAGCGAAATGTGGTGCGGATATGAAGAAAACCGCCGAGAAAGTTGACGCTAAAGTCGAAGCCGTTAAAAAAGAAATGAAATAAATCCGACTGCACTGATCCCGCAGTAATGGGGGTTATTGAGTCTTAAGAGGCCAGCCCGCGCTGGTCTCATTTGTTTTATCCTAAAGCGATGACAGCAAGCGTTCGTGAGGTTCTATGAATGATCAAAAAAATGCGGCACAGGTAGGGCTGGGCTTACGGCGAGAAATGCTCAGTGAGTTTTGTGAATCGGTGCCTGAAGCGATTAATTTTTTTGAAGTGGCACCAGAAAACTGGATGACCTTAGGCGGTAAGTTTGGCCGTCAATTTCGTGAACTGACCGAGCAACATACTTTCTATTGCCACGGTTTGAGCTTATCGATTGGTAGCCCAGAGCCCTTAGATCTCGCGTTTGTAAAAAACATCAAAACCTTTATGGATTTACACCAAATCCAAATCTATTCCGAACACTTAAGTTATTGCTCAGGCCAAGGTCACTTATACGATCTCATGCCGATCCCTTTTACCGACGCCGCGGTAAAGCATGTGGCGGCGCGGGTGAAGCAGGTCGAAGATATTTTAGAGCGGCCACTTATTTTAGAAAATGTGTCATTTTATGCCGCCCCCGGCGCGCGCATGAGTGAACTTGAATTCGTCAATGCTGTGCTGCAAGAAGCCGATTGTAAGCTGCTACTCGATGTGAACAACATCTATGTGAACTCGATAAATCATCAATACGATGCCGATACCTTTTTACAGGCCATGCCGACGGAGCGTATCGCTTATCTGCATATCGCTGGGCACTACAAGCAAGCTGAAGATTTACTCATCGACACCCATGGCGCTGCCATTAACGATCCCGTTTGGGCACTGTTGCAACGTTGCTATGCCTTACATGGGGTAAAGCCGACCTTGCTTGAGCGTGACTTTAATGTGCCTACAACTGCTGAATTGTTGCTCGAGCTAAATCAAATCCACGCTTATCAAGCGGCGGCGCCCAGCTCTCACATTCAAAATAGCGCTCATGTTGTAAAGAGGATCGCCTAATGGATTTTAAGCAAGTGCAGCAATCCTTTATCGATTATATCCGCGATCCGTCTCGGCCATTGCCCGCGGATACTGATGTCCGGCGCATGCAGGTTTACCGCGAGTTATTTTTTAATAATGTACTGGGATTTGTGTCGAACGGCTTTCCCGTGCTGAAAAGTTTGTATTCTGAGGAAGAGTGGTTGGCATTAGTGCAAAGCTTTTTTAGTCAACATGATTGCCAATCGCCGATTTTTATCGATATCGCGGGCGAATTTTTAGATTTTTTACAGCAGCAATATCAGCCCACGGCAAATGATCCTGTTTTTATGCTCGAATTAGCCCACTATGAATGGCTAGAGTTAGCTGTTGCGGTTGCACATGCGAGTGGGGATGAATCTCAACTTAGCCCAGCGCAAATTCCGATGCAGGCCTTATGTTTATCGAAGACGGCGAGGGTGGCGCAGTATCATTTTGAGGTGCAGCACATTCGTCAGGATTATCGTCCGCAGCAACAACTCGATACGCCAGTGTTTTTTTGTCTCTATCAAGATGTTGATTGCGAAGTGTGTTTCCTACAGTTAAATCCCTTAAGTGCACAGGTGCTGGCATTTCTTCAAGCTCAGGGCCAAGCGAGTTTTCAAGAGATACTTGATTGGTTAACAATCACTTACCCTCAAATGGCACCTCAGGTTATTGGGCAAGGTTGTAGCCAGTTACTCGAGCAATTAGCGGCCAAAGGGATAGTGCGCGGTCGTCAGTCTTAAGGTGGGGATTATTGCCGAAATAAATGCAATAACCCTACATCTAAAGGGTTTTTATTAATTTGACAAACCGCTACAATGTCGGCCGTTTTGTGATCTCAATCACTGTACGATTCCTGCGCACTTATACTTGCACATACTAGAGGAGCTGTAATGAGTAGTCAGCCGTTCAAAGACCCATTTAATTTTTTGTATTTTATTGGTTTTATTTTAGTTTTACTGTTGCCGACTCTGCCAGCAAGCCTGTCTTGGTTAAAGCACTTAGGTCTAATTTAAGCGAGCGTTAATCTCGAGCGCATAGACTATTGGCCACTCTTAGAGTGGCTTTTGTTTTTCTGATAAAGGGTAAGTAAATCGATGGTATTAAAGCGCGGATTATTTTTATTGTTAGGTTTAACCGCGTTAGCCTTGGGTTTACTCGGTATCGTGCTGCCTTTGCTACCGACCGTGCCGTTTATCTTGCTTGCCGCTTTTTGCTTTGCCCGCTCCAGTGAACGTTTACACCATTGGTTGATGACTCATCCTTGGTTTGCCGATGCCTTAACCCAGTGGCAAGAGCAGCGAGCAATGCGTAAGGGGTTGAAACGCAAAGCTATGGTCGTCAGCGCGCTGAGTTTTAGTGTCAGCATTATTGTGGTGCCTATCCTTTGGGTAAAAGGTTTGCTGCTCGTGATGGCACTCGTCTTACTCTGGTATCTCAAAGGGATCCCTGAAATAGAGGGATGATTGAGCGACACTATGGATTCAATGTGTGACAAATCGTTTTCGCCGCGTCATGGGTGAGGGGATTTAACACAGTGCCGACAGGGTTTGATCTAAGGCACAAATTGATAACCTTTCCATCACTTGTGCGTTGTGATTGTTGCAACTAAAACTAAAGCGGCATAAGCTTTGTCCGACTTTCGACAATGCGTCCACCCAGTGTGGACGTTTTGTTTTATACCGCCAACGCTAGGTTGGTGAATTGATTAAGTAACTTATTAAGTAAATATGATGGCTATGAATACAGAAACCTTATCCTTGATAAAGCAAAGCATTAAAACGATTCCTAATTATCCTAAGGAAGGGATTTTATTTCGAGATGTCACCAGTTTGCTTGAGAATGCAGCCGCCTATAAAGCGACCATCGACTTGTTAGTTGAACATTATCGTGGCCAAGGCTTTACCAAAATTGTGGGCACTGAGGCCCGTGGTTTCTTGTTTGGCGCGCCGCTGGCTTTAGAATTGGGTGTGGGTTTTGTACCTGTGCGTAAACCGGGTAAATTACCGCGTGCGACTATCAGCCAAAGCTATGAACTGGAATACGGTCACGATAGCCTAGAAATTCATACCGATGCGATTAACCCAAATGACAAAGTGCTAGTCGTTGACGATTTACTCGCGACTGGCGGTACTATTGAAGCGACCGTTAAACTCATTCGCCAACTGGGCGGTGAAGTTAAACATGCGGCCTTTGTGATCTCATTACCTGATTTAGGTGGTGAAGCCCGTTTAACCGCATTAGGGCTTGAGTTGGTTAAACTTTGTGAGTTTGAAGGCGAATAAATCTGCAGCTAAAGGCGCCTTGGGATAGTTTGATGGCATGTCAAATCATGACATGTTATCTTTCAAAGTTCTCGGGGCGCATGCTCCCGCTCTTGTATCACATACTCTGGGGAGTTCCATGTCATATCAGGTGTTAGCCAGAAAATGGCGCCCTGCCACATTTGATCAAATGGTTGGCCAAAGCCATGTTTTGCATGCCTTGACCAATGCGTTAAGCCAGCAGCGCTTACATCATGCATACCTGTTTACGGGAACGCGCGGTGTCGGTAAAACCAGCTTGGCGCGACTCTTTGCCAAAGGCTTAAATTGCGAACAAGGCGTGACAGCGACTCCCTGTGGTGCTTGCGGCAGCTGCGTGGAAATCGCTCAAGGCCGTTTTGTCGATTTAATTGAAGTCGATGCCGCGTCCCGCACTAAGGTCGATGACACCCGTGAGCTGTTAGACAATGTGCAGTATCGTCCGACCCGTGGCCGTTTTAAGGTTTATCTCATCGACGAAGTGCATATGCTGTCACGCAGCAGTTTTAACGCACTGCTCAAAACCTTAGAAGAACCCCCCGAACACGTTAAATTTCTTTTGGCGACAACTGATCCACAGAAACTTCCCGTGACTGTGTTATCCCGTTGTTTGCAATTCAATTTAAAAAGCCTGACCCAAGGCGAAATTAGCACTCAGCTCAATCATATCTTGACCCAAGAGCAGCTTCCCTTTGAGGCTGAAGCCTTAAAGCTTCTTGCCAAAGCCGCCAATGGCAGTATGCGTGATGCCTTGAGTTTGACCGATCAAGCGATTGCCTTTGGTGGCGGCAATGTGATGCTCACTCAAGTGCAAACTATGCTGGGCAGTATTGATGAGCAGCATGTGGTTGCCTTGCTTAAAGCCTTAACCGATGCCGATATTGGCGTGTTAATGCATACGTGTGCCCAAGTGCTCGCGTACGGCGCCGATGCCCAAGAAGTACTGCGCAGTTTACTTGAACTGTTACATCAAATTACCTTGACCCAATTTGCCCCCGCGGCCGCGCAGCAATCTTTGTATAGCGCGCAAATTCGCGCCTTTGCCGAGCAGCTTACGCCGGAGCAAGTGCAGCTTTATTATCAGATTTTATTAACGGGCCGCAAAGATTTACCCCATGCACCCGATCCTAAATCGGGTCTTGAGATGGCGCTGTTACGCGCAGTCGCATTTGTGCCAGAAAAGCCGGTAAAGCGTTGGCAGCCAGATGCGGTCGCAGAGATCCGTTTACCCGAAGGGCAAACGCCCGTTGCGGCAACTGCTGCAGCGCAAGCTCCTCATGTAAATGAACCACAGTTTGCTGAACCACATAGCACTGAACCACATATAGCTGAAACAGTGCCTGCTGAAAAAAAAACAGCATTAATTGAGCTAACTAGTGCTAACCAGCATGTTGAAACCGCGCAAGCGGCCGCTGTTACAACGGCTGAAGCGTCAATTGAGCCAGCAGATACTGTAGAGCAGGCGCTTGATGCTGAGCTCGAAGCGGATGCAGCATTAATTGCCGAACAGGCGGTGATTCTAAGTCAGGCGCACAGTCAGGGATTTAACGCTGACAGCTTAAACGCTGACACAGTTAATGCTGAGGTAGAGCCTCAAACTCAAACAGTATCAACCGCTCAAGCGCCTTCTATACACATTTCTGAACCCGTTGCTGACATTGAAGCATCGGTTGCCAGTCTTGATGCTCAGAATAGTGACATTCCTGAATTAATCGGGGCAGCTGCCGAGTCGAGTATTGTTAATCCAGCTATGGCTGAAACGCTTGTTGATTCAACATCTGCTGATAACAACAGCGCTGCTGAGAACACACTGGATAACAATCCCACCGCTAACAATACGCTTGAGCAAAAGGGGCTAGATGAACATCGCCCCTATGGAACTGAAGCCGAGCATTCATATCCAGCGATAGGAGCTTATGCCCAAGAGTCAGCACCGCTCGATTCCTATCAAGATGCTTATGTTGAATTCTCTTCCGGCTCTTACAATGACGATGATTTTCATCACAGCTTTGACTCTCATGCTGTGCCTGATGATGTTCAACACTCAGCTAATGTTCAACACTCAGATAGTGTTCAACATTCTGCTGATGTTCAAAGCGCAGCAAGTATTCAAAGTGCTGTAGGCATGCAAGGCTCTGTTGATAGTCAGTCAGCTGCAATGGCTCAAGTGTCTCCTCAGACACCAACACCAACTCCAATTTCAATTCCAACACTAGCCTCCGCATCCTTAGCCGATGATGATATTCTCTCGGCGGTGTTGGCTGCGCGAGATTCACTGTTATCAGATCTCGACGCCTTAAGTGTTAAGGACGGTGATGAAAAAAAGTCGTCACTGGACTCAAAATTAAAGACACCAAACAGTAAAGCCAATGGGATCAGTTTATCAAAACCTGCCAGTAAAAGTGATGCAAGTAAGACAAGTGCGTCATTCTCTGCCGATCCCGCCGCTGATTTAGATCCCGATTTAACAATAGATTTCGATGATGATTTTGACTTAGATCTTGAGCCAATTGCTCTGCATCAATCAGTGCCTTCGGCTGCAAGCGCATCAGGTTCTGTCCCTGCTGAACCAGTCAAACCGGCAACATATGATCGTCCACCTTGGGAGGCTGCGCCAGAAGTAGCGTCAACAGCTGAGCTTATCGAAACGACTCAGGTTGATAGCGGCAATACTAATATCGCTGATGCTGTGATGGCTCAAGGCTCTGATATAAATGATGACTCTGCCAGCAGTTGCCAAGGATCTTTAGAGACTAGCAACACTGCCAATGACGGACAGAATAATGCGGCAGATGGCAATGACTCCCGGAGTGCTGAGCAGGATTCAGGTTCGAAGTCACAAGCGCTTCAAACTCAAGCAAGGCATCAAGATAAAGTGCAAGCTACCGCATTAACGCCGGCTAGCACGACTGCACTGACTCAGACGGCTAGCGCTGTTGAGCGCACGCAGGAGAGGGAAGTCGCGCTTAGTACACTTCCGATCAGCGGTCATCCATTAGATTTGCATTGGTACAAGTTAATGGCGAGCTTAGAGATCGGCGGGCGAGTGCGGCAACTGGCGGTTAATTCCGTTTGCCAAACCCAGAGCGATCCTTTGCCGCTGCTGCTTAAGCCAAATCAGAAACATCTTGCGGCCGATGTCGCCATAGTACAGCTTGAGCAAGCCTTAAGTGCTGCGCTTGGGAACCCAAGACGGGTACAAGTGGTCATAGGAATCGATGCGCAGCGGGAAACGCCTTTAGAGTTACGTAAACGTTTCCACCAAGAGTTGCTGCAACAGGCGCATCAATCACTGATCCATGATGACAATGTACAATGGTTGATCCAACGTATGGGCGCCGAACTCGATGCCGACAGTTTAGTGTATCCGCCCGAGTTGTTGAATTTACGCAGTCAGCAAATACAAGCGTTACCTGAGTTAACTGAGGCGGCGAGTTAACCATTATTGACGAGCCCTTGGGTAAAATGTTCGTCGTTAATTTGTAACCTTGTAGTTTAAATTTGAGCTCAAAGTGCATATTTATAGTGATGCTGCTGAGAAACTCGGCATCGAGATCATAAGTTTATTAACAAGATAACGGCATTGATTGCCAATCCCATTTATTTAAGTAAGATTAGCCGCGTTAATGCTTGCGACTAACCCTAATAGAAGAGAAAAGACTATGTTTGGAAAAGGCGGTATGGGCAATCTGATGAAACAGGCCCAGATGATGCAAGAAAAAATGGCCAAAGTGCAGGAAGAAATCGCCCGTATGGAAATGGTGGGTGAATCTGGTGCAGGTTTGGTGAAAGTCACCATGACTGGCGCGCACACAGTGCGTAAAGTTGAAATCGACCCAAGCCTGATGGAAGACGACAAAGAAATGCTGGAAGATTTGATTGCTGCGGCTTGTAATGACGCTGCCCGTCGAATCGAAGAAAACCAAAAAACTAAAATGGCCGAAGTCACTGGTGGTATGCAATTACCTCCAGGCATGAAAATGCCATTTTAATTGAGATAGCCGATGAAATTTAGTCCACTGTTAGATGAGTTAATTCAGTCCCTGCGTTGTTTACCTGGGGTTGGGCCTAAATCGGCGCAACGTATGGCGTTTCAGTTACTCGAGCGCGACAGAAAAGCAGGGCTTAAATTAGCCAGTGCGCTGTCCAGTGCGATGAGTGACGTCGGTCATTGTCAGTCTTGCCGAACCTACACTGAAGAAACCCTCTGTCCGATTTGTGCTAGCCATAAACGCGGTACGTCTTCCACCATTTGTGTGGTGGAAACGCCCGCCGATGTATTAGCCATTGAGGCGGGTGGACATTTCACCGGTCGTTACTTTGTTCTATTAGGCCATCTATCGCCACTCGATGGTGTTGGGCCAGAAGAGTTAGGTTTAGCGTTACTTGAGCGCCATTTGGCCTCGGGTGATGTTGCTGAGTTGATTCTGGCGACCAATCCGACGGTAGAAGGCGAGGCAACAGCGCATTTTATTGCTGATATGGCCAGACGCCATAAGGTGATGATCAGTCGCATCGCCCACGGCGTACCCGTTGGTGGCGAGCTTGAATACGTGGATAGCACGACGTTAGCCTTGTCATTTAATGGCCGTTTACCGCTTTAACAGAACACAGTGACTCAGTTTAGTTAGTGTAATGCGATTGATTATATTAGCTTAATTTAAATGCTGAACTGTTCAACTCGACTCAATTGCCGCGATATCCCATAAACCCGCCAAGAACTTATCTTGAGCGGGTTTTTATTTGCCCAGTGTTTTAACCTAGATGTTGAGGCTGGGTTGTTATGATAGGTTTATCGATAGCGCCGTGGTTGCTTCAATTCTCATCTCAATTGATATATATCCATATAAAAACTAGGTTTATCAATAGTTTTTTAAATTTCATACTTGTCTTATGCGAGCTTCATCCGTAAAGTCGGTTTGATAAGAAGCGGGCTAAGTTGCGATTTACTACAGTGTTCGAGCCTTTGTGCCTAAGCTAATTCGTGGATTTAGATCTGTGTGCTTAGCTCTGTGTACGTTGAACCGGACAGGTATTTTTTATTAGAAAACCATGGAGGGGACTCATTGGAAAAGATTACGATTAGGCATGCAGAGAAGCGTGACGCAGCAGCCATTCAAGCCGTATATGCCTGCCCAAATGCCTATACGGGTACCTTACAACTCCCTTGGCCATCGACCGATAAATGGGAGTCACGCCTTGCGGCAACATCGAATCATATTAGTCGCTATGTCGCAGAGATTGAAGGTAAAATTGTCGGCGAGTTGGGTTTTGAGCTGTATGAGCAACCGCGTCGTAGGCATGTTGCCTCCTTTGGAATGGGGGTAAAAGACAGCTACCAAGGCCGCGGTGTTGGTAGCGCCTTGATTAATGCTATGCTTGAGCTCACCGATAAATGGATGAATATAAAACGAATTGAATTAACGGTTTATACTGATAATCATGCCGCCATTGGTCTATATAAAAAGTTTGGCTTTGTGATTGAAGGTGAGTCGAAGGATTTTGCCTTTAGAAATGGTGAGTTTGTCAGTGTGTATCATATGGCGCGGATAAAATAGCATGCTGATCTCGGCGCTATTTTAGCTGTTGCTTAAGGCATTTACTTTAAGAACGGACTCTAAGTGCTCATTCCATTCCAAGTCCTAACTTTAAGAACTTACTTCAAGTGCTCACTTCACAAATCGAGGTTAGGAAATAGCATTAAGCGCTCATTTCCAGAGCTCGCTTTAGGTGCTAAGTGCATGTATATCTCAACTTTTAAGGATAAAAAATGGGACTCATTTTATTGCCACTGCTGATACTTTGGTTGGGTGTTGGTATTTATGCCATTCGTATCGGCTATCAAGTCTTAGCGGGGACGTCTCAATTAAGCTATGTACTCAGTGTTTGTGCTATCGCTATCGTGGCATTACTGCTTTATCTCTATTTCGGTTTCGCTCAATTTAAGGAAAATAAAGCGTTGTGGGCGTTCGAAATCCCGATGTTTTTTGCTGCGAATAAGCTCGCTTTTGGCGTCATGATCCTTGGTCTTTTAATGCACTGGTTCGGTCAAGGTGTTCTCACTTTCGCTTATTTGAAACCTCTACCTTTCATCATGATTTTCACCGTTTCCTTTGGTGCTATGGCCGGAGTCATATTGTCCGATACCTTCATGGCGAAATTTGAAATCCAAAAAACGCATTGAGATCAGCTAATCAGGTTAAATTTTTAGTTCGGATGCTGTTGCTGAAGTGGATTTGAACTGATGACCATCGCCTGTTATTTATGAAGAGTTGATCCCGACGAGTTAGCATGCCGCTCTATCCCATATTTTACTGTGGGTTTCATTGATTTTTAGGTACAAAAAAACCAGCTTATGCTGGTTAAATTGGTTGCGGGAGCCGGATTTGAACCGACGACCTTCGGGTTATGAGCCCGACGAGCTACCATACTGCTCCATCCCGCGTCCGATTGTTGTGCTAATTTTTTTAACTTTCACTAGTAAGAAAGTGGTTGCGGGAGCCGGATTTGAACCGACGACCTTCGGGTTATGAGCCCGACGAGCTACCATACTGCTCCATCCCGCGTCCGATTGTTGTGCTAGTTTTTTTAACTTTCACTAGTAAGAAAGTGGTTGCGGGAGCCGGATTTGAACCGACGACCTTCGGGTTATGAGCCCGACGAGCTACCATACTGCTCCATCCCGCGTCCGATTGTTGCGCTAGTTTTTTTAACTTTCACTAGTAAGAAAGTGGTTGCGGGAGCCGGATTTGAACCGACGACCTTCGGGTTATGAGCCCGACGAGCTACCATACTGCTCCATCCCGCGTCCGATTGTTGTGCTAGTTTTTT
>NZ_JALBYT010000032.1:0-54861 GCF_022690845.1 Shewanella sp. N2AIL | reverse complement strand
CGGGGAATGTCCCGAGAGACGTATTGGATATAGAACGCAATGCACGGCAATTTAAGTTGGATGGTAAACGGGAAAGGGCTTATCCAAGAGTCCTTAAAATGAGCAAAAACAAGTTTCCGGTTAGACCAAAGAAAAATGCCGTTCGCTCTTAAGTGAACGGCATTAGCCTATCGGCGGTTTTTTTATCTGACAACTTTATATAGCTGAGAACCGAGAGTGAGATTACTCTGCAATTAAGCCATTGTTGATGGCAATTACGTCATCTTCATTCAATGTACCCGCTGCTTGCTTCAAGGCAATGACCGAGTTGATGTAGCTATAACGTGCATCGGATAATTTACGTTTTGAATCGTACAAGTCACGAGTACGGTTCAGTACGTCAACGATAGTACGAGTTCCCACTTCGAAACCCGCTTGAGTGGCTTTCAATGCACTTTCTGATGAAATAACTGACTGTTCATAGGCCTTGATTGAGCTGATAGAAGCGCCTACGTTGTTGTAGTTATTACGGACGTTTTTCACAACACCACGGTAAGTTTGCTCAAGTTTTTCACTTGCTTCAACATATTGAAATTGTGCTTCATTAACTTGTGAGCTCACTTTAAAGCCTTCGAAAATCGGAATGCTTAAGTTGACACCCACACTGACGTTATCGAAGTCAGGCTCATTGATATTACCGGTTTTTTGCTCAAGACCTTTGTTGTAACCTGCATTCAAGCTTAAAGAAGGCATGTGGCCTGCTTGATAAAGCTTAATGGTTTCTTGAGCGATATCTTTACCGATACGTTGAGTCATCAAATCGACGCTATTGGTTTCAGCAATCTTTAACCATTCGTTTGACGATGTTGGCGCTGGCGTTACGGCCGAGAAACGATTGGTATCTAACACGTTAATTGTCTTGTGATCGATGCCAGTGATTTCACGTAAAGCTTCATAGCTATTCGCGAGTGTGTTTTCAGCTAAAATTTCAGTGGCTGAGGCTAAGTCATATTGAGCTTGGGCTTCATGCACATCGGTAATGGCGGTTAAACCCACAGCGAAACGTTGTTTAGTTTGTTCAAGTTGGCGTTCGATCGCACGTTTTTCTGCACCTTGGAACTCGTAGTTATCTTTCGCCGTTAATACGTTGAAATAGGCTGTAGTGATACGAGTAATCAGGTTTTGTAATGCTGAAGCATAGGCAGAATCAGCTTGAGAAGCGGCTTTCTCAGCAAGGCTTAAACCGACCCAAGCACTATGATCATAGATAACTTGATTTAATTTCAGGCTACCTACTAGACCGCTTGAATCATCCTTAGGATCATTCCAAGCTTTGTCATAACCTACGTTTGCACTAATGGTTGGCAATAGCGGAGCACGGTTTTGTTCGATTTTCTCAAATAAACCATTACGCTGGGCTTGGGCTTGTAATACGAGCGGGTCGCTGGTCAGTGCTTGTTGATAAATTTGCAACAAATCATCTGCTTGTACCGCTGAAGCGGAAGCCGCAAGTGTTAATGCTGCGCATAAATTATGGATCTTAAATTTCATTTGCTGTCCTTATTAGACAAAATCCCCCCACGGAGGAATATTTTAACTTCGTTTAGACTAAGTAATGCCTTTACCAAGGCGGTTTGCGCTTCCCGACGCTTCCCGATACAGCTAAAACTTAATGACCTAGAGTCTAAGAACTCTGACACTTTCAAGTCAAATTCGAAGTGTAACAGATTTTATTTTAAAAATGTGCTCAAATTGCCTTGATTATAGGCGCAAATTCAACTTTTAAGGATAGAGTATGAAACCCCCTGTTTTTTCGCAAACGGATATTGAGATCTTAGAAAAAAAATCCCTGTATCAAGGGTTTTTCTCAATGGACGAATACACTTTTAAACATAAATTGTTTGCAGGCGGCTGGAGCAAACCTGTCACCCGCGAAGTGTTTGAGCGGGGTCATGCCGTCGTCGTTCTACCCTATGATGCCAGACAAGATAAAGTGGTGCTTATCGAACAGGTACGTTTCCCTGCATTAGCAACCACTAAATCTCCTTGGCTTCTCGAGTTGGTCGCGGGTATGATTGCGTCCGAAGAAACGCCTCTGGACGTTGCGCACCGCGAATTAATGGAAGAAACCGGCTTAGTTGCTAAGCAAATGCACAGCGTGAATAGTTATCTTGCCAGCCCGGGTGGCAGCACAGAACGCTTCTATTTCTATTGGGCCGATGTCGATTCGAACGACGCCCGTGGATTGCATGGATTAGCTGAAGAGCACGAAGATATTCGATTACATGTCATGAGCCGCGAGCAAGCTTATAATAGTGTGGTTGCGGGCGAGATCGATAATGCGTCGACCGTCATTGGATTACAATGGTTACAATTAAACTATCAACAATTGGTTTAAGTTGGGATGAATTTGGCTACTTCGAGTCTAAAACAGCGCTATAAACCTAATGTCAGTGATTTTCTAGCACTGTGCGGGCGAAATTATGGTTACATGTTGAAATGGTTACCGTTAGAGATAGCTATCGGTGAGTCATGGCGACTCGAAGGTGAGTTTGGTATATTAGTAGTGCGAATTTTAGAAAATACCAAATATACTCAATTAGTTGAGATATCTCGTCCCATCGCAATCAAGGAGTTTGTCAATACTCCCAAGGTGTTAGTGAGAATTTATCACGATGCTAAATTAGCAGAAGTGTTAACTGGTCAACAGATTTACCAATTACGCCCAGTGTATGATTATCCCAATGTCCGTATGTATCAAAGTGATGAAAAGTACCAGGTGAATGCATTCCTGGAAGAGTTATTAAAGATTGGTTACCACCATAGTGTCGTGTGCCAGTCTTAGAATTGGGTATTCAATGTGCTGAAAGAGGCTGTCTCTTACTCCATAGCTGAAGGGGAAAGCGTGCGTATCGTGCAAGTCACAGATCCGCATCTTTTTGCTGATCCTGAAGCTCAGCTATTAGGAGTCAATACTGGCAAGAGTTTTGATGCCGTATTAAATACAATTAGAGCTGTGGACTATCCCGCTCATTTGATGCTTGCCACGGGTGACTTAAGTCAAGACTACTCGGCTGAGTCCTATCAGCAATTCGTGAAAGCCGTCACGCCTGTTGGTTTACCTTGTCATTATCTTCCAGGAAATCATGATGATCCGCGGATAATGTATCTGCATATGCAGGGTGAACAGATTTTTGGGCAGCAGCGTATTCTGGCGGGAAACTGGCAAATCCTCATGTTGGATTCAACCGTGCGGGGAAAGCCCGGCGGCAATATGGCCGAGACTCAGTTCGAATTAATTGACGAAGCCATTGCCGCCCATCCTGAATGCCACACTTTATTGGTGATGCACCATAATCCCATCGTCGTGAATTGCACTTGGCTGGATCAGCATTGCATGGACAATGGCGCTGAGTTTATCGCGCGAGTGGCAAAGTATCCGCAGGTCAAAGGATTGCTCTGGGGCCATGTGCACCAATGTATCGATACCCACCACAACGGCCCCCATGGCCGCATGCAGCTGATGGCGACACCTTCCACTTGTATTCAATTTAAGCCGTTATCGCCTTATTTTGCCTTGGATAGCGTCCAACCGGGTTATCGTTTGCTGGAGTTGAAAGCCGATGGTAGCATCAACACTAAAGTGTATCGCGTACCGGGTAACCATTTTTCCCCCGACAACAACTCTAGCGGTTATTAACGCGAATAACCGCAGCCTGAGGAAATATGCTGCTTTATATTCACGGATTTAATAGCTCACCCTTTTCAGATAAAGCTGTGATAACGGCTAAGTA
This sequence comes from Shewanella sp. N2AIL, assembly GCF_022690845.1. Taxonomy (NCBI): domain Bacteria; kingdom Pseudomonadati; phylum Pseudomonadota; class Gammaproteobacteria; order Alteromonadales; family Shewanellaceae; genus Shewanella; species Shewanella sp. N2AIL. The sequence continues at coordinate 51,088 of NZ_JALBYT010000032.1, read as the reverse complement.
CATGGCGCAGCATCACCCGAGTGTGACCTTTCATCAGCCTCAATTGCCCAATACACCCAAGGCTGCTATGGCGCTGTTAACCACTTATGTTGAGGCGGCTCTCGATGCCAAAGAGCCATTAGCTTACTTAGGCTCATCGTTAGGCGGATATTTTGCCAGCTATTTAGCCGAAACTTATGGCGGCAAAGCTGTGTTAGTCAATCCAGCGGTAAAACCCTTTGAATTGTTTGATGAGTTTATGGGGCCGCAATTTAATCCCTATACCGAACAGCATTATCTTGTCATGCCCGAGCATAAGCGGGAAGTTGCTGAATTTAATACAGCTGTTATCCGCAATCCGGATCGTTTTTTGGTATTATTGCAGACGGGTGATGAAGTGCTGGATTATCGCGAAGCGGTCAATAAGTACCATCACTGCCAATTGCGAATTGAAGCGGGAGGCGATCACAGTTTTGTTGGCTACGAATCGCATCTGCAAACTGTAAGCCAATTTTTACACTTACCTTGACAAACAGACATGCCGAGCCGCAACATGGCCGGATATAACAACCTATAGCGTGCCCTATGACGAATCAATACACCTCTGACGCCATTGAAGTTCTCAACGGACTCGATCCTGTTAAACGCCGTCCAGGTATGTATACCGACACCTCCAGACCGAACCATTTGGGCCAAGAGGTCATAGACAACAGTGTCGATGAAGCATTAGCGGGCCACGCGACCAAAATTGAAGTTGTTCTACATACAGATAACTCCCTCGAAGTCACCGATGATGGCCGTGGTATGCCGGTGGATATCCACCCTGAAGAAGGCATTCCTGGGGTCGAGTTAATCCTGACCAAATTGCATGCCGGCGGTAAATTTTCGAATAAAAACTACCAGTTCTCTGGCGGTTTGCATGGTGTGGGGATTTCGGTCGTTAACGCGCTGTCGCGCCGTGTTGAAGTGACAGTTCGCCGTGATGGCCAAGTGTATGATATCGCATTTGAAAATGGCTTTAAGGTTGAAGAGTTACGCCCAACGGGAACTTGTGGTCGTCGAAATACCGGGACCCGAGTGCATTTTTGGCCCGACGCCAGCTATTTTGATTCGGCTAACTTTTCTAATTCAAAACTGATTTATCTGCTGCGGGCTAAAGCGGTACTGTGCCCAGGCTTACGGATTAAATTCACCAACAAACAGACAAATGAAGTCCATGAATGGTTCTATGAAAGCGGCCTAACTGATTATTTGAAGGCGGCGATTGGCGATAATTTAAGGTTGCCAGATGAGCCGTTTATCGGCTGTTTTAAGGGCCAGCTAGAAGCCGCTGATTGGGCGATTACTTGGTTGCCAGAAGGCGGTGAATCCATTGGAGAGAGTTATGTTAACTTAATTCCGACTCCGCTCGGTGGTACCCATGTGAATGGTTTCCGCCAAGGCTTATTGGAGTCAATGCGCGAATTTTGTGAGTTCAGAAACTTAATTCCTCGCGGCATTAAACTTTCACCCGAAGACATTTGGGATCGCGCCGCATTTATTTTGTCGGTGAAGATGCAAGAACCGCAGTTTGCTGGCCAAACTAAAGAAAAGCTTTCTAGTCGTCAATGCGCCGCATTTGTGTCTGGCGTCGTGCGTGATGCCTTTTCACTCTGGTTGAACTCAAATACTGAGCTCGCTGAATCGTTAGCCGAAATGTGCATTAATAATGCCCAGAGTCGGTTAAAGGCCGCTAAAAAAGTTGCCCGTAAAAAGGTGACTTCAGGGCCTGCACTGCCGGGTAAGCTAACGGACTGTAGTGGCCAAGATCCAATGCGCGGAGAGTTATTCCTCGTGGAAGGGGATTCTGCGGGTGGCAGTGCGAAACAGGCTCGCGATCGTGAGTTTCAAGCCATCATGCCGCTGCGTGGGAAAATCTTAAACACCTGGGAAGTTGATGCTTCACAAGTATTAGCCTCGCAGGAAGTCCATGATATTTCGGTCGCAATTGGTTGCGATCCCGATAGCAGTGATATCTCAGAACTACGCTATGGCAAGATTTGTATCCTTGCGGATGCCGACTCGGACGGACTGCACATTGCTACCTTGTTATGCGCGCTATTTTTGAAGCATTACCGTATCTTAGTTGAACAGGGTCATGTGTATATTGCCATGCCGCCGTTGTTCCGTATCGATATCGGCAAAGAGGTGTATTACGCCTTAGATGAGGCTGAAAGAGCGGGAATTTTAGATCGCATTGCCGCTGAGAATAAAAAGGGTAAGGTACAAGTCACCCGCTTTAAAGGCTTGGGTGAGATGAATCCTTTACAACTTCGTGAAACAACGATGGATCCAAACACCCGTCGTTTAGTACAGTTGACCATAGATGATATCGAAGAGACTGATGCTTTGATGGATATGTTGCTCGCTAAGAAGCGTTCGCCGGACCGTAAAAACTGGCTTGAAGATAAGGGTGACATGGCTTTACTTTAATGTTGTGCACTATATTGCCGATAACAATAAAACATAGGCATAAAGAAAATTACAATGTTGTGTATTAAAACTAATAATTATAATTGCTTAAAGGTGTTTTCTGCCGGTTTTACGCTCCTAGCGAGTGTAACGTTATTGTTCTGCAATAGCGCCTTTGCGGGGGCCCAATCGATCATGATTACCGTCGCTAAGGGGTTTGGCTTATCGCTATATGCCTCGGATATTGGCGATGCTAAGCAAATGGCAATGGGCGCGAATGGCACTTTATTTGTCGGCTCCCATAAGAGCGGCACTATTCATGCTTTAGTCGATAGCAATCAAGATGGCCGTGTCGATAAGCGTTACGTGATAGCCAAAGGGCTTGAATCACCCGATGCGATTGCATTTCACAATGGCGACTTATATGTCGCCACTGAAAATCAGATAGTGCGCTTTGTTGATATTGAGCAAAGGTTGCGCCGCCCGAGTCGACCCAAAGAAATCTACAGTGATTTGCCTTACTCTGAGAAGAAGAGTTCTCGGTCAATTAATTTTGGCCCAGATGGCCGTTTATATGTGTCCATTGGTGCGCCATGTAACGTCTGTGAAGCACCAGTGCCTTACAGCAGTATCATAGCCATCAATATCGATACTGGCGCGAGTGAGCAGATTGCGGCCGGTGTGCGTGATGCGAGTGGATTTGATTGGTCACCAATAGACGGAAAATTATGGTTTGCCGATCAAGGCCGTGATTGGATGGGAGATAACCTGCCACCCGATGAGATTAATCGCGTAGATGTAATAGGGAGTCATTATGGCTTCCCTTACTTACATGCCAGTGCTGTGGTTGAACCTGCCTATGAAAAGCCAAAAAATCTAAAAATTACGCTGCCAGTATATGAACTGCCAGCCCATGTTGCACCCACAGGGCTCGCGTTTTATCGCGGCAGTCAATTTCCAAATATTTACCATAATCAGTTGTTTGTCGCCGAAAATGGCTCGTGGAATCGTTCGAGCAAAGTCGGTTATCAAGTGGTTATGCTTAAGATCGAAGATCAAAAAGTGGTGAGTCGTGAAACGGTTGTCAGTTTCCTTGACGGTGAATTTCCCGTCGCTCGTCCCTTTGCGCTGTTATCGGCAGCCGACGGTGCTATGTACATTTCAGATGATTTAAAAGGTAACGTGTATCGCTTGTTCTACAAGGGCGATAGTACTGAAGAACCACAGGAACTAGAAGAAAATGAGTGACGCTATCAAGTTAAGTCTCGATGGGGTAGAGCAAATGCCATTACGGCGCTTTACCGAAGAGGCTTATCTGAACTATTCCATGTACGTCATTATGGACCGAGCCCTGCCACACATTGGTGATGGGCTTAAACCGGTACAGCGTCGAATTATCTATGCGATGAGTGAGTTAGGTTTATCGGCTCAATCTAAGCATAAAAAGTCGGCACGTACGGTTGGTGACGTATTAGGTAAATACCATCCCCACGGCGATAGTGCCTGTTATGAGGCTATGGTATTGATGGCGCAGCCATTCTCCTATCGCTATCCGTTAGTCGATGGTCAAGGTAACTGGGGGGCGCCCGATGATCCTAAGTCATTTGCGGCGATGCGTTACACCGAAGCGCGTTTATCTAAATTCTCCGAAGTGTTGCTCAGCGAGCTGGGACAAGGCACGGTTGAGTGGGGCGCTAACTTTGATGGCACGTTAAAAGAGCCAAAAGTACTGCCGGCACGTTTACCGCATATTTTACTTAATGGTATTACCGGTATTGCCGTGGGCATGGCGACGGATATTCCGCCGCATAACGTCAGGGAATTAGTCTCGGCCTGCGTAGCACTGCTTGATGATCCTAAGCTTGAACTCGAGCAATTGATGGCCTTTGTACCTGGGCCTGATTATCCGACCGAAGCAGAGATCATTACCCCGTCTGCCGATATTGCAAAAATTTATGAATCGGGCCGTGGGTCATTAAGAGCGCGCGCGGTTTACACAGTCGATGGTGGCGAAATCATCATCACGGCGCTGCCGCATCAAGCCAGTAGCGGGAAAATTTTAGAGCAAATCGCCGGCCAAATGCAGGCCAAGAAATTGCCTATGGTGGCCGATTTACGCGATGAGTCGGATCATGAAAACCCAGTGCGGCTGGTGGTCGTGCCGCGCTCAAATCGTGTCGATTGCGATCAGTTAATGGCGCATTTGTTTGCTACCACGGATTTAGAAAAGAGCTTTAGAGTTAACTTAAACGTGCTGGGTCTTGATGGTCGTCCACGGGTTAAAGGGCTAAAAACCTTATTAACTGAGTGGTTAGAGTTCCGAGTCGACACGGTTAAACGTCGTTTGGAATACCGTTTAGATAAAGTCGTGTCGCGGTTACACATACTCGAAGCTTTGATGATCGCTTTCCTCAACATTGATGAAGTGATTGAGATTATTCGTTTTCACGATGAGCCTAAAGCCGAGTTAATGGCCCGTTTCTCACTCAGTGATAAACAAGCCGAATCGATCCTCGAGTTAAAGTTACGTCATTTAGCTAAGTTAGAAGAATTTAAGATCACGGCGGAGCAGAATGAGCTTGAAGCCGAGCGCGAGAAACTCGAGCAGTTATTGGGCTCAGAGCGTCGCTTGAAGACCTTGATCAAGAAAGAATTAATTCAAGATGCCGAAACCTACGGTGATGATCGTCGCTCTCCAATAGTGCTGCGCAACGAGTCTCGCGCCTTAACGGAACAAGAGTTAACGCCGACTGAGGCTGTGACAGTGGTCTTGTCTGAGAAAGGTTGGGTGCGTTGTGCTAAGGGCCACGATATCGATCCGTTATCGCTCTCCTATAAGTCTGGCGACCAATATCTGTGTAGCGCCATCGGGCGCAGTAATCAGGCGGCTGTGTTTATTGATTCGTCTGGGCGGGCATTTGCGACCGACAGTCATACTTTACCATCGGCCCGTAGCCAAGGTGAGCCTATCACGACTCGTTTCAATATGGCGCCTGGCGAAACCATGCAGCATGTATTGATGGGTGAGGAAGACCAATGTTATCTGTTGGCAACTGACGCGGGTTACGGTTTTATTTGCTCGTACAATGATATGGTGTCGCGCAATAAGGCGGGTAAGGCATTACTGAGTTTGCCGACAAACGCTAAGTCATTAACGCCTAAGTTGATTGATCGCACTAAGGAAATGTCGCTCTTAGCGATCACGAACGAAGGTCGAATGTTGTTGTTCTCCCTTGAGGCCTTACCGCAATTATCTAAGGGGAAAGGTAACAAGATTATCGGCATTCCTACGGAAAGAGCCAAGAACCGTGAAGAGCTGATGACGCACTTACAATTAGTGCCGAGTGATACGCCAGTCACCTTGTGGGCGGGTAAGCGCAAACTCACACTTAAGCCTAGCGATCTTGAGCATTATCGTGGAGAACGTGGTCGTCGTGGCGCTAAGTTGCCTAGAGGCTTACAACGTGTCGATAGCGTTGAATTAGGTGACGGCGGCGAGCCATTACCGAGCATTTAATATTTTTATGGACTCAATGCTATAAAGCATTGAAGACATAAATGAAAGCCACCTGAGTTTACTTGGTGGCTTTTTTGTTTTTATCGCCTGAGTCTCGACCGTTTATTCGATTCGAGACATAAAAAAACCTACAGTATCGCTACAGTAGGTTTTTAATTATCTCTTGGTTAAGAGATTAGAAGTCGTAACGTACGCCTACAGAGAATACGTTGTCATCTTGTAGATCGATTTTAGCTCCGCCATTTAGTTTGTAATCACCTGTGTACATGGCGTATTGGCCATATACCATAGTTGATTTAGCTAAACGGTAGTCAGCACCCACGTTGAAGTTTTGTACGTTGATATCGGTATCTGTTATGGCAAGATTAGCTACAGAATCTTTTCTGAAATCATTTGTTGAAAGATTTTTGAAATAGCTACCATAACCTGCTTCATCAACACCATATCCGGCCTTTAAGTTAACACCGTTCAGGTCATAAGAAACGTTCACAAAGTAAGTATTACCTTCAATAGCATCATTGAAAACACTTTCTGAATTTTGGAATAAACCACCGATTTTGAACTGACCTAATTTAACTTGAGCCACACCACGGTATGCATCAACAGTATCTATGCCTTTGTTATATGCTACAGCGACATAGTAGTTTTGATCTTTAAATGCTTTATCGCCTAAAGTCGCGCTTAATGCATATAAGCTTTCAGAAGTTTTTGCTGAAGTGTCATTATCATCGAACAAATAAGTTGCGTTCAGCGTTACTAAGCCAGCGATTTTTGGCGAGTAGTACCACATTCCATCAGCGCTACGTGTTTGAGCACTGATTAAACGGTCGATATCGGCGTTAGTGTTACCGAAAATATCCACACCGCCTTCGGCTTGTTTGAATACTGTGTCGTTACGCCCGACTAACACAGTACCTGCGTTAGTTTTTAAACCTAAATAAGTATTACGCGCTTTAAAAACATCTCCCTTGCTGGAAGTGTTTTCAACTTGGAATTCCATTTGATAGATAGCTTCAAAGCCATCAGCAATCTTTTCTGAACCCTTTACACCTAACAGGGAAAAGTTGTTTTCTAAGTATGTGCCAGCGTTGTTTTCATCGGCATAGTTAGCAGTATCAATACCGTTAGTGCCGCCTTGTAGGGTAGCACCAGTGTCCGTGTTGGTTAAAGCAAGCTCTAAACGACCATAGAAGCTTGGGCCTTCGGCTAGCGCACCGAATGAAGCCAATGCCAATACTGATGCAACTGATGCAGAGATGAATGTCTTTTTCATGTTTTGTGCTCCCTCGAACCTAAGTTCTTTTCCATTTTTCATGGTTTTTGTGTGGTTTAACGCATTTGTCACCTGAGTCGGTAACAAAGTTGCCGCCGATTTTTACAGTTTTACGACTCGCAGGCTGTGGTGCAGATCATGTTTTTGGCTCTCCTTGTCCATATTCGGGCTATTTCTAGGATATTTCCTTATACCTTGACTGCAAATTTGCCTGAAAGCTGCAAAACTGTATTTTTCACTTACTCCTTAAGTGGTAGATAAGGCGGATTGCCTTAGACAGTGGGTCGGCGAGGGTAACTGTAGCATATACTAATACTGTAGCAAGTCTGTCATATCGGCTGTGGATATGTGTTTGGGGACGATATCTAAGTAGAAAAAGCGGCCGGAGCCGCTTTTTTATCAAGAAATAACCTTGTGGTTAGTTGATTAATCTATTTAAAAATCAACGCGTAAACCAACAGTAAAGATTTTGTCATTCAGGTCTTGCTTCATATCAGCCAACATAAGATCGCCATCGAAGCGCGTGTAGTGACCATAGACCATAGTCTTAGTGCTCAGACGGTAATCGGCACCCACACTGAACTGTTGCAGGTCAACATCACGGACTTGTTCTAAGCTGCTGTTGTTTTGGTCACCGACATAACGGCTCACGTATTTACCTAAACCTGAGTCATCTTTGCCGTACATCATCTTCAATTTCAAGTCGCCAATTAAGTAGGCTGCGTTGACGAAGTAGGTATCACCTGAGAGATTGGCAAACTTATCATCCACATGTTCACTGTGTTGATATAAGGCACCTAAGATCACGTCACCGAATTTAGCTTGGGCCACACCACGGTAGGCTTCGACGTTATCAATACCATCACTATAGGCGGCAGCGACATAGTAGTTTTGTGCTTTAAAGGCTTTATCCCCTAAGGTGGCGCTCAGTGCATACATGTGATCTTTGCTGTACACCTCGTCGCCATTGCTATCGACTTGATCATAGTTATCGCTCATCAGATAGGTGGCATTAAGCGTCACCAGATCGGCAATTTTAGGTGAATAGTAAGAAATGCCATCGGCGGAGCGAGTTTGGCCTGCAACCAGCAAGTCGATATCGGCGTTGGTGTTGCCAAAGAGATCGAAGCTACCTTCAGCTGCTTTAAATACTGTGTCGTTACGGCCCACTAAGGCAGTACCAGCCGCGCTTCTGATACCAAGGAAAGTATTACGGGCGTTGAACGTCTTGTTTGAGTTATCAAAGTTTTCGACGCCAAATTCCATTTGATAAATGATGTCAAAATAGGGGCTTACAGCCTCAGAACCTTTTACGCCTAACCATGAGAAGTTGTTTTCAAGGACAGTGCCGTCCTTTTGGTTCTGAGTTGCGTAACCTGTGTCTGAGTTGGTAATAGCAAGATCAGCATGACCATAGAATTCAGGGCCATCGGCGAGTGCTGTGAATGAATAGAGTGTGAGGCTAGAAATAATAGCCGTCGTCAGCAGAGTCTTTTTCATCTTCATTTTCCTGTGCTTATCGCTGTTATATGCATGGATAACTTAAGTATCTATGCATGCTGTTGAGCTTTTGTGTGGCAAAGTCTGCACAGACTTTCAGCAATAAAGTGTGATCTGGATCAAGTTTGATATAAAGAGCGGTTTATTCAACATATTGTTTTACAAGTAAAATACAGCTTTTAGTTATGTTGATTACCGAGTTGTTCGGTCATGCATTATGAGTCTTTGCATTTATTACGCTTGCTTGGCAATCGTATCCTTTTGCATCTGATGTTATGTGTATGCGGATCTGATTTCGATTTATGTCCAGATCGTTTAGAATCCACCGCACATTTCTGGTGTTGCTATTAAGCTGCCCCTGTTGGCATCCCTTCGATGCTAGGGCAAGCGCTCCTGCTGTTATTGGGTAATATAAGGTAAGTATTTATGACTGAGGCCTATCTAAATCGATTTGGCGGAATTGGCCGTTTGTATGGACAAAAGGCTCTGGCTAAATTTGCCACATCCCACGTGGTGGTGATTGGTATTGGTGGCGTAGGTACTTGGGCGGCAGAGGCCTTAGCACGAAGCGGCATCGGACAGATAAGCTTGATGGATTTAGACGATATCTGTGTCACTAACACTAACCGTCAAATTCACGCGCTCAGTTCCACTATTGGCAGCTCTAAAGTCGCTGTGATGGCGCAGCGGATCCGTGAAATTAATCCTGATTGCCAAGTGAATGAAATTGAAGATTTTATTACATTGGATAATCTAGGCGAGTATTTGCTCGGGGCTAAAGAGGGCGGCAACATTGATTATGTTATTGACTGTATTGATGCCGTTAAGCAAAAGGCTGCGTTAATTGCCTGGTGTAAACGTCAAAAAATCAAGATTGTTACGGTAGGTGGTGCGGGTGGCCAGACAGATCCGACTCAAATTCAGTTAACTGATCTCGCTAAAACTTACCAAGATCCTTTGTTAGCCAAAGTGCGCAATATTTTGCGCCGTGAATATAACTTCTCTAAAAACGTGCAACGCCGCTTTGCTATCGATGCGGTTTTTTCCAGTGAGCAGTTAGTGTATCCGCAAGCCGATGGCTCTGTTTGTGGTACTAAAGCCGCGGCCGATGGCAGCATGAGAATGGATTGTGCGTCGGGTTTTGGCGCTGTCACTATGGTCACTGGGACATTTGGTTTTGTGGCGGCAAGTCGAGTATTAACGCGTTTGGCACTACAGGCTCAAGAAACGCTTTAAAGGGTTAAGGTTTTTCTACTCATGATTTCACCGCTCGTATGAGCGGTGAGTATCACTTCAATATTGGTCATTCCACTGCGTTATATCTAGATATAAAAATCGTGTTGGACACTGGGGGCCGTAGGCTCACATTGAGTGTACGGAAATTTGATATCAAATTGCGGGCCACCAAGTGTTGAGTCTGCGCGATAACTCATAGTGCCTTTCAACAGCGTCGCGGCATTAAAGGCCGCTGATAATCCTAAGCCCGTGCCGCCTTTATTACGATTCGTAGTGAAAAATGGCTCGAACATGTGTTCAGCGACATCGGCTGGAATTTCTAAGCCATTATTTTGAATGCTAATTAGAATCGACTCTTCGTCCACTGTGGCGCTGATGTGGATGAGATTATCTTCACGTCCTTGGAAAGCATGGGTAAAGGCGTTCGACAGAATATTGCTGACGATTTGATTTAATAAACTGATATTGGTTTGAATATTGAGTGTGGGTTCTACGCTGATCTCTGTTACCGCGTTGACATGCGGATGCATAATTAATGTCGACTCTAAAATCTCGTGGAGTTGCTGACTTAAGTTACAAGGTTGGTGTTCTTCATGACTGCGATCAATGGCGATCGTTTTGAATTTTTGGATCAAACTACTAGCTTTGGTGATATTGCGGACTATGAGTTCACAGCTTTCTTGATACTCATTAAGGATCTCATTGATTTCGTCTAAGGTGGCTTGATCGCTGTGGATCAGATCGATCAGTTCTTCAATATGGCTCAGCTGTGCACTCGCCGCCGTCAAACAAATGCCAATCGGCGTGTTGATCTCGTGGGCAACCCCTGACACGAGTCCTCCCAAGGCCGCCATTTTTTCTTGCTCAACTAACACTTGTTGCGCCCGTTTTAGTGCGCTAAGGGATTGTTCTAGTTCTATGGTCCTTTCTTTGACTTGTCTGGCGAGTTCTTCTTTATAGCTACGTTCGAGCTTGAGTAGCCGCTCTCTGTCTTCTAGGGCCGTTTGCAGTTCAGCCTTAGATTTCTTTAAGGCGCCAAAGGAGCTTCTCAGTTGTACTTGCATGCTGTTGATGGAGTCGGCGACTTGTTTAAACTCATCAATTTTTTCTTGGCGGGCAAATTGCAGCGGCTCGTATTCTTGATCTAGGTCGATATATTTGCAGTATTGACTGAGTTTATCTAAGTGCTTGGTGATATTGAACCATACTAAAAACAGAATAAATCCAGCAACTAAGAAGGTCTTTATTCCATTAGAGAGCAGAATGATAATGGCTTTATCATACAAGCGCTGATAGATGGCATCGACATCGACTTGTATTTCAAGTGTGCCGACATTAATGCTCTCGGTCGGGGATTTATAAACTAGCGGGAAGGTTTTATCTAAGGAGTGTTCTTGCTTTTGCTCGCCTGCATTCCATGCTTGGCCGCTGTCATCTTTAATCGAAATGTAGTTAATATCGGGCAGCTGAATTAAGCCATTGAGCTGAGTGTTAATCAGCCGCTCGTCAATCACCCAAATACTGGCGGCGAGCACATCTAAATTCACTTTTTCCATATTGGAAAACACTCTGTCGATACGCACAACGTCATTGCGATAATCACTGATCAATTGATACGCAGTGGTGATTAAGGTGATAACAGAGCTAAAAAGTACAATAGACAAGGTCAGGTGCCTGCCTATGGGACTTTTGATAAGTTGGCTAAAGAATGTCAGCATCTTAAATTTTCTTTATGCAATAGCGGCTTGAGATGCTTATAAGCATAGACCTACAGATCCAGAAAGTGCATTTTCTCGCAGATAAAATCAATGAAATATGTCTTCATTTGTGGCATTAAATTTGCTTTGTAGCCAATAAGTTCAATTTTTTGTCACTGGGATAGCACTATGTTTAAACTCAAGCTGGATTCAGTTAAGTTTTTTAGCCCGAAGAAAATGATGTTTAGAGTCATGCTGTGGCTAATGGTGAGTTGTACTGTCTTACTCCTTATTCCTCCTAATGCGTTGGCAGTGCTGGCGCTCGATAAATTTGTGCCCGAACATGCTCATTTTGTTGGATTAGGTCTAATTATCTCTATCGCCTATTTTTTGAGTCAGCTGATTAACTTAGGCTTAGATGAATCAATTCGTCATTTAAGTGATAAGCGCGTTATTGAGACGATTGAAGCTAAAGTGAACTTGCTTGATCCCGCTGAGCGGGCGTTAGTCAGAGAGTTTTTTCTTCAGGGCGCCACGATTTTGACTCTGCCGCAAAATGAGCCTGCCGTAAAAAGTTTATTGAATGCCTGTATCTTAGAAAAGCTAGGGAACGAGCGCCATTATGCGATTCAGGGACCGACAGCCGATTATAAGATTGCTATGAAGGCTCGCATGTACCTCAACCGCGAGGTGCTGCGTTTACCTGCGGGTGAGCCGAGCCAAGAGGAAATGCAGTCGTTGATTAAGGCACGTCCGCAGTTTTTAAATGGCCTAGTACAAAACAGAAAACACGCTGCATAGGCGTGTTTTGTCTCGCTCGCATGAGTACTGGCTTAGGTAAGTTGCACTAATCGGAAAAGTGAGATAACAAAAAATGGGGGTGATAAAAACCCCCTAGATTTTGCATTTATACAAGAACATGAAGAACAACTGGAGCAAAAACTATTGTTTCGGTGCCGACTTCACAATGAACATCCAAGTGATATAGGACACTATCCCTATTGTGCTAAAGATAACGATCATTGAAAGTAAGCCTATGGGGTTACCAAACATTAGATCTAACCAAAATGCCATGACTGAAATCCTCTTTCCTGTGAAGTCCTCTCTAAATTAGCGATATTCGATAGCCAAAATACTGATCTCGATCAATAAAAAATCGACATAGGAATACAAAGCGATAACTCTTAGTTAACTCTGTGATCTTGGTCAAGTTTAAGGCTATGCTTAACAGTGATGAGTTCAAATAATTTGGCTTTGTTTCATCTTCTGTTAGCGTCTAGGATTAACCTACTCAATGAGTTCGTTATTTATTTAGTTAACGCGCATTCCATCTATTCGCCCTTGTTTAATATGAATGCGGCAATATCAGTTTTTAAAGGAGTAAAAAATGGATTCTAATAAAAGTCGTAAGGATTCAATGGGATATAATTCTATCTTTGCGCCACTGCTGTTGCTGATTTATCCACTCTATTGTTTAGTTGCCACAGGGCACTTTGTCGCCATCCTGTGTTTAAGCGCGCTCGCCGGCATTTTAATTTTCAACATCAATAAATTAATTCGCAATTTAAGGCAGCTTGAGCGCGCCGCCCATCATTTAGGCGAAGGGGATTTAAGTTATCAATTAGAAGAGAAAGATGCGGGCATCTTCATTAAGGTTGTGCATAGCATTAATCGCATGGGCGAGGATGTTAGCCGCACCATTTTATCTTTGTCTGATACCTGCGAAGGCATGAAAAAAGTCGCCTCAGATATTAAGGTCATCAGTGAGCAGGCCAAACAAGGTGTGTTAGAGCAAGAGCATCAAACTGAACTGGCCGCCAGTGCGATGACGCAAATGGTTTCAAGCGTGCAAGCTGTGTCGCAAAATGCAGTCAGTGCGGCGAAAGCTGCCGACATTGCCCAAAGTTCTGCTAAGCATGGCGACCAAATCATGAATGGCATAGTCACTAAAATTGGCGCTATGTCAGAGCAGATCCATAGCACTCGAACCGTAATTGAGCACTTGGCCGCCGACAGCAACAATATCAGTAGCATTATCGAAACCATTTCGCAGGTGGCTGAGCAGACTAATTTACTCGCCTTAAACGCCGCCATTGAAAGTGCGAGAGCCGGTGAGCATGGTCGCGGCTTTGCCGTTGTCGCCGATGAAGTGCGTAATCTTGCGAAACGGACATCTGAAGCCACGGTGGAAATCCAACAACAAATCGCCGCATTACAAAAAGGTGCACAACATGGCGTTGAAGTCATGTTGAAAAACGTGGTCATTGCCGACGAAACCGCTGAGATGGTGAATCAAGCCCACAGCGCGCTCGGACAAATCGTCACGCAGGTAGAGACCATTACCGATATGTCCCATCAAATCGCCACGGCATCGGGGCAACAACACACAGTTGCTGAAGAGATAAATAAAAATATCACTGTGATGGCAGAGCTCGCCCTAAGTAATGCGTCCCACACCAACAACACTAACTTATCGAGTTTGAAAGTGTATAACATGTCGCAGGAAATCGGCTCCTTGCTGCACCGATTCCATGTGAATGCGGCATTTTTTAATTCGAGTCAGGCACAAAATAAACTGTTTGTGAAATGGGGGCCTGAGTTAGACATAGGAATGCCAGAGATCAATCGTCAACATCAACGATTAGTGTCGCTGATCAATGAATTGCATCGCACATTAAACGAAGAGTATGGACTCGAAGCCATCAAACGTATCGTGCAAGGGCTGGTGGATTACACCGCCAATCACTTTGCCTATGAAGAAGAGCTCTTTGCCCGTTTTGGCTACCCACAAACCGACAGTCATAAGGAAAAGCACGGCAAGTTAGTCGGGCAAGTACTTGATTTTCAAAAGAGGGTTGTAAAAGGGGAAGATGTTGCCGACGAATTAATGACTTTCTTGAAGGCTTGGCTGGTTAACCATATCCAAAAAAGTGATAAAGAATATACCGCCTTTTTGTTATCCCATGGCGCAGAATAACCCCAAGAGCATGATTTTTGAGCGGTTAAATGCTATTTGTATTAAAGTCGCGGCAAAAGACTTGCCATTGTCATGGGCAAAGGTATAATTCCCAGCACTTAGAGACAGCCAGTTGTTTTGATTGCTTCTAAGTGCATATTTGATATGCCAGTGTGGTGAAATCGGTAGACACACGGGATTCAAAACGCACTGTGTTTAAATGATATAACACATTTAAAACAAAGATTTACGGAATAAAAATCTACTCTAAAATTGTTACATAGTGTTGTAGAGTAGTACAAAATTTGGCGCTGTGGTGAAATTGGTATACACGCGGGATTCAAAATCCCGTTCTGAATAAGAGTGTCGGTTCGACCCCGACCAGCGCTACCAGTTATCATAAAAAACCCGCATTTCTGCGGGTTTTTTTATGTTCGAAATTTAAACTTCTTCAAGCTTCTCTAAACGAGCTATATCATCAGAATTCATTTCATCAACATGAACAGCTTTATCATTGACTTTTTTCTTTTTTCCTTTTTCCTTTTCCTTTTCCTTTTTCATTTTATTTATAATTTTAACTTTATCAATATCATCAATTTTTTCAAACTCAAAACCTGAAATATGATTTAAACTAACAAGTTGATCTAGAGCAATTTTTAACTTTCTTTTTTTCTCTCTTGTTTCCATGTTCGAGTGACCAAATCGTTCCAAAAATTTATGTAAATCAACATAAAAACAGCTCTGATTTTTAAACTTTTTAGTCTGTAAAAATAGATATACGGCCTTTGCATATTGAGTTTTTATTTTATAATACACAGTCAAATCGATCAGTTCTTCAGAAAATTCGGCAGTAGCTATTACGCCAAGCTTTCGACTCAGCTCAATTTTAATCTCTTTTGTATCAGTATCGTAAAAAGTACTTTCAAATAGCGGAAAAGACAATCTGGTTGAATATTTATCTACATCATCACATCCTGATTTATAATAGAATAACTCCACATGACAAAACTCTAATCGTTTTATTCTCTTTACTAATACTTTTCTTTTCGCTTCAGTTCTAGAAGCTTTGGACAGTTTTAACGCTTCAAATAACTCTTTATCAGTTAATGTAATACTAAACTTTTTCGACTGTTGATATTTGCTAACTATAATTGCAAATAATGGGAAATCATCAGATGCATTAAGTTCTAAACCATTATAAATTATTCTCTCGTATTTCGTTCTTGAAACTTCATAGCTAACTAACTTTCTTGATTTTTCTTCGACATTATAATTTGACGTTGCAAAAATCGGCGCATGTATAATGGATGATAATTGCATAGATTCCGTACTTTTTTTAATTTTTTTCATTTTATATATTCTTAGTTAGATAATTAATTGTTATCATACTGAAATGTTTTGTCAACACCTACACACAATAAATCTTTAATCATCAAAATAATATTATTAATGAGTGATAGTTATAAAAATTTATACTGATTTGTCACATTTTAGATTCTTCACCAGTTTTAGAATGTGAAAAACAAAACATACTACTCTGCGACTAGGTGTTAAAATTTTACTATCATACTCAACGTAGAACACTTCTGGATATTTGTGAGTTAAGTAGTTTTCTAGTTAAATAGTTTCTAGGTTATAATTAAATAGATTAATCTAAGTGTGGGAGATTACTTAGTCAAATATCTAGCTTTAGCTGTGAGCTTCAGCAAGTTTACTATCTCGATCTCTCCAATCATGGTATGCTGTATTTTTTGTTAGATGTATAATTAAGATGTTTTCAATACAGGAGCATAGCATGTCATTTTTTAATTTTTGGACCAAATCAGGTGCAGTTATTACCCTCCAAGATGTTGGTATTTCTAGTGAGGAGGCTAGATCCATTATTGGCAATACTCCTAAGTATTTCATTGACGATGTTAAGCTGTTAACTAAAAAGTTGAATAGAAAACAAAAAAATATTGCATTGGCGTGGGGGGCTCTTATTTTATTTCAAGAGAAAAACGGTAAATATCAACACTTAGTAAAGATACAAATGTTGTCTAAAGGCTTTAGGTTTCATATCCTAAATGATTTCACGTCCGATGAATTAAAAATAGTTTATCATCAAGTTATGCAACTTGTGTATAATGTTCTCGGTAAAAAAGTCACTGCTGAAGATTTAATGACTGAAAATGAAATGGTAAATAGTTTTGATCTAAATGAACTTAAAGAAGAGTTTCTCTAATGATTCATTATATTTATCATATACGATTCAAAGAGCATGATCATGATGTGAATTATGGATATATTGGACTTACCAATAATCCAAGCAGAAGAAAAGCTGAACATTGGGCGTGGTTAGCCATAAACGCACATAAAAATCATAAACTCCAAAAAGCATTTAATGAAAGGGAACATGATTTAGATTTAGTTATTTATAAGTCTTTTGAAACAAGAGAGCATGCCGCAATCCTTGAAGAGTCACTACGTCCTTGTAAGAATATCGGATGGAATATTGCTGTTGGTGGTGAAAAAAGTTTTGCGGAAAGGTTTGATGATAAAAAATTTAATATCGAGAGTGAGTTAGTCGATCATCGGCAATTAAATAATAAATTTAACTTTTCAAATGAAAGGTTTTCATTAAATAAAAAGGTATTTCGCTCTATTTTTAGACCACTTATAAATCGTTGGCGCGTAGCTAATCAAGCTACTGTTTTACAGAATCTACTTCTACTTCAACCACATTTGAAAAGCATTGATGTTGCTAAATTGTCAAATGAATTAATTTGTAAAGCATGGATAGAACAACCTTGCATTTTTTTGGGTAAATGGGGCGCGGTGCCTCATGATAGTATATCGGCTGCATTTGCACTTATATTGGCATTGAAAGATAAAACTTTACCAAGGGATTTAAGGTTACACTTATTAATTTCTTCAGGTTATTTCGTTGAGGAATTTTTGGTCAATGGTAGGCTCTATGGCTTTAATTACGTAGACGCATTTTTTATAGAACAAATTCTTGAAAATTATTTTTATTTCAAATTTCAGGATGGTACATTATTGGATAATGAATTAATATAGTTTTACAGATTTTAAGTTCTCCTGTAAATTATTTTGCATAATTAATATTTATGGTAAATAGTAGGGTCAGCTATTGCTTTTTTCACTCATTATTTTTATGTAAAATTGCTGATTATCATAATTCGCATTTAGAGGAATGGACATATTTGGGGGCAGGAATGACGGTTAATAGTTAATATTACTAAGTGTTAATATAGTAAAAAGCAACACACAAACGATGATTTGATTTTTATCAAAAATAAAAAAGCAACACACAAAACATAAAAAAGTGACACGCAATATATAAAAAAGTTACCACAAAATAATCAGTACAGCCCTTGGCGTGACTGGACTTCAAACTCTGTAACAGTCTTTAACCGCTTTAAACCTGTTTGTTAACTTTTTTGAGATTACACTATCGTTAACTATTTTTTGTATATTGATCACTATTTAATTCATTTCACTACACTACACAAACAGAGTTTGTTTCGTTTCGCTTCATTCATATTTATCTGATGAAAAGCTTGATTATATTTAATTGATTATATTATCTTTGTTTATTATTAATAATTATTATCTATTTCTAGTTCTAGTTCGTCTATGTCGCTTTGTAGAGACTTTAATATCACCAGAAGCATCAGATTTTAAATTCTCTATTTGTTCAACCAAGTCATCATATTGCATTGATACAGAGCTTGATGTCTGTTCTAGAGCGTTTAAATTAATAGCTATTTTCTCTGCTTTTTTAGCTGTTATATGTTTTAAATTCATCAGATCTGATAAAAATAACTTACTCCAGCTCGTTATATCAGATTTGATATTTTTATAAGTTTTCTTCAAATCATCAATAACAGCATTCATCCTCTTAGCTTTTTCAGTTCTAGAAACCCACAGAGGCACTTTAGAGAGATTTTCTTGCTTAGGCGTATACTTAAGATGATCTTCGTCGAGAACGAGCTTTATAGAGCGATTAAAGCTGTTCTTCATAGCATGAGTTGTTTTAAACTGAGAAATAGATTTAACAACTTCATTATTTATCACATTAGAAACTAAAACGTGTAAATGCGAGTTTTTATCATCAGAACATGATTCATCATGTAAAACAATGTGAATATGATCTCTCATTGTAGTATCATCAATATTATTAGTTTTAGCTAAGTCTTTTATTAATTCTCTAGAAATTTTAATCCAATCATCAACAGAAGGTTGTTTAATATCGCGTGGGATACTCATTATAAAGCTTGTAGCATAATTAGATACACCACCACCCCTCAAACCATTTTTCTTTCTGTAAAGAGTTCTATCGTCAAAGGTTTTTAAAATATTAGCAGATTTATTATTTAGTATTTTTATATCAGAATGAAAATGCGAAGGACGATTTTTATCAGCTAAATAATTTACATGATTTATAAATCCTTGCTCTTTTTTTTTGATTTGTTGAGTTTTTATAATCCAATTTTTAATCATAAATTTAATTCTCTTTTTTTTGTTATTTATGATTTAAATGTTGCATATAAAAAAATAAAATCAATAGCTTTAAAATACTGAATCAAAAGCACTCTAGCAAGATAGGGGCTTTAAATTTCGCTACGCTTATTTAAACCACATTCGCTTCGCTCTCTCCCTCCTTTGCGAAAGGGTAAACCCCTTCGAACCCGTCGCTACGCTCCCAGAGCAAAAATTAAAAGATAATAAAATGGTGTAACCATTTTTTAAAATAAAAAGAGCCTAACAGGACTTTAGGGTTAAAATAAAAATATTATTACTTTTTAGAATATCTGAGTAAACTCTGACTTTCTAAAAAATTATAATAACTAAAAATAGAGATACTTAACTTTAATAAAACTTGTATTTTCATTTAAAACACAGCATCAGTGAAACTTAAGATTCTATGAGGTTTTCTAAACGCTCAATATCATCTAAATTAATTTCATCAATAATTACAGCTTCATCATTATTTAATGATTTTAAATAAATATTTTCATCAATTTTATAACTTTGATCTAGCAGTTCGTCTGGTGTCATGATTGAAATGATATGGTCATAGTGTCTTTCAATCATCTCAATAGACGTTCCGCAGTGTTTCGCTATTATGTTTCTATTAGCTCCTTTTTTTAGTTTATTTGTAATAAAAGTATGTCTGCAAGAATATAAAACAATATCTTTTTCTTTTAACTCATCAGATATTTCTTTTCTAAATTTACTGAATAAAGTTGAAAAGTCAGGCGTTACACCATTTTTTCTTTTAAACAAGTAAATGTCTTTTTTATCTTTTAAATGCTTTATGTAATAATTGTCAGACTTTATTTCAGAATCATTTTCAAACTTATAGTCAATAATTTCTTTAACTATTTTCATAGCTTCTTCACTAATTACAATCGTTCGTTTTACATTGTCCTTCTCAGCTCGCTTACCGCCTTTGATTTTTAAAGTCCAATAATTTCTTTCATTTATACTTTCAATTTTAATATCTTGATATTGAATGTTTGTAACTTCTTCACCTGTTCTAACTCCAGTTTCAGTGATAAATCTGAATACTTTTTCAAGTAAAAATCTATTTTCAGTTGCAATGCCTTTTTTTAATTCTTTTGATTTGAAATGTCTTATTATTTTTTCATAATCATTTTTATTGAAATATGTACCAGTTTCCGCGCTTTTTACTTTAATTTTTGGTAAAGGCGGTATCACATTAATCAATCGATTTGTTAATGCAAATTCAAAAATATATTTTATAGCTAAATTGATATAACTTAATTGAGTTGAACTGATTTCTCTTTCATAACTTTTGTAAAAAACTAATAAACAAGTATAATCAAAATTTTTAATATCAGTTTTACTAAAATTTTCACATAGTTCACTATAAATTCTTTTGTATCTTAAAAGATCTTTATTTCTATTTTTTTTAGTGTTTTCACTTTCAATTTTATTTATTTCCTTTTCAAGTTTTTTTAAAACATTTCTACAAATTGTCGAAATTGTTTGCGAAGGTTTACTTAAGTATTCAGTTTCAACATTTTCATTTGAAGCTTCAGCAATGAAATAAGCTTTTCTTGTTGCCTGAAGTTGATCTGAAGTTTTTAGACTTTTTCTAAATTCTTGTCCATTATTTCTAAATCTCAAGTACCAATTTTTTGATTGTTTTAGCTTATAAATAGCTAAAAATTCATCGAGTTTTATGTATTCACTGTTCATAAGATTTATCTAATTTTACATAGTTTTTTACATAGTACTATTTTACATCAACTTAAGTTGTTGATCAATAAGGTCAAAAATTTTTAAAAACGGGATTCAAAATCCCGCGCCCTTAAAAGCGTGCCAGTTCGAGTCTGGCCACTGGTACCAAATCCTTCTGATGAAGGAACTAAACCGACCTAGCGTCGGTTTTTTTGTACCTGAAATTTGGTTGTGTTTGAAGTGGAGCTTTAGGCATAAGTAAGACCTTAGCAAATGACAACTAAATCCACATCGTGTAGTGATAAATTAGCTTGTATTAAGCTATTGATAAATATTTATTTGCCATTAGCACTCAATGCGATTGCAGTGCTGTAGGTTGAGACTGTACTCGACAAGTTTAGTCAATTCTTAAGGGTTTACAGCTTTAATTAGAAAAATTAAATGTAGCGATTGTTTTTCAGATCTCGTGTCGGTAAAGCGATCATAAACATTGCGATTCACTTCAGATGTCCTTACTTATTAATACGCTTGGGTAGTCTATTTTGCTTAAGATTGTTAACTGCTTCAGTTGAAAAATAATTTGATTAATTTATTTTTTACTATTCGTTACGCTCTTTTGATTGAATTACGTATCTTCCTTAAGTTATTTATCTCGTTAAGCTAAATTCATTCCAGATTGGCTCAATCTATAATACTTAAAAAATAGTATTGAAGTGTCAACACTAATGGTGCACAGGCGGCAGTATGCTGTTCACTATACCAAGGACGTTAACTTATCAATGGAGAGAATATGTTTAAGTTTTTAGTACCATTATCATTATTGCTTGTTTCAAGCATTGCTATAGCTCAAAGCCCTGCAACAGTCTCTGATGTAGTTCAGCTTCAAGGCCCTTATAATGCGACTATTGAGCAGGTGCAAGAGAGTGTGGTCAATATGTATTTGCCAGATGATGGTGTAGCTGTAATTGATCTAATTGGGCAAGATAGGTTTGTAAGCTATACGATTAACACACTTCATTTTGAAGTATTTATAAAATCATCAGGGAAGACGGTTGCGATTAAAAATAATTTGCCTGATGGGTCTACGCAAAGCTTAGCACTTGAAACCTTATGTGGACGCTCAGTGTCGGTCAATATTATTAGTATTTCATCCAAAGCAACCCCAGATATGATTAAACCGAAATTGTTAATTTCAGCGCCAAGCTGTTAATCTGGCTTGCTTATTGCCTTATCAAAATTATAAATTATAAACAGGTATATTAAATGGAAAATCAAAGCCTTGCTGGTCGCTCTGGTGCCAGCGCTTTTGGTAATTTTAGGGTAATGAATAAATTAGGTACCACATTTTTTTTGATGTTTCTTATTGGTACCTTTTTGCCCTTGACAGATTTAGCTGGATGGTCAAATGAAACGATAAGTTTATACTCACTTTCTAACCCAAAACTTCTCATTTTTTTAGCCGTTATAGGTTGTATTGTTAATATTACTGGCATAAATCGTACTGCAGCTAGGATTGTTTCTTTATCCTTTATTGTGATTGTTGCCGGTTGGTGTTTTGCGCAGCTGTATGATATCTATGACGTGGCTAAGAAAACAGCTGCGTTCACTGGTCGTAATTTTGATTTAAATAATTTTTCTATTTCATTTGAAGATATTACTAGAATGATACCTGTTAGAGGTAGAGATCTTGTTTCTGTTGCGAGTATTCTATTGGTTACATCTTTTTTTGGTATTTTTTGCTGTATTTTTTCACCACGCTATAAAGAAATTCAGTCGATAAACGTTACAGATAAGTCAATTGGTAAAGTAAAGCCAAGCTTCAATGCTGAAGAGTCTCAGATTCATGTGAATAATGCTTTGAGTAAGTTAAAAAATATCTTGTTATTAATTACTGTTACAGTGATTGGTTTTATTAAGTATGTTTATAAAGTGATTTTTCCTCTTGTTGATGCTTTATTGAATAAAGCAACTGACGCGATTTGTGAGAAACAGGAGAGCCTAAAGCGTGAACATGTGAAAATGGTATTACTTGCCATGTTAGTTGTACTGATTTATATGATCTTTTTTTAAAAATTTCTTTGTATCAGCTAGGAACGGAGTTTTTCATTTCTAACTTTAAAACCTGATTTATAAGGAAAGAAAACCGACCTAGCGTCGGTTTTTTTGTACCTGAAATTTGGCAGTAGGTCGATTTAGTGGGATTCGGCGATATCCATTTGTGTCATGGTCACGCCTTTGATTTGTGCATAAATCGCTTTGCCATGGGTGAGTTGCAGTTCATCGCAGGCCCAAGGGGTGATGTTGGCCCAAAGTTCATCGCGGCCTAGGGCGATTTTTAATTGGATTTGTTCACCACTATCGCTGGGGTATAACTCTTTAATTTCTCCCTTCAATAGGTTACGGATACTCGATCCTTTGGGGACCTCAGTGCAAACCGAGACATGGTTTGCCTGAATACGTACTTTGAGTTTCTTAGTCGTTTCAGCCAGATAACCGCTTACCCATAGATGGTTACCATCATCCATCACGAGTCGCGTCATGGGGTAGTCTGGATGTCTGTCGGCAACCTTAGCACTGAGGAGTGAGCTGAGTTCCTGCAATGGCACCCAAGGGCGCATTTGCTCGCTATTCCACACTTCACTTAAGGCCCCTTGGGCGATCAATTTTCCCTGATGCAGCACCAGCATATAATCCGCCAGTTGTAAGATCTCATCTAGGCTGTGGCTCACATACACTATCGGCAGTTTTAGTTCCTGCGATAAGGTTTGCAGGTAGGGCAGTAACTCGCGTTTACGGGGTAAGTCGAGTGACGCCAGCGGTTCATCCATCAACAACATGTCGGGCGATGTTAGCAGGGCACGGCCAATGGCAACCCGTTGTTTTTCGCCGCCCGATAGCGTGCTGGGATACCGACTGAGCAGTTTTTCAATTCCCAGTAACTGCACAATTTTATCGAATAACACTGGGTTGGCTTTACGCACACCATAGTTGAGATTGCCCTTCACGCTATAGTGAGGAAACAGCCGTGCCTCTTGAAATACATAGCCAATATGGCGCTTCTCTGGGGGAAGGTTCACTTTACCTTGTTGATAAAGCAGTTTGTCGCCGAGGCGGATTTCACCGCTATCTGGGGTAGAAAGCCCGCCGAGTAGGTTTACTAGCGAAGTTTTACCGGCACCCGAGCGGCCAAAAACGGCGGTCACGCCTTGTAATGGCAATTGGGTATCGACTTTCAGTTGCAGTTGTCCGAGTCGTTTTTCAATATTGATTGTTAACATACGCTTGCCGTCCTCTGCAGGGCTTTTTTACTCAGCCATTGGGAGGCGAGTAAAGATGCGAGTGCGATCATTATCGAGATAATGCACAAGCGCATGGCCTGATATTCGGCCCCTGGGGTTTCAATAAAAGAGTACATGGCGAGCGGAATTGTACGAGTTTCACCGGGAATATTAGAAACGAAGGTAATAGTCGAACCAAATTCCCCTAGGCTGCGGGCAAAGGCGATAATCATGCCCGACACTATCCCTGGAGAGGTGAGCGGCAGTGTGATGGTGAGAAATACCCGCCATCGACTGCTACCTAACGTGCGTGCGGCCTGCTCGAGTCGAATATCTACAGTTTCAAAGGATTGGCGTATGGCTCTGACCATCAAAGGGAATGACACTATCGCCGCCGCGAGGGCCGCACCGCGCCAACTAAAGCTAAAACTGATGCCAAACCAATTATATAACCACTGGCCGATAAAGCCTTGGCGGCCCATGCTGATCAGCAGGAGGTAACCCACTACCACGGGCGGTAACACCAGTGGTAGATGGAGCACACTGTCGAATATAGCCTTGCCAGGAAACTCGACTCTGGCCAGCACCCAAGCGCATAAAATGCCCAAGGGTAAACTGGCGATAACGGCAACGGATGACACCTTTAAACTGAGCAGCAGTGCGGCGATTTCATAGTCGCTTAAAAAAGGGTCGCTTAGTAGAGAACCGCTTAAAAATGAGCCGCTTAACAAAGAACCACTCAGCACCCTAATTCACTCCAAAGCCATATTTCTCAAACACATTTTTTGCGCTTGGGCCCTGCAGATACTCATTGAACGCTTTGGCGCTTGCGGTCGATTCTTGTTTGACTAAGGCGATAGGATATTCAATTGGGCTGTAGCTCGTCTCTGGGAAGGTGGCCACGATTTTGATCTTCTGGGCGACTTTCGCATCGGTTGAATACACTATGCCAAGCGGTGCTTCACCTTGTTCAACTAAGGCGAGTGCGGCGCGGACATTGTTAGCGCGGGCGAGTAATGGCTCAGCAGCTTGCCACAGCTTGAGATTTTCGAGGGCTTGCTTGGCATATTGTCCTGCGGGCACATGATCAGGATCGCCAACGGCCATACGGCTGCCTTTTAATGCGGTTTTGATATCCCAATCGCCATTGAGCACCACCTCTGTGATGGGGCTATTTTTTTCGGCAATCAAGACTAAGGTGTTTTTTAGCAAGGTTTTACGGCTGTTAACATCGACCGCTTTGGCATCGACCAGATAATCCATCCACTTTTGATTGGCCGAGACAAACAGATCGGCGGGCGCACCATTGGCCACTTGTTTTGCCAGTGTTGAAGAAGAGGCGAAGGAGAATATCACCTTAGTATTGTGTTCTTTTTCATATTGCTGGCCGATTTCGTTAAGGGCATTGGTGAGTGATGCCGCAGCAAAAACAGTTACTTGCTCATCGTCTGCCGCAAAACTTGGGCTAGATGTCAGTGCCATTGTGAGTAATGAAGCCGTGGTAAAACGCAGCAATTGCTTAAGGTGAATGGATTTCATTGTATTCCTCCGTGATAAAAAGTAATCGTTATATACCAATCTATATATCGATTATTCAAGCCCTAAGCAATCAATTAGTGATCTGTGTGCGGTTTCTTGCGGATTAATGGCATTTATCCGCTGAAATATCTCGGCAATCTTATTGGTATCCTCAGGATGATGAAGGACAATAGGGCTCAAGTCAGACTTGGGTGCGGGATAAACGATGGATTTACATGCATTACTTACGCTTTCCCTCGGGGATAAGCCCTTCGCCAATCCTAGGCGGATAAGCCTGCTCGAGCAGGTCGCCAACACAGGCTCGATAAGCCAAGGCGCCAAGCTTGCGGGGATCAGTTATAAAGCGGCGTGGGACGCGATTAATGAGATGAACACCGCCATGCCCGAACCCGTAGTGTGTAGCGAAAAGGGCGGCAAAGGCGGTGGCGGCGCTAAACTCACCGAATTTGGCGAGCGGTTGCTCAAGGTGTATTCCATCACCTCCCAAGTACAAGCAATGGCTTTGGCTGCCTTGCTCGATGAGTCTGTCGATATGCACAGTTTATTGGATGTGATGGCGCATTTCTCTCTCAACACCAGCGCCCGCAATCAGTTAACGGGGCGTATCAATGGCATTGATTCATTTGGATTAAATGACAAAATCAGCGTGACCTTAGCGGGCGGACAACAGATTCAGATTTCAGTGACCCATTCGAGCCGCGAACGCTTGCAGTTAGCCCTGGATAAATCTGTGTTGTTACTGTTTAAAGCCCCCGCTGTACTGGCGACGACTCATGCCTGTGAAGTGGATGGGCAAAATTGCCTAAGCGGTCGTTTGCTGAGCGTGACTGAACTTGGCGATAAGGCCGAATTAGCCATAGATATTGATGGCAAAGATGTTATCTATTCAGTGATGCCACTCACCCAAATGCAGAATTTGGCTGTCGGCGAATCATGTTTCGCCTGTTTTGATGCCACGCAGGTGATCCTCGCCAGCATGAATTAGCTGAATAGAGTGATTAATTCGGTTAATCATTGGGTTATTCACTGAGAATGGCCAGTACTTGGCGTTATTGTTGTCGAATGGGATCGTTCGTTTTTGTATTTAAATCGACATCAAAGTCATAAGGCTTCACCCCACGACCTTGATCTTTCTTGAAAAAGAATTAAATGAAGTTTGTATATCTAGATTCGTTTGCATGGCAGAACTACCATAAGTGGCACAATCATAGAACGTCGAACCCCTACAATTTACCGCCTAACGATTTGGTATCGCACTAAATCGGCATTGCTACCTAATGCTCAGCCGTGCTTGCCTTGCAAATTTTTACACAGATATTTGCAAATCTTTACCTGTTAACGACACTTCCTTCGTCTACTGTCTTTGGCTAACTCTATATACTGTTGGAACAATTTCAGTTCCTTAGCAAGATGCATGCTTGCTGTCTTTAGCATTGATGGACACGACAATACCGATGAAAAAATCCTCAAAGCGTAAATTGCTGCTCGCGTTAAGCGGCTTAATCCTCCTGATTGGCGGTGCTTATTTTATGTGGCATAAGCCTGAAACGGCACCTACCTATGTGACTGAAGCGGTGCGCCGTGGCGATATCGAAAACTCAGTGTTGGCCAATGGCATGCTGCAGGCCTCTAAACTGGTGAGTGTGGGCGCGCAGGTATCGGGGCAAATTTTAAGTTTGCCGCTGGCACTGGGTGATGAAGTAAAGAAAGGCGATTTGATTGCTCAAATTGACAGTCTAGCGCAGCAGAATAATTTGAAGAATGCCCTCGCATCACTCAAAAGTATCAATGCTCAGTTCCGTGCCAAACAGGCGCAGATCCGTCAAGCAAAGTTGGAATTTAGCCGCCAGCAGCAAATGCTTGCCGATAAGGCCAGTTCCCGTGCCGATTATGAAGTGGCCGATGCTAATCTAACGGTTTATCAAGCCGAGCTTGAGCAATTAGAAGCGCAAAAACAACAGGCTGAGATTAACGTCGACAGTGCCCGAATCGATTTAGGTTATACCAAAATTACCGCGCCGATGGATGGCACTGTGGTGTATTCCGCGGTGGAAGTGGGGCAAACCGTTAACGCTAATCAAACGACGCCGACAATCGTGGAAATGGCGCAGCTCGATACCATGACAGTTAAAGCACAGATTTCCGAAGCCGATGTTGTTAATGTTCATCCGGGTCAAGCCGTGTATTTCACGGTTCTTGGAAAGCCGAATCATCCCTACCGTGGCGTTTTGAGGGCGATTGAGCCTGGGCCGATTTCGATGGATGGCGACGATAGCAATATGAGCTCTAGCGACTCAGATGCCATTTATTACCATGGTCTGTTTGATGTAGAAAACCCTGACCGCACCTTGCGTATCGGCATGACGGCGCAGGTGTCCATAGTGTTAGCTAAGGCCGATGATGCGCTATTAGTGCCTGCGCAGATATTACGTATAAAGCCGAGGGAGAAATCCGCTGCGACAGAGGCTAAGTCTGGCGAGCGTAAAGCCCCCAGTGGCCCGCAGTATCAAGTACCTGTGTTAGTCGATAACCAAGTGCAATATGTGGATGTCACGGTTGGGATTAACAACAAAATCAATGCTGAAATCATCGCGGGCTTGAAGGAGGGCGATCAGGTCGTGCTTGGCATGCCGTCCGCCGATGATGGCAGCAGCAAATTCCGTCGTCCACCTAGCGTGAGGTTCTAACAGTGACAACGGCATTACTTGAAATTTCAGGTTGTTATCGCACTTTTCAGGCGGGTGAGCAGCAACTTACTGTGCTGAAAGATGTGAACCTGTCGATTGGCCGTGGCGAGATGGTGGCGATAGTAGGCGCTTCTGGCTCGGGTAAATCGACCCTAATGAACATTCTTGGTTGTTTAGATAAACCGTCAAAGGGCGCGTATTTTATCAATGGCCAAGATACCTCAACGATGGACGTGGATGAGTTAGCCCAGCTGCGCCGCGAGCACTTTGGCTTTATCTTTCAGCGTTATCATTTACTGGGCGATTTAACCGCCATAGGCAACGTCGAAGTGCCTGCTGTGTATGCGGGTAAAGAGCGCACGATGCGTAAAGACAGAGCCGAGCATTTGTTAACGCGTTTAGGCCTTGGCGACAGGCTCGACCATAAACCTAATCAGCTCAGTGGTGGTCAACAGCAGCGTGTCAGTGTGGCGCGAGCCTTGATGAATGGCGGCGATGTGATCCTCGCCGATGAGCCAACAGGTGCGCTGGATAGTCACAGTGGTGAAGAAATGATGCAGCTGTTGCAGGAGCTGCACAGTGACGGTCACACCATCATTATCGTGACCCATGATATGCATGTGGCCCAATATGCCGACCGCATTATCGAAATCAAAGACGGCGTGATCATCAGCGATGAGCGCAGTCAGGATAAACAAACGGCTAAGCCGCAAAGCTCAACGTTACAAAATACGGCGTCACAAAAGCCTAACGGCGCAGTGCTAGCGAAAGACAGGTCGCGTGCGCGGGTGGGTTCTTGGGACAGATATGTCGAGGCGCTTAAAATGGCGCTGGTGGCGATGTCGACCCACAGGTTACGTACCTTCTTGACTATGCTTGGGATTATTATCGGTATTGCCTCTGTGGTTTCTGTGGTGGCCTTAGGTGAAGGCTCACAGCAGGCCATTCTCAAAAGTATCAGTTCGATGGGAACCAATACAATTGATATTCGCCCCGGTTCTGGTTTTGGCGATCGACGCTCGGCGCGGGTGCGTACCTTAACGGCGACCGATGCTAATGCCCTTAAAAATCTGCCCTATGTCGATAGCGTGACCCCAAGTATTGGCTCTAGCGCGACGGTACGTTTTGGTAATAAAGCGGTATCGGCCTCGGTGAATGGTGTGGGACCTGAGTTTTTCCGTGTAAGAGGGTACGAGTTAGCGCAGGGCCAATTTTGGGATGATGCCAGTGTCGCATCGCTCGCCCAAGATGCGGTGATTGATGACAACACCCGTAAGGAGCTTTTTCCTAACAGCGCTGCCGACAATAACTCGGCGATAGGGCAAGTGATTTTCCTTGGAGATTTACCCGTACGTATCATAGGTGTGACTCAACCCAAAGAAAGTGCTTTTGGTAACAGCGATGCGCTTAATGTGTGGGTGCCTTACACCACAGTTTCTGGCCGTATGATAGGTAAAAACTATTTGGATGGCATCACAGTGCGACTCGATGAAACTGTGCCGAGTAACGCGGCGGAGCAGGGCATTATCGCGCTACTTAAAATGCGCCACGGCACGCAAGATTTCTTCACCATCAATACCGATACCATTAGGCAGAACATCGAAAAAACCACAGCAACCATGACCTTATTGATCTCGGCGATCGCGGTGATTTCCCTTGTCGTTGGCGGAATTGGGGTGATGAACATTATGTTAGTGTCTGTGACTGAGCGGACCCGTGAAATCGGGGTGCGTATGGCAGTGGGCGCGCGTCAGAGTGATATTTTACGCCAGTTCCTTATCGAAGCCATTTTAGTGTGTTTGTGCGGTGGCACCTTAGGCATAGCCTTGTCCTACTTAATTGGCGTGGTGTTTGCTCAAACGGGGGGCAGTTTCCAAATGATTTATTCCACCACCTCCATCGTTGCCGCCTTTGCCTGTTCGACCTTAATTGGTGTGCTATTTGGTTTCTTACCCGCCCGCAATGCGGCGCAGTTAGATCCCGTTGACGCATTAGCCAGAGAGTAATAACACCATGAATACTAAAGTTTTTAATCAGCCATTTTCGCTTCGTAGCAGTACTATTGCTGTGGGCATTGCTTTGGGAATCGCTTTGCTAAGTGGCTGCGGCAGTTTGATGCGCTCAGACTTTGAACCGCCTGCATTGGCAATTCCAGAACAGTGGCAACACACCACAGTGAACGAGCAAGTAAAAGTCGACCCTTGGTGGCAGCAGTTTCATCAGCCGCAGCTCGATAAGCTGGTTAGCCAAGTATTGAGCACTAACAATGACTTAACGCTGGCGACCTTAACGCTGCGTAAAGCGCGCTTGCAGGCAGGGCTAACGAGGGACGATCTGTATCCGCAATTATCGGCCAATCTTGGTGCTTCCCGTAATCAGCCACTTGAGGGCGGCGATGCGACTAAGAGCTATCAAGCGAAATTGTCCGTGAGTTATGAGGTGGATTTGTGGGGCAAAGTGTCGGCCAATATCGACCAAGCCCAATGGGCTGCGCTGGCGAGTGCCGAAGATAGAGAAAGTACCACCCAAAGCCTAGTGGCGACCACCGCATCCTTGTATTGGCAGATAGGTTATTTAAATCAACGGATTGATTTAAGCCAAAAGAGTATCGAGTACAGTCAGCAAACGCTGGCATTAACCCAAAGGCAGTATGATTCTGGCGCCGTGACGCAAGTGAATGTGCTCGAAGCGCAGCGCAGTATGGCGGGACAAGAGGCGGCGCATAGTCAGCTTATCCAGCAATTAACTGTGGCTAAAAATGCCCTCGCGATATTACTCAATCAGGCACCAGCGGCTGATCCGGCGCAGAGTTTAGCCTCAGGGGAGACTTGGGTTGAGATTAAGCAACTCCCCGATGTGGCAGTGCCGGACGTTAGCGTGGGTGTACCCGCAGATTTGTTAGTCAGACGCCCAGATGTGAAGGCTTCCTTGTATCAACTGCGCTCCGCCTTGGCGAGTAAAGATGCCACCTATGCGAGTTATTTCCCCAGCCTGAGTTTAACCGGCGGTGTTGGAGAGTCGACCTCAGAGTTAAAAGAGTTGTTACGTAATCCCGTTGGCAGCTTAGGCGCAGGGCTAGTCTTGCCCTTTTTGCAGTGGAATCAAATGCAAATCAATAACGATATTGCCGATATCGATTATCAAACCGCAGTGGTGAATTATCGCAAGACGCTTTATTCCGCCTTTGAAGATGTCGATAACGCGATTTCGGCTAAGCAGCAATATCGCTATCAAGGGGAGAAATTGGCGCAGCAATTCATTGCCGCGGCGGCCGTTGAAGCCATTTATGAGAGCCAGTACCGCAATGGCGCTATCGGTATTCAGAATTGGATTGATGCCCAAGAGAAACGTCGCAGCGCCGAGGCGGCTTTACTCGAGAATCGCTATAACCAACTCACCGCCCAAGCGACGCTTTATCAAGCCCTTGGTGGCAGCGATATCGCCCCGCCTTTGGCAAAGGAATAACGCACGGTTGTAAAAGCATCACAGCGCGACAGAAAAATAAAAAACCGCTATTAATAGCGGTTTTTCGTTTTTATATAACTCAGGCAAGCGCAAGTCTCTGAGTGCTATTGCCTTTGCGCTGTGCTTAGCCGTTAAGTCACATTAGCTGCGGAGTATTTGCAACGGCAGGCTGAGCATATCATCGCCCGTTCCAGCTAAGTGCCAGATGATGCCGACTAAGGCGCCAACCGTGAGCAAATACCAAATAACCGAGAAGATTTGCCCGTATCTGTCTAATGGCAGCAGATGGCTTTGATGGCGAGTACGCCACTCGAAAATAATTTCTAGGCTGCCAATTAACAATAAGAAGCCCAATAGCGCTAAGCCTAAGGTGTAGCTGATATACACTCCGAAAGCGGCACCGGCGGCGCAGGCGACCAAGCCCATGATGCTGTTCATTGAAAAACTAATGCTCTTTAAAATATGGCCGCCATCGAGTGGCAAAATAGGCAATAAATTAAATAGGTTAAGTAGCGCATTAAAGGCGGCAAGGCCTGCAAAAAACACATTGCCCGTAGCGTGGTAAGCAATCAAGGATGCGATGGACATCAGGAGTCCAAAGGTTGGCCCCATGATAGAAATCACCACATCTTGCCAACGCGTATTAATTTTCTCATCGGAGAGGGCAAGTCCGCCCATAAAGGGAATAAGATAAATTCCTTTGGTTTTCATCCCAAAATATTTCATCGCGCGGATATGGCCGTATTCGTGGAATACCAAGCAGGCGATAAGCGCAAGGGCAAATTGGAAGGAGAATAGCCAAGAATAAGCGGCAACGCTGGCGCCCGCTAACACTACTTTTATGACTTTGGCGCTCTTTAACAGTTTAAAACCAAGGGAGGCAAGTCCTACCATGCTCAGTTTTTGCTGCTTCACAATGGGCGTTTCTGGAGTTTGGCGTTCAATATCTTTTTCGGTGCGTCGGCCTTGGTCGATGATTTTGTCATCCAGCAGCAAGCAGTAATCAAGGCGGAAAGGCTGCCAAACGAGATCGGTTTCGAGGCGAACTTGGATTTTATTTTCTGTCATGGCGATGGCTTGCTCGCTACTTTCGGTCGCCAATGGGCTGCTGTGGTGGGTGAGCTCAAAGACATGAACCTTGAGGCCGCCATTGTCGACGGAAGCTTCTTTTTGTGAGACTAAGGTATTGTCCCAGAAGAGTTGTTGCCAGCCCGCGAGTGAGCCTTCTAAGCGCAGTTGTTTGCCTAAGCAGTCAATCTTAAGTAGTTCCAATTTCGGTTCCATCTGTTTGTATATTTAGTGCCAACTTAAACGTCATCCCTTGAGTCGACGCTGAAAACGGTCATTTTGGAGTGCATGTTAGCCGCGCTTTGTCGGTTGACTCGGCGCTACTACACAGCGGCAAATTATGCCTGTGAATTCACTATGAGGATATTAGCTTTTAAGGTCATAGTGTTTTTTATTGAGTAACTGAGTTATTGCTAGCCATTTATGATGGTATTTCAGCTGCTTGCCGTTTATTCATCGAGGGTGCGTACAATTTCAATCCCTTGGGAAATCGTTGTGAAAGCCAACTTAGCGACGCAACATTGTCCCAGTGCTTGGGCATGATTTTGAACCCACTTGATAAATTCATTGAGCGATAAATCTTGTTTTTGGCGTACTAATCGCGGTAGTTCACCGACGGGATCTTCATGGATTTTTTGCGGACAGGCACTGATAAGATAGCGCCTGCCTTTGGAGTCCAGTAATTGGTCAGTATCGATAAAATGATGCTGATAGAGGCAGGCCAATTCGAGCCAATCCCTTTGGTGTTCTAGGTAAAGTAATTCATCATTTTGAGTCAATTTTACAATGGCAGGCCATTCAATACTCGACATCTTAACGCTAGTCATTTCAGATCCTTAGGAAGTTTAAAATGGGCTCTGAGACAGTCTCTGAGAACAATCATTGGCAGTAGGCAAGGATTAGAATTATACAAGAAGATACTTGGCATGCTGCGTGAGTTTATCTAATAGCAGTATGCCACGCTGAGGGAAGATTGATAGAGGCCTGAACGCGTTCGCAGAGTCTGGCAGAATGAGCAAGGAGTAGTGAATGTGTCATTACTCCTCGCGAGTATTAAGTCGTCGGTGCAGCTTTGGCCTTGGCGTTATAGTCAAAGTTAATTTCTTGATTAACATTAGCAATGCAGCAAGTGCCGTGTTCACGGGCAGTGCGATGATTCGCTGGACCTATATGTAACTCAACATTGAGGAATACGTGTTTAAGCACTTCGATGCGGTATTTCTCGTAATAGCCTTCGACTTCTTGTTTTAAGGTATCGAACTCGAGTTCTTCACGGGTGCGCTCATCCAAAATACGATTCTTCTGGTCGAGCATCATCTTGATTTGCTCGATCATCACAGCGTCGCCTTGCCATTCTGACTTTGGGGGTAATTTATTGAGGCGAGCCTCAATATCTAAACTGGCGACAACCATAGCTTTAACGCTTTCATCGAGTAGCTTGAGATCTTGCTTAAGTTCCCCATGTTCCATCGCGCAATAAACGTCGGTTTTGGTTCCCGCTGTTGCCCCTATGACAACCGCCGTGATGCCTTTCTCTGCACGTGCGACACCGCCCACCAGATCGCCACGACGACCACTCGGATCGCTGACCGTTAAACTGCCAGCTGTTTTGGTATGGCTGTGCAGCAACTGTTTAGTGACTAAGATATTGCCCTTGGCCACTAAGTTGGAATATTGCACAAACTGGGCGCTGATCTGGCCTTGAGAATGGATATTGGTAGAGTATTCATTAGCTTTGATTTGTCTGCCTATGATGCCTTTACTGACTGTGACATCACCTTCCGCCTCTAGGGTCGCGGAGTCCACAAAGCCCATTACGGTTATATCACCCGAACTTTTAACTAGCATGCCCTCGTGGACATCGCCGGTGATTAAAATACTGCCCTTAAAGCTGATATGGCCTGTGCTGATATCGACATCTTTAAGCTGCAAAATATCATCGACATTCATGCCTGTACGGGTTTCGACGGGTTGGCCTGGCACAGTGGCGATGAGTTTATTGGGATCTTTGGGATGAAAATCTGTACCTGTACCTGCTTGAAGCACGGCATCTTTACCCGGTTTTTGTTTAAGCACTTCGCCCTTGATGTTGTAACCCGGCGTGCCTTCGGTGGCGGGGTGCTTAACCATCAAGAGATCATTGGCTTTGACGACGATAAGCGAGCCGAGATTGCGCATATCGACACTGCCATCTTCCCGCTCTTGTGGCTGGAGTAAGCGTTCGCGTGCGAGGAACACTTTGCGTTCTAATACCGCATTGAGTCCATTGACTGGCGCTTTACCTTGGGCGATGTCACTTTGGCAGACTTCGCCCGCCTTGAGCGTACCGAGTTGTTTCAGTAGCGCTTGAATTTTGAGTTTGCTTAACCCCATGCAGACGTTGTTCTTTTTGAGATGGGTAAGGATCTCTGGCAAATCTATCTGTTTACCGCCCCATGCTGCGGTCAGTTTGAGGCTGGCTTGCATTTTATCTGGGCTAATTTCGATTGCTATGGTGCCATCGCGGCGTTCAGCCAAAGTGGCGTAGAGCTCAAATTTCCCGTCGTCTTGACTGCACAGAGAGTTGATTTTTGCGACGGTTTTAGTAATGGCAGGCTCTAGTGGAAACAGGGAGGCGAATTCAGGTAAAGACAACAGGCGCATTATATCTTCATGGGTAACTGGGCCATGGACATTAGGGATCAGGCGCAATTCAGCTTTGGTCTTATCGCTGTTTAGCTCAATGAGTTCAGGGTCCAGCATAGGGGCATTCCTAGTAATTGCGTTTTATTATTGTTTAAGAAGCTGATTTGAGTATAACAGTAGAAACTTAGGGTAAAGAAGCCTTTTTGGCTGCAAAAACAGCAAATGTTGGCATTTTGTTGTTAATGGTCTATGGGGTGGTTTTTAAATAGTTTTTTATAATAAATTGAATGGGATAAGCAGTGTTATCTCTGGTTTATTCCTACTAATAGCAGTGTAAGCCGCAACTTAATGCTAACTTTCGATTTAGCCATTATTTTGATGTTTTAAATCAAATCCCTATGCTAGGAACGGCAGTTTGATGTAAATGAAAGCTTGTTTACCGGAATCGCTGACATGCGGCAGATCACAATATTGAGTTTTGTAACGCGAGGAAAGATAAGCTTTATCTGAAAAAAACAGGGATAGTGATACGAGTGAGTATGAGGCGTAGTCAATAACGCGCCTATAGCTGAAGCATAAGCGCGTTCTCGATAGCGGTTTTACTTGTGCTGGAAGTAATACAGCTTGTACTTGTTGTTATCGGCAACCACTTTTAATTGGCCAAATTCGGCGGCAATGATATCTGAATAGGGTAAGTGGCGGTTGGCGACAATTTGCCAAATGCCGTTATGTTGTAATTGCTTGGCACTATCAGTGACAAAGTTCTGCGCTATGCTGGTGGTGCTTGCAAGGCCATCGTGGAACGGCGGATTAGAGATAATGCCGTTAAATTTCCCAGTGGTTTGCGCGAGCCCATCTGAAGGATAGACTTTGGCCGTCATGCCATTGGCGGCTAAGGTGAGTTCGCAGGAAGCCAAGGCCATCGCATTAATATCGACACACTCTAAAGATAAGCTCGGCTGCGCCTTGAGCAGGGCAGCGGCAATCACGCCGGCGCCACATCCAAAATCGAGCACTCGGCCCGAGAGTGTCGGTAGGTGCGACAGTAACAATTCAGTGCCCAGATCTAAGCGTTTTTCGCTAAACACCCCGACTAAGTTACAGATACTGATCTCGCCCTGTGGCGTCGAGAGTTGATACTGACTGACCCAGTCGCTGAGTTTCATCGCCGGCGCGCTGCCTTCTAAGCTGCTGCCAAATAACAAGCAGTGGCGAGCGTTATCGAGCTTCATCCCTGTCGCAAAATACTCAGGCAACAGCTTCACTAAAGACTTAATCCCGCCTTTGTTTTCTCCCACGACTAACAGTTGGCCGTTAGGCACAAGATGATTGGCGGCGAGGTTAAACAAATAAGGTGCTAAGGGTTTGGCTTTGGGGAAATAAACAATAACCGTATCGTACTTTTCTCGTTCAAGCGGATCTTGGTGCGGCAGGTCATGGCCGAAATAGCAACGCAGCTTTGTGTTGGCGTGCGGCGCTAAGTGCAAGTAATGGTGGTAATCCAAGGCGAGTGCATCGACCGATGCCGCGACATCGAGCAGGGCTTTTGGCAGTAGATCGGCTTCATGATTGAGCACTAACACTTTATGTTGGCTTAGGCTGTCTTGATTACGAATAATGACTTGCGATGGATTGGTTAACACGGTTACTGGCACCTATAAACTTAAGTGTGGGCATTATACCCGTTATTCACGCCTGAGCCAGTTTGCATCGAATCCCTACTCAAAGACCTAATAAAATCCCTAATAAAAAGACCCAATAAAAAAGGCAACTGCATTATGCGGTTGCCTTTAATGAACGGAATCGATTAACGCTTAGCTTTTAGGTTTCTTCGGTTTAGGTAATAAGCTAAAAATCTTATTGGCGATATCGGTATTATCTTGATGGCCGTTAAACAGCTCAGACGCCGGACCTGCGGCAAAAACTTGTACGTCTGTGCCTGTGTGACCGTCGGTTGTCCAACCTGTATCAGTACGTTTATCAATAAGATGGCGAATCGCCACCGCCATGGTTTCTAATCCCTGCATTCTGGCGACGTTCAATTTGGCGACTTCTTCTTCGCTAAGTTCAAAGCCTAAACCGCGGGCGAGATCGGCTTGCCATTGCTCACCAGTGATTGCGGCTAAGGCCAAAGTGTCTGTGCTGGCCGAGATATTACGCAGGATTTCAGGGTTCCAGCTGTAATTGCCATCGACGCCAATCGATAGACCACCGGTATTGTGGTCGGCGGTGATCACCATCAGGGTATCGGGATGTTCACGCACAAATTGCTCAACCACTTCAATGGCATTGGAGAATTCATCCATCTCACCCATGGCTGTGGCGATGTCGTTATTGTGGCCCGCCCAGTCGATGAGACTCCCTTCGACTAACAACACAAAACCTTGGTCATTTTGCGACAGTAAGCTGAGTGCTTTTTGAGTTAAGGTGCTGAGTTTTCTTGCATCTTTCTCATCAATCGCCCAAGGCAATTGTACTTCGGCAAACAGGCCCAACACTTTTGGTTGGGTGATGCTGGCGAGATCCTCAAAACGGCTGATGTGTTGATAGCCCTTGGCTTTGAACTGCTCTAACAGCGCAGGAGGAAAATACTTTTGACCACCGCCTAAAAATACATCGGCGTTGGTTTCTAAATAGCTGAGTGCCAGAGCGTCGTAGTTTTTACGGCTCTCGTTGTGGGCCAAAAAGGCGGCTGGCGTGGCGTGGTTGATTTGCGACGTTACCGCGACCCCTGTGCTAAGGCCAAGGGATTTGGCTTTTTCGAGTATGGTCGGCAGTGGTTGCTTTTGGGTATCGACCGAAATCGCCCCATTATAGGATTTTACCCCAGTGGCGAGTGCGGTTGCCGCGGCGGCTGAGTCAGTCACATAACCACTGACGCTCGCGGGATAGGTACTCGCCATGCCTACCAGTAAACGGTCGAATACGGTTTGTTCGACTTCTTCAGTGTCAGGATTATCTTTGTAATAGCGATAGGCGCTAGTGTAAGACGGCCCCATACCATCACCTATCATGATGACGATATTTTTCGGTCGCGATGGCGCTTTCGTTGGACCCGTTTCATCTGCCCAAACTGGCGTAGATAACAGCAAACTGATGCCGAGTAACAAGAGTGGCGCTTTGGTGAAACTCATATCACATCCCTAGAAGTGGTTCGGCGCTCGCGATGTGCTCGCGCCTTACAATCAACAAACTCGTTGGTAAATTCTTATGCTGTGGCGTTAATACGTGCTTCGATAGCATCCATTAACATGCCCGTGATGTCGACATCAAATGCCGCTTGGATTTCACGGATACAGGTTGGGCTCGTCACATTGATCTCAGTCAGCTTGTCACCAATGACATCCAGCCCGACAAAAATCAGTCCACGTTTTTTAAGCTCAGGGCCAATGGCGCGTGCAATTGCCCAATCGCTGTCGGATAAAGGCTGCGCCACACCGCTACCCCCAGCAGCTAAGTTGCCACGGGTTTCGCCTTTCATTGGGATACGTGCCAACGCGTAAGGTACCGGCTCGCCATCGACCACTAAAATGCGTTTATCGCCTTTAGTAATTTCAGGGATAAAGGCTTGCGCCATCGCATATTGTTGGCCATAGCAGGTCAAGGTCTCGATGATCACCCCAAGGTTAGGGTCATCCTGCTTCACGCGGAAAATCGAGGTGCCGCCCATGCCATCTAAAGGCTTGAGAATGATATCGCCCTTAGCTTGGTGGAAAGCGCGGATACGTTTGGCATCACGTGTCACGATAGTTTCTGGGGTGAATTCGCTAAACCATGCGGTGAACAGCTTTTCGTTAGCATCGCGTAGGCTTTGTGGCTTGTTGACGATTAACACGCCTTGTTCTTCGGCGCGCTCAAGCATGTAAGTGGCGTAGATAAATTCAGTATCAAATGGCGGGTCTTTACGCATTAAGATCACGTCGAGTTCGCTCATTGGCGTGTCTTGAGATTCACCTAGCTCATACCATTTGCTCGCATCATTGATAACAGTTAACGGACGCATATTGGCCATCGCCACGCCGTTGACCATGGCAAGATCGGCCATTTCCATATAAAACAGCTGATAACCTCTGTCCTGCGCGGCCATTAACATGGCAAAACTGGAGTCTTTCTTAATGTTGATCTCACTGATGGGGTCCATCACTATGCCGAGTTTTATCATTAATCTGTTCCTTATTTGTCGCCGTTTGCAGGCAAAAAAGCATTTATTGGATAATGGGGTCTGTCATGCCAGCGCAGCTTGCGGCTGCGGTTTAGCCTAAATCACCAAATCTGAGTTGCAGCGCTGTAATGGCCGTGAGCGAGGCGGTTTCAGTGCGAAGCACTCTGGGGCCAAGCAACACATCGGTAAATTGATAGGTTTCTGTCATGGCGATTTCTTCCGCTGACAAACCACCTTCTGGACCAATTAACAGGCGCACGCGTGTGTGCGCTAAATCTAAGCCATTGATACCGTGTGCGGCACGTGGATGTAAATTGAGTTTCAGTGCCGAGGTTGGCTCACTGCACCAATCGTGTAAGTCCATCGCTGGGCGAACCACGGGCACTTGGCTGCGCCCCGATTGTTCACAGGCGCTCACAACGATTTTCTGCCATTGCTGAATTTTTTTCTCTAGGCGCTCGCCATTGAGTTTTACGCCGCAGCGATCGGAAAACAGCGGCGTAATGGTATTAACACCCAGCTCGACCGATTTTTGAATGGTGAATTCCATTCTATCACCACGGGAAATTACTTGGCCTAAGTGCAAGTTGAGTGGCGACTCAGATAAATTGGCCTCACAGGAAAGCAGTTTTACTGTGACATGCTTTTTACCTGCATCGACAATTTCAGCAAGATAATCATGGCCATCGCCATTGAATAGGCTGATATGTTCGCCGTTACCCATGCGCAGCACTTTGCCGATATGGGCCGCGCCATCTTCGTCTAAGTTCAACTGTTGATTGATGGCTAATGGTTGAGGTTGATAAATTCTTGGGACTCTCATTGTCGACCTTACTCGGCTAATTGTTGACGCAGTGGTGGCGCATTACAGGCATTCTGCACAAAGGGGTTATGGTTGCCTTGAGTTTGCGCTATGGCGTTATCGCGTTTGCACTCAATAGTATCAACTGGATAGGTTTTATCCCATGCCTTAAACAATTTTAATTGGCTCGACGCGATTTTAAGCCCATAGGTCTGCTGCATATAGAGGTAGGTTCTGGCGATCTTACCGCGGGCGTTTACGGGCGGCTGCGCCTGACGATTCTTAAAATCGACCACCATAGCACATTGGCCATACTGGTCGGCTTTACCGTTCCATTGGCTAAAACGGAAGTTGCTGCGATCGCCGTTCACTTCACCGATAGCGGGCACTAAGTTGTGCATGTCCGCTTCCATCTTATTAAATTCGTTACTGTTATCGGCGCAGTTTTTACGCCCGCCCTTTTGCCAGCATTGGAGCTGATGGCCAAATTCCCAAGCGGGCACTATGTGTTCCCACTCGATACGGTTGGCGCGGGTTTCCTGTTTACGGACTTGATAACCGCAGCTGGCGAGATCGGGTTTCCACGATTTGCCTTTGATCTGAATATCGCAGCCACAGTAAAAACTGGTGGCGGGTAGAGTGCCTTGGCGACTTCCGGCGTAGAGCGCCTGCGACTTAGTTTTCGCTTGGCTGAAACTGCTGGGGTGTGACACTGAGGCGCTAGCGGGCACAGATGAGGTCGCGGCCCAAGTGATTAGGCACAACAAAAGTCGCCGCGAATTAACGGTTAAAGAAGTTTTGTTCAAAATTTATCCCAAAATAACAAACACTACGCGAGCCTTTGGCTCGTCTTTTATGGCGTGATGGTAAGGGAAATGCCGCTGCTTATGCAAATTGCGTCGTACTTTTTACTCACGCAATTCCCAAATGCTGAAATTCGAATTGTGGAGTGGGTGTGAGGATTGTGCGCGAAGAGTGCTTAGATCGCCGTTAAATGGGCCTTACAACGTTTACAGATGTAACGGCTTTCACCGCGTAGCACCTTGTTATGGCGGCGAATACTCAACCGAATCGGTCCACAGGCGCAGCGATACTCCACGTCGCGACCTGCCACAGAAGTGGTATTGAAGCTGTGGGTGGTACTCGGGTTAACCTTAAATACCGTTAGCATCAAAGATTGCCATTCTTTACCGTGGGGCTTGGTTTTGCCAAAAAGCTGAAAACACAATAAATGACAAATTTCGTGCGGTACAACTTCAGTTAGAAAAGCTTCGCTGTTTTCGCGTAGCAACACGGGATTGAATCGCAAACGATTCTGCTGCAGATGAGCCGTACCCGCGCTCTTTCCCCTGAGACTAAATTGAGTGAGTGGGCGTGGAAAAGCGCGCTTAAGCGATATCTCCGCTTCTTGATAACAAGCTTCAATTCGCTCTAGTACTTGTATTTGCAGTGATGAGAGTGGGCGTGATGAACCGGTGAAAATATGTGCCTGAGCCAGATCTTGTACTGGTGGACTCGTTATCAGCTGCGACTTATCTTGGCTTTGGCCCAAGGCTGCGTATGTCGATTTTGTCAGTGGGGCGAGTGCTTCACTGCTGCGACGACGTAAAGTATTGAGTAAGTCTGCAGGTTTCAACATAGGGTTAGCGTTGGATCTCGTCGGTTAAAGGTAAACATTGAGTGCTTAACACTCATTTGGTTATAAAAGCATCAGTTATGAAGCGTCAGTTTTGAAGCCAATCCTATGTATGGCGCTTGGCTTCTGCGTTCGAACGCTTGTTCTTGCAATCCGCTCTTATACTCAGCCTTCCAAATCAGCGATTGAAATTAGCGCTTGAAATAAGAGTCAGGCCAAGCGTTCGCATCATAGCGAACGCTATCTGACAATGCCAGTTTCAGCCAGTGTGACTTGGCTTATAAACTCGCCGCCGCTTGCATCACCATAGTGCGCACTTGTTCGACTATGGCTTGCTCTGTATCGGCATCATAGCCTTTGACTCTTGGGGTGTGAATGTGGCCGACTTTCGCACGGCTATTAAACTTTTGCTGCAACACTATGGCGCGATAGGAAATTTCATTAGAAAGATAACCGCCGCCAGAGCCTTCGACTGACGTTTCGTTTTGCAGCTCATTCAATGATGTTGCACTAAACTCACCGCGGGCAAGGGTCGTGACAGTGTGGTTATCGTTGACTTTCCATTGGCCATCTTTTACTTGCATGGCGGCAACAGGCAGCGAGAATTCGACAAATTGCGGGCCGATAAAATCTTTGCCATTGAGCTTGGGGGCAACCGGTGCGGTTTTAGTGCCGCCAGTGAGGACATTTTGGTTATCGGGCGCCGCTGCACTGCGATTGCGGGCAGGGAAGCGTTCAATATCAAAGTCAGTTCGGCCCATGCTGACGGTAAATACAAATTGGGTTTTAGGATCGCGGTATATCGGGCTCAGTAGTGATTCGATAAGTCCTTGGTCAAAATCTTCAAAACGCACTGGCACCATAGCAGTTTCGATTTGCGCCGTTTTGCCATTTACATCAAAGCGGAAACCATCCAAGGCGAGGGCGACTAAGCCGGAAGGGTTACTCTGGGTGATATCTTTATCGAGGAAGAAGGGATCGAAACCCGTGAGGAATATTTTGATTTGGACATCATCACCATATTGAATATCGCTAAATCCCCGTGAGGCCTTTTCAACCGCACTCATTAATATGTCTTGTTGCCAATCGGCCATTTTAAAGTTGGCGCTGGTGGTTTTTAGACTATTAAGCATGGCAAGGCGCGCCCAATATAAAGGTCGGTCGTCAACATGACCGGACTGCACATCGCGTACCGCCTGTTGCCATAATCTGTGACCTTGGCGCGCCGCTAATTGGGTGGCATCGACTTCGTTTTTCTTTGAGCTTAGTTGAGCCAGACCATCGTCAAGTGCTTGATAGCGAGTGACTACGTCGCCCATGGTTTTTTCGGCTGTGGGTAGGCGGGAAACTTCAACATCACCCAATAGCTGCACAGCACTGGCCGTATTGATCAAGCTACTGGCGAGGATTAGCATTAACACTGGCTTCAACATTTTTGATTTCCCTGTAGTGATTAGACGTTATTGATTGGAAATGATGTTCATCTCGTCCTGCGGAAGGCTCTTATGCCAAAAAGTATGCACTACAAGCAGAGGGTAATAAAGTTATGCTCATTGATCTTCGTCATCTTATGCCAATATCTTCTATCTCAACATCTTCTATTTCAAAGGCGGCGGAGCTGGCATCAGTCCTTCTATGGCAGAACTTACTTGCCTCTTTTTTGCCACAATTGGTCAGCAGTTTGCTAGGGCATGCAAACACGCTAAGTGATAGCCTTAATCACTTTTTTAGTTCATTGGATTTTTTGTTTTCTACAAGGAGACTTTATGCGTTCGTTCGCCATATCGACTGTGTTGGTGATGTCCTCACTGTTAGCGTCGTCAATCTTTGCTGCCCCAGCTTTTGCCTCAACCGCGGTGAAGACGGAGTGGCAAGAAACCCGCAGTTGGGATGCCATTTTTACTCAGCACCAAGTTGAACCGCAACAAGCTAAGCAACAACAAGCTAAACCGCAAAAAACTAAGTCCCAACAAGCCTCGGGCGTGGTGGTGCTGTGGAACGAAAACAAGCAACAGGGATACACCAACAATCTCAAACGTGCCAATCAAGGTTTTTTACCGGCATCGACCTTTAAAATCCCCAATAGCTTGATTGCGCTCGAGCTGGGTGTGGTGAAGGATGAGCATCAAGTGTTTAAATGGGATGGTAAAAGTCGTGATATCGCCACTTGGAATCGTGACCACAACTTGATTACCGGGATGAAGTATTCGGTTGTGCCTGTCTATCAAGAGTTTGCCCGCCAAATTGGTGAGGCGCGGATGTCGAAGATGATCGCCTCCTTCGATTATGGCAATGAGGATATCTCGGGTAACTTAG
The DNA here is from genome assembly GCF_022690845.1 of Shewanella sp. N2AIL. Lineage (NCBI taxonomy): Bacteria > Pseudomonadati > Pseudomonadota > Gammaproteobacteria > Alteromonadales > Shewanellaceae > Shewanella > Shewanella sp. N2AIL. Next base: position 6,688 of record NZ_JALBYT010000032.1, on the reverse strand, counting down.
ATAGCTTTTGGCTCGATGGCGGTATTCGGATTTCTGCCACTGAGCAAATTGATTTCCTGCGTCGGCTTTATCACAACAAGATCCATGCCTCAGAGCGCAGTCAACGAATCGTTAAGCAGGCCATGCTCACCGAGGCGAATTCTGACTATATTATTCGCGCAAAAACCGGCTATGCGGTCAGAGCTGAACCAAGTATTGGCTGGTGGGTGGGTTGGGTAGAACTCGATGATAATGTGTGGTTTTTTGCAATGAATATGGATATACCCGACGCCGCAGGTTTGCCATTGCGTCAAGCCATCACTAAAGAAGTTTTAAAACTGGAACAGGTTATTCCTTAGGTCGCGTAAGCATCGCGTATCTAAACCTTGCGAGAATAGCGTATGAAGCTGCCTACTTGGCTGACATGAATCGTGATGCTAAAAGCTTAGACTCAGATCTAGGCTTTTTTATTAGGCTTTTTTGAAACAGGTTTCCTTTATGCGACAGGAAACTTTAACCCATGAGGGATTGCAGACTTTCTTGGCTGCTAAAGCGTTTTACGAAGAAGTCTAAGAAGACGCTGATGTTGGTGGCCAGTTGACGTCGACTCGAATAAACCCCGTAAACCTTAAAGGGTTCAATTGGCCATTCCTGTAAAATCGGTACTAGCTGTCCATTGGCGAGTTCGGTCTTACAGGCCGAATTGGATAGCATGGCGATGCCAAAATCATCCATGGCTAATTGCTTCACCATGATAGGGCTGTTGACCCGTACTTTACGTTGGAAGTTCGCCATGGTTTTACGCGAACCTTTACCCAATGGCCAAATCGGCGCCGAGCGAGAAGTGCCCAATAAAATACCACTGTGCAGGCTGAGTTCTTTTGGCGTTGCGGGCGTGCCTTTAAGTTTTAAGTAACCAGGGCTTGCGACTAAAATCGGTTGGCGTTCAAACAGTAATCGTGCGACTAAGTCCGACGATTGAAGTGGGCCATATTTGATGGCTATGTCATATCCTTCGCCGACTAAACCAATATCGTTGTCGGTAAACTGGACATCCAATTCAACATTGGGATATAAACGCATAAATCCGCTACAGAGGTTAGCGATAAGTTCTTGGCTAAATGACACTGGGATCGCAATCCGTAATGATCCTGACACATCATCGTGAGTATTCTCGATAACAGCCTTGGCCGCTTCCACCTCATTGCGAATGGAATCACAGTGTTGGTAAAAGAGTGCCCCGACTTGGGTCAGACTCAAGTTACGGGTGTCGCGCTGTAGCAATCGCACGCCAAGTTGTTCTTCAAGCTGCGCGATTTTGCGACTTATGGTGGATTTTGGGTGGCCGGTTTCACGTGCAGCTTGGGAGAATCCCTTAGCTCTAACTACGGCTGCAAATAGCATCATACCGTTTAAATCTGGCATGTTTTTCCCACTGTCTCATATTTGGAACATAGCGTCTTATGCAGTTTAATGGCATTTGACGGGATAACAAAGTTATATTTATTGGCTAAAAATTTTCAGAGGCTAAGCAGAGGATCTTTTGATGACCAGCAATAATCAGCCCACACACATGACTCAAGCCCAAACGCCCGATCCGCTTTTTTTACAAGCCGAGCATTTGGCAAAGGATTTTTCTCTGTTTCCTAAGCACAGTAAACAGAGTTTATCGGAAGAAATTAAAGGTCTTTTAAATGAGGATGCCATCCAGGCAAACTTGAAAGACTTGGCATCGTTAGATGTCGACGGTTACGTTACTAAAGTGATCCAGCCGACCCAAGATAAAGGTCGTCCTGGTGCAAAACGTATCATTGCCGATCTTAAAGGTCGCTTGATTACTGAAACTCACTTGGGCTCTTTTTACAGTGCTGAGGTCGAGCTGAACTTTGGTTCACGCACTCGTCGTATTGGCTTTATCGCCCAAGAACGCACTACCGCAAACGGTGCTTGGATGCCTGAGCATCATTACGCCGCCTGTAAAGCAATTCGTCATTTTGCCGAATTGTCTATGCCTATTATCTATTTAATTGATACTCCTGGAGCTGATGCTGGTGAAATCGCTAACAGCCAAAACCAAGCGCATTCAATTTCTAAAGCTATCGCAGAAAGCGCCAACGTTGACGTACCGACAGTCGGTATTGTGATCGGTGCCGGTTATTCTGGTGGTGCGATTCCATTAGCGGCGGCGAACATTCTGTTGTCGTTGCGTGACGGTATTTTCAACACGATCCAGCCACAAGGTCTGCAAAGTATTGCCCGTAAGTACAACTTATCTTGGCAAGAATGTGCGAAATCTGTGGGTGTATCACCAGAAGAGCTTTATACCTCAGGCTGTATCGACGGTATCATCGACTTTTCACCGGGTGACCGTGATGAGCGTCAGCACAATTTGCGCCGCGCTATTATTAGCAGCGTAGAAGCGGTTGAGCGTGCAGCAATGAATTTTGTGCGTGAATCTAAAGATTTACGTGAGCATTATGACCGCAGCTTAACTCGTTTCCTAAATCCATCTAAAAACTTGATGGCTTTGGAACTGAACGCAGAATTGGCTGTGGCAACGAGCCCAACCAGTCACCACAATCTGTTTGGTAGTGCTTATCGTTATTTGCGTTATTTAACGCTGCGTAGCCGTATCCATTCGATTTCTCAAGAGCAATACGGTCGTCTGTCACGTGCTAGTGTGCCAGAAGGTGATTTGTTGGCGCGTATCCAACAGGAACAAGATCGTGTGTTCCAAGCTTGGTTATCTAACCCAGATAAACTGGTTTATGACGAAGAACTGAATAAATTGTGGACTACTTTTGTCGCTAAGCGTGATGAAGTGTCTACCGAGCGTAACATGTTGACTCGTTTGATTTTGGGTGAACCAAAAGAGAACTATAAGAAAGCACGTAAGGCGCTGTTATTTAACATCAGCTGGTCTTTGTATCACCGCTGGAAGAGTAATGCGGCCAACAACTTCAAAGGGCTGATTCAGCACTTAGAAAGTTTGCCAAAGTCTGTAACTCAAGCTAAATGGCCTGAGCTGAATCAGTTGACCGTTCTCGATGTGGTTGTGAATGAAGAACTGCGTGAAGACTTTATTTGGCAATGCCATAACATTCTGATCTTCAATGCCTTGTACGACAACGTTGTCGGTAGCTTAGCGTCAATCGCGAAAGAAGCCATGATGTCGAAGAGTTTGTCACGTAATTCAGTGAACAACCTGCTGCACAAGTCAATTGACCATGCAATGTCGACACAAGATACCTCGAACGACAAAGCTAAGTTCTACAAGTGGCTAAAATACTTCATGGGTCAATCGAACCGTGCCGATTTATTAGTCCGCGTAGAGCAGTGGAAGAGTGTGGGTTTTCCACAACTTAACGACAGTCTATTCGTGGTACTGACTTACTTCTTCGAACGTCTACTGCCTGAGTATTTCGATAGCGAAAGCGATACCAGCAAGTACACTGGCGCGATCAACCCAGTGCGTATCGGTCGTCGTAAGGACTTCTGGAACCGCTTGACCATGGGTTATCAGGATTTATTGATCCAAAAAGTGCTGCGTGACGAAAAACGTAAAGGCAACATGACTTGGGAAAATGTGGTTAAGCAGTTCTTTACCCATTTCGAAGAGATCAATGGCGACAAAATGTCGGCTAACTTGCTCAACTTCCCAGGCTTCCGTTTATCGATTGAAGACGCGTTAGATAAAGGCATTCGCCCATGTGGTTTGATCACAGGTATTGCTGACTTTAAAGAAAAAGGTCAAAAAGTTCGCGTGGGTGTGGCTGTGTCTAACACTGCATTCCAAGCCGGTGCATTCGATATGGCCAGTGCCGAGAAATTCTCAGCGCTGTTGATCGAGTGTGCTAAGCGTAAATTACCCGTTGTGTGCTTTATCAGTTCTGGCGGGATGCAGACTAAAGAAGGTGCTGCGGCACTATTCTCTATGGCTGTGGTGAACGACCGCATCACGCGCTTTATTCGTGATAACGAATTGCCTGTACTGATGTTTGGCTTTGGTGACTGTACTGGTGGTGCGCAGGCGAGTTTTGTGACTCACCCATTAGTGCAAACTTACTACCTGTCTGGCACTAACATGCCATTCGCAGGTCAAATGGTAGTGCCAGCTTACTTGCCATCAACGGCAACCTTGTCTAACTACTTGTCAAAAGTACCTGGCGCAATGGCGGGCTTAGTCCATAACCCATTCAGCGACAATTTAGACTCTCAGTTAGCGGGTATCGATCCTCTGATGCCAATGCCTTCGGCAAAAATTAACGACGTGATCATCAATGCACTGTCGACCTTAGTGGTTGAAGCAACTGTTGAAGAAGAAGTGATCGTGCAGAACGATCCACGCCAGTTAATGAAGCCAATTAACAAAGTATTGGTTCACGCCCGTGGTTGTACTGCGGTGAAATTGATCCGTAAGGCGCATGACAATAATATCAATGTGGTATTAGTGGCGTCGGATCCTGATATGACATCAGTGCCAGCGGACATGCTCAAAGACACCGACAAGTTAGTTTGTTTAGGGGGGAATACCTCGGACGAAAGTTACTTGAATGCTTACTCAGTGCTGAAAGTGGCCGAGTATGAGCAAGTGGATGCATTACACCCTGGTATCGGTTTCCTATCAGAAAGCCCGCAGTTTGCTGCACTGTGTGTGAATAACGGTGTTAACTTCGTCGGTCCTAGCGTGCATTCAATGACGACTATGGGTAACAAGTCGAACGCAATTAAGACATCGCAAGCGCAAAATGTACCTGTAGTGCCAGGTTCTCACGGTATTCTGACCAATGCAGAGCAAGCCGTTAACGTGGCGAGCGAAATTGGCTATCCAGTACTGCTTAAAGCGGTACAAGGCGGTGGCGGTAAAGGTATTCAGGTTGTGAAACGTCCTGAAGACATGATTGGTCTATTCCAAAAAACCGCAACCGAAGCGGCAGCTGCCTTTGGTAACGGTGACTTGTACTTAGAGAAATATGTGACATCACTGCGTCACATCGAAGTGCAGTTACTGCGTGACAAGTTCGGCAACGCCAAAGTATTAGGTTTGCGTGACTGTTCGGTTCAACGTAACAACCAAAAAGTAGTCGAAGAATCTGGTTCAACTATGTTGCCAGATGAGCTGAAGAGACAAGTACTGGCTTATACCCGTGCTTTAGGTGACGCGACTGATTACATGGGCGCAGGTACCGTTGAGTTCATCTATAACTTAGATGCAAACGAAGTTTACTTCATGGAAATGAACACGCGTCTGCAGGTTGAGCATCCAGTAACGGAAGCCACTTCAGGTATTGATATCGTTAGCGCGCAGTTTGATATTGCAGCTGGCCGTTCAATTGAAGCGTTAGAGCCGAAAGAAATTGGTTATGCGATGGAAGTACGTGTGACGGCTGAGAAAGCGGCGCTCGATAGCCATGGCATACTGCAGCTGATCCCAAATCCAGGCAAGATCACTGAATGTGTGTTCCCAGAACATCCAGATGTGGAAATCATATCGATTGCTGCGCCAGGTAAAGAAGTATCGCCATACTACGATAGCTTGATTGCGCAAATCATCATGCGCGGTGAAAACCGTGAAGATGTGATTGCCAAACTGTACGAATACTTAGACAGCGTAGTGCTGAAAGGCATCGCGACTAACATTCCGTTACTCAAGCTGATCCTCAAAGACGGTACCTTCAACGAAGGTGTTTACGATACTAACTATCTGCCACGTTTAATGGCTGAGCTGGATATTCCTGCGTTGATCGCTGAAATGGAAGCCGCTGCTGAAACTGTGGAAGTGGACACTGAGTCACTGCGTGTTGGTGAAAGTAACGAACTGAAAGTGTTAGCCCAAGGCGCAGGTATCTTCTATACCTCTTCTGCGCCAGGTGAAGCGGATTTCGTGAAAGAAGGTGACATAGTCACAGTCGATCAAACGCTAGCACTCACAGAAGCGATGAAGATGTTCTCGCAAGTGACCTTAGCCGGCTTTAACCGTCAGAGTGCGATTCTGTACCCTGAGGATAAGAAGTATCGCATCGAGCGCATCCTGAACAGCAATGGTCAGCAAGTGTCTCAAGGTGACTTACTCTTCGTGGTATCGCCAGTTGAAGAATAAGCTCAGCGTTTAACGCAATAGCTGAATGAGAAAATACCCGCCACTGGCGGGTATTTTTTTAGCATTGTTATTTGGTTCTACTATATGAAAGAAGGTTAACACTCTTAATATATATGACGGTTTTAATGAACCAACTTAGAGCCAAGAGATAAGTTGATAATATACAAGTTACCAGTATCAGCATTGTGTAAGACCGGTATCTCTGATTAAGTCGTCAAAGAGCCCTTTTAATCAGCCGTTCGCCTATTAAAACTGAACAGGCAGCACCAAGAACCTACCCTTGATCTCGATAATCAACGAAAACCCCATGCCTTATCCGTAGTAATACAGGCCAATCCAACCTCATATTAAGCTGAAACTGACTCAAAATTGAGCCGAGTGTGGATAAGTTTGGGGGTAAGTGGTGAGTATCTTGTGGCTAGCTTGGAGAATATGAATTAACTGCAAATTTCCTTAAAATAGGGGTTGCGCACTTTCTCAATCTCCCTATAATGCGCATCCACTGACACGGCAGACAGCGAAAGCAAGCTGGCGAGTTAGGTTGAATTGAATGGCTTACTCTCTGTTGAGAATGGCACTTAATTCAATCGCAGCAAGAAGTTGAAAATA
>NZ_JALBYT010000031.1:0-56045 GCF_022690845.1 Shewanella sp. N2AIL | reverse complement strand
GCTGCTTCAAGTTTGAATTCAGCACTAAATGTTTTTCTGGTTGTCGATCTCATGTGTTCACCTAAGGTCATCTATGAGGCAATAATATCACCTCTATTTAGGTGGCCAAAATTAGTGTGCCACTACAGTGCCACTACATAGATACTTAAGTCATCTAAACAAGGAGGCTTAATCATGTAACACACATCATTGGATCAACAGTTAATCGAATACCGTCAACAACGTGCTTTGGCTATGCCCTTATCTGGCATGATAGTGTGGATCTTGCTATTTGTATTAAGTTTTATGTTATCGCCTTCACATTTGGTGATGGCGGTATTTATCGGAACGGATTCAATCGTCTATTTAGCCATGGGCATTTCTCGGCTAACCGGTGAGAACATGTCGTTCAAGAAAAAGCATGAGCGTAATTGGTTTGATAACGTGTTTATAGCCGCAGTGGGTATGAGTTTCCTGACCTTTGCTATCAGCATTCCATTCTTCATGGAAAATTATCTGGCATTGCCTTTCGCCCTTGCGGTGCAAACAGGTTTAATGTGGTTAGTCCACGGTGTTTTAGCGGCGCAAAAGGTGGCGATTGTACATGCGATTGTGCGCACTGTGGCTTGCGCGGCTGCTTTTATGTTGTGGCCTGAGTTGAGTTTTCAGCTTCAACCTTTGATTGTGGTGATATGTTATGGGTTCTCTATCCCAGTAATGGAACGCCGTTGGAAGATTCAGCAAAATCTTTGTGTTGCAAGATAGTTGGGTGTTTCAGTTTCCACTGACGTGTAGAAGAGCAATACGGCCTTACGGCCGAGGTAAGTTAAAGTCGTGGGGTTTCACCCCACACCCGATAACAATGCTGGTTTGTTTAGCGTTTGAATTGGCAAGGTTATCGCTGTGGTTATATGAGTCTTGCGGCCTATCGGCCGAGGTAAATCAAAGTCGTGGGTCTTCAACCCACACCCGACCAAAAGGGGAAAAACGCCTGTTCCCCTTTTGGAAATCCCCCGGCGTCCCTAGCGAAGTTACATGCATTGGTTAGTGGCTTCGTGCTTATTCGAAAATCACTAACGCTTCCGATGGTACATCCTGTGCCCCGAAAGCTAGCGAGGTATCCATGCCTCGCTCACGCGATTTTCTTCAACGCCCTTCAGCAACTTCGCAGGGGAGGTGAACTTCTATTGCCTTGGTGTTAGCTGTTAGTCCTAAGGATTTGTACCTGTCCCATCTTTCGCAACCGTTGATATCGCCTGTGCTACTTTTTCTTCTGTATCTTTCAAAATCTCTTTTGACTCCTTTTCCAATTTTGCTGTCAGTTTTGAGAAACCAGGTATGTTTCTTAGCTTTTCAACGGCATCACCTAATTTAACACTTTTATCTAAAGCATCCATCAAGGGGTGATCTGTCGTTTTGTAATCCGAGATTAGTTTTCCTGGGTTTTCAGAATTTACATGTAGCAAGTTGAAAAGCAATTTTACCTTGAGTTCACCAGATGTATCACTATCACCTAGCTCCTCAATCTGAGTCGAAAGACCTTCAAAGGTTTTGCTCAATACTCCCTTATGTGTATATTCTTCAATTAAGCGTTTTGATAAGTTCATCTTTTTATTAGAAGAATAAGCCATCCAAAGAATTGGGAAATATAGTGGTAATATTGATAGTACTAGTTTTGGTGTTTCAGAAATTACTGAAACAAGATCTTTTTGCAAAAATATCAATAGATAAATATCAACTAAAAATGGTATGAATGAAACGCCAATTAACCATCTTATTGCTTTTTTAAATGCATTATTATGAGCTTCTAACTCTAAGCTTTCAGATGTTATCTTTTCATTATAAGCCGCACTGAGTCCAGTCGTTAGTGCCGCTGGTAAAAGAGTTATTATCTTTTGATACACCTCATTGTATTGGTTTTCTTAGTTTTTTAATGTACTACCTATTTTTTCATTTGATGTGTCCAGTAATAAATTGTAGTTTTTTGTTGTATCTGATAATAGTTTGTCTAAATTTAATTTAAGATCTGATAAATCATTTTTTATTACAAGATAACTAGACTCTAACTCATCTTTTATACCATCTATCCTTTCGCTTTCACCATCATCATTTTCAGTATCATAACCTAATATTTCGTCTCTTAACTCTCTAACTTTTGAGTGGTAAGAAGTTATGTTTTTCAAAATTACTTGGGCTTTTGAGTCAATTTCATCTAAGGAGTCTAGTTGTATTGATGCATCATTAAGTCTAGTTGGTAGATCATTATATTTATCTAAAATTTCATTTGTATAAGTTATTCTTTGTTCTACTTGTTCGTGCGTGTCACTAATCGTTTTGAATAAGTTTTTTCCATTTTCAAAAGTTTCTTCAAAAACTTCTATTTTCTGTTCAAAAACTTGAGTTTTAGATTTTGTTTCATCTAGGAAATTCTTTAGTTCTTGGAATGTTTTCGTTGAATCATTAAGGATAACATCAATTTGTTCTTTTGCTCTTTGAATTTTGCCTTTATACTGAGCCGCAGATCTAGCTGCTTGTAGTGCAATAGTTTGATTCTCTGAAGGTTGCTTAGTTTTATTTTTTAATACTTCAATTTCTTCATTCAGAGATTTAATAACTGAGTTTTGCTCGTCGAAATTTTTTTCTAGAGGAACTAATCTTTGCCATAAACGCCCTATTTCATCTGTGTTGTTCTTTTCAGTTCTATACATTTTTATATTTCCTATAAAGTTATTATATTTTTCATATATGCTTAAGTGAAGTTATTTAATTATTTGTTTTCATTAAAGATTTCTAAATTATTTTCACATTGCTGGCATTGTAGTGTGTAGGTATCTTTTGCCTTCATTACTCTTGTTTGCGTGCTTTTGCATTGTGGGCATGTTTGTTTCATTGGCGTGTTTTTAGTGCATTGATTGCATTTTATGTAGTAACCAAACTTACCGTACATTGGTGTGTAGTTTGTTGATTCTCCGCAATGTTTGCATCGAAGCATGCTGTTTGTTGTGAGTTGCGCTATTGCTAGGTTTTTCGCTTCCGCCACTTTGTTAACGGCAAAGGAGGCAACAGGTTCTTTGACTTGTGGTGTTTGTACGGACGTTATTTCAGTCGTAGCTTGAGATGGGTCTATATGGCGATCGATTAAGAACTTAGCGATTGAATTCAGTTCTTCTTGATTAAAGTCTGGACGGGTATCACTCACATTTATCAGTCGTAAGAATTTGCTTTTAAGATTCATGACCTTTTCAAGCTTCTCGACTAAAAACTCTGTCTTAACTAACAGTTCTGAAACTGCCGCAGGCATAGTTTCTCTGTTGATAACCGCATCACTTGAGACAGCGCATACATGGTCCCAGCAACGCATACCAAAGCCTTGCTGTCTTATACCAAGTAATTTTCCTAGAATTTCACTTCTATGCTGTTTTAGCATTTCTTTAAGCAGTGCTTGTTGTAGTTCAACTTGCTTGATAGGAGATGGCATACCAAACCATTTACTTCCGTGACTGCGCGTCCACTCACCCTGTTGGTTGATTTCCACATGGCCTTTTATGCTCTTGGATTCAATTAGCACAAAACCGTAGGTGTAGATAACTAAGTGATCAATTTGCGCGGTTTCGTCATTAAAGGTGAATCGAAAATCATTGATAACCAACACTTCTGGATGATCTTTGAAGGCGCGGCGTAAATAGAAGGCAACATCCTGTTCTTGTTTTTGACCCGCGATAGCCTGTGGTGTTTGGGTATTTTGAAATGATTTGGTTTTTAGAATCATTTATCAACAGCATCCATTCATAACTTGATAATAATCAGCTTCATAATACCCACTTTGCCATTGAAAGATAAAGACAAAAATCGCTAAACGTTAACGTAGCTCAAAGATGGGAAAGTACAAATCTTTGGGGAGTTACATCCAACACAGAAGTTACAGAAGTTCACCTTCCCCTGCGAAGTTGCTGAAGGGTGTTGAAGACTCTTTATTGAAAGAATGGCGCGTGACGCAGACAGGACGTCTGCGTAGCTTTCGGGGGGAAGGGGCGAATGAAAATCGGTGATTTTCGCGCTTATGAGCGAGAGGCAGGGACTGCCGAACTGGGGGGCTTTACATGGATGTAAAGCGGAGCCATCGGAAGCGTTAGCTATTTTCGAATAAGCACTAAGCCAGTCTCTAATGCATGTAACTTCGCAAGGGGCAGCAAGGGAGATCCAAGAGGGAATTGCTGTTGATCCCCTCTTGGTCGGGTGTGGGTTGAAGAACCACGACTTTGATTCACCTCGGCCGTTAGGCCGCAATTCTTTCGTCGGTTATGCCGCATCAAAAATCAAAATGTCGCACTATACGACAACAAAAAAGCCACTATAATCAGTGGCTTTTATCATAAAAATCAAAATCTAAGCGATTCGGCTTAGTCTAGATTGGGTTCTTCACACTCTCTATTTATGAGAATCAATACCGTGATAGCTCAGGCAAGCGTCGACTTCATTGCTGCTGCCTAGGATGACGGCAACACGTTGGTGAATATGCGTTGGGGTAATGTCTAAAATAGTTTCGTAACCCGTTGAGGCTTTGCCGCCAGCTTGTTCGACTAAGAATGCCATTGGGTTGGCTTCGTACATCAAGCGTAGTTTGTACGGTTTTTTAGGATCTTTATTGTCGGTTGGGTAAGTGAAAATACCACCGCGAGATAGCACGCGGTGTACATCGCCGACCATGGCCGCAATCCAGCGCATGTTGAATGATTTTTCGCGTGGGCCAATTTTACCAAGCAGTAAATCGGCAATATAGGTTTGCATTGGCGCTTCCCAAAAACGTTGGTTCGACATGTTAATGGCAAACTCTTGGGTCTCTGGGCTAATGCTCATGGCGGCGTTAGTCAGTAAAAATTCATTGGTTTCTGGGTGCAAAGTAAAGAGTTGCACACCTTGGCCTGTGGTTAATGCCAGCATGGTCGATGGACCATAAAGTACATAACCTGCGGCTAATTGTGCGCGGCCAGATTGTAAAAAGCTGGTTTCAGTCAGCTCGCCAGCAGGCGCGGGCAGGACGGAGAAAATGGTGCCGACTAACGAGTTGATATCGATATTAGATGACCCATCTAGCGGATCGAAACACACCAGATATTGGCCATTTTGGCTGACTTCAACCACATGATCTTCTTCTTCTGACGCTAAACCGCGCACTGTACCGTCAGCTTTTAAGGCATCTTTGAGCATGTCGTTGGTGATGATATCCAGTTTTTTCTGGGTTTCACCTTGGACGTTTTCTTGCTCAGTCGCGCCTAACACGCCCGCAAGTGCACCGTGGCGAACGGCATGGCTAATGGCTTTTGAGGTGTCGGCTAAGGTTAAAATTAGGTGGGAGAGGGAGTCGTTCACTGCCTGTGAGGTCAGGTGCTGGGCCAGAGTCTGCATGTTATGTCCTTTAGAGGTTCAACAATGAGGTCAATTTCGTTATTTGCCGCGAATGATAACTCAGTTAGTCGACAATTTCAGCGATGTTGCTGATGCTTTTAGCGAATATTAGGGCTTTTTGGGATTATTTGGATTGGGCTTGACGCAAGGGCCTAATTTGTATCGGCATATTGCATGCTATTTCTATTTAGGGTTTGCCTCTGGCACAATGTCGGCTTGTTTTTAATCGCTGACATCTTAGGCGATTATGTTTCCAAGGAATAATAATGATTAAAAATAGGTTAACTTGGTTCCCTGCATGCTCACTTAAGGTGCGCGCCGTTCCCCTACTGATAGCGAGCCAAATGGCCATGATTTCGACAGCTATGATTTCAGCAACGACCCCTGCTTTGGCAATGGAAGGTGGCAAACAGCCACTGACGATTGAGCGAATTAATGCCTCGCCTGCCTTAGCGGGCACCAGTCCTCGTGGTTTGAAATTGTCCCCCGATGGGCTGCGGGTTACCTATCTTGCTGGCCGTAAAGATAATCAAAGTTTTTATGATCTCTGGCAGATGGATGTCAAAACTGGTGAGTCAAGCCTGCTATTAAACGCTGATAAACTTGCGACAAATGAATTATCCGATGAAGAAAAAGCTCGCCGCGAGCGCCAACGTATTTATGGTGAAGGCATTATGGAGTACTTCTGGGCCGATGATAGCCAAGCGCTATTAATTCCGGCTGCCGGTAATCTGTATTACTTTTCCCTCGTCGATAATAGCGTGACCCAATTGCCGATTGGTGAAGGGTTCGCCACAGATGCACGCCTATCGCCTAAGGGCAATTTTGTGTCTTTCGTGCGGGATCAAAACTTGTATGTGTTAGATCTGGCGACGAAAAAACTCCAAGCTATGACGACCGATGGCGGCGGGGCGATTAAAAATGCTATGGCTGAGTTTGTCGCTCAAGAAGAAATGGATCGTATGACTGGTTACTGGTGGGCGCCCGATGAATCGGCTATCGCCTTCACCCGTATCGACGAATCCGCGGTCGAGCAAGTGACGCGTAATGAGATCTATGCCGATGGCATTAAACTTACCGAGCAGCGTTACCCAGCCGCAGGTAAAAACAACGTCGACATCGCATTAGGTGTGGTCACGCTAAAAGATAAGGCCATCAATTGGGTGAGCCTGCGCGAAGAGAATAGCAAAGACAAGAGCAAAGACATTTATCTGCCACGTGTCGATTGGTTGCCCGATAGCAAACACTTGTCGTTCCAGTGGCAGAGCCGCGATCAACATCAGCTCGATTTGCAGTTAGTGGCGTTAGATGCGCTGACTAAGCCAAAAACCTTAGTGAAAGAACGCAGTGATGCTTGGGTAAACCTCAATAACGATCTGCATTTCTTAAAACAGCAGTCTGCCTTTATTTGGGCATCTGAGCGTGACGGCTTTAATCATCTGTATCTTTTTGACTTAAAAGGTAAACTCAAAACACAATTGACTAAGGGCGAGTGGGCTGTCGATGAGTTGGAATACATAGATGAAACCGCAGGCTGGGTGTATTTCACCGGCCGTAAAGACACGCCAATTGAGAAACAGCTTTATCGCGTGCCTTTAGCGGGCGGCAAGGTTGAGCGCGTGAGCAAGCTTGCGGGGATGCACAATCCTGTTTTCGCCGATAATCAGAGCGTATATCTCGATTATTTCAACAGCTTATCTCAGCCACCGCAAATCAGTTTACACGGTGACGAGGGCCAGCAACTGGCTTGGGTCGAGCAAAATGCGGTTAAGCAAGGTCATCCTTTATATGATTATGCAGGGCTGTGGCAAATCCCTGAATTTGGTGAACTGAAAGCCGAAGATGGCCAAGTGCTGCAAACCCGCTTATTCAAACCCGTTCCCTTCGATGCAAGCAAGAAATACCCTGTCGTAGTGCGAGTTTACGGTGGGCCGCACGCCCAGTTAGTGACTAATAGTTGGAGCGAGCAGGACTACTTTACCCAGTATCTGGTGCAACAAGGGTATGTGGTATTCCAGTTGGATAACCGCGGCAGTGCGCACAGAGGCACTCAGTTCGAGCAGGTGATTTACCGTCATTTGGGCGAAGCTGAAGTGAATGATCAAAAAGTGGGGGTGGATTATTTACGGAGTCTGCCCTTTGTCGATGCCGATAATGTGGCGATTTACGGCCACAGCTACGGTGGTTATATGGCCTTGATGAGTTTATTTAAGGCGCCGGATTACTTTAAAGCCGCGATTTCGGGCGCACCTGTGACCGACTGGCGCTTGTATGACACCCATTATACTGAGCGTTACTTAGGTCACCCCGAAGGTAATGAAAAGGGTTATGAAGCCAGCAGCGTGTTTCCTTACGTGAAAAACTATCAAGCAGGTCTGTTGATGTATCACGGCATGGCTGACGATAACGTCTTGTTTGAAAACAGCACTCGGGTTTATAAAGCGCTGCAGGATGAAGGTAAATTATTCCAGATGATCGATTATCCGGGATCTAAACATTCGATGCGTGGCGAGAAAGTGCGTAATCACTTATATCGCTCATTAGCGGATTTCCTCGATAGACAGCTGAAAAGCGCTAAATAGCGCGAGATAGAGAGTGGGTCTGTTTACGTATACGTAGTAGGCTCGCTTTTTTCGCTCTAATATCATTCGCTCTGATTTGCGCTGATAGGTGGAGCTTGTTTTATAATTATACTTGTGTTTTATAAGAAGATTTTCGTCTCTATTTTGGACATCGGCTTGCCATCAGCCTGACTCTTAACTCTGTAAGCGTCGCCTATTAATCTGATTCGCTAAATTTAAGACATAAAAAAACCAGATCCTAGGATCTGGTTTTTTGTGAATTGATGCTTATCGAATCAATCCTGTTGCTAATGCGAGTGTCGCTTAGCGGGCAATTAGCCTTCTAAGTTACCGCAAAAGCGATAGCCTTCACCGTGAATAGTCGCGATGATTTCTGGCGTATCTGGCAAGCTTTCGAAATGCTTGCGGATACGACGGATAGTCACGTCTACAGTACGATCGTGTGGCTTAAGTTCACGGCCAGTCATTTTCATCAGTAGATCGGCACGAGTCAAAATTTTGCCTGGGTTTTCAACAAAGTGCAGCATAGCGCGGAATTCGCTACGTGGCAGTTTGTAAGATTCACCCTGTGGGCTCACTAATGAACGGCTGTTGATCTCTAAGCTCCAATCGTTGAAGCGATAGTATTCTACTGAGCTCTTTTCTTCGACTTCGGCACCAGCGCTGTTGACGCGAGTCAGAAGGTTACGAGCACGAATCGTCAATTCACGTGGGTTGAACGGCTTGGTAATATAATCGTCCGCGCCAATTTCAAGTCCAAGGATTTTGTCGACTTCGTTGTCACGACCTGTCAGGAAGATCAGACCGATGTTGTTGATTTCACGTAGTTCACGTGCCAACAACAGGCCATTCTTGCCTGGCAAGTTAATGTCCATAACGACCAAGTTAATTTTGTTTTCCTGCATAGCCTTATGCATTTCTGCGCCATCATTGGCCTCAGTTACCACATACCCTTCTGCCTCGAAAATACTTCTCAGCGTGTTACGGGTAACGGCTTCATCTTCAACGATCAGAATGTGCGGATTTTGCATATTATTTACCTAAATTTTAATCAGTTTATACTAACCAATAAGAGCAACTTACTTCGGGCTCTTATATTCATAAAAGCGTTGATACTTCCTTGAACTGCTTTGTGCTCAAAAGGAA
Source organism: Shewanella sp. N2AIL (assembly GCF_022690845.1). Lineage (NCBI taxonomy): Bacteria > Pseudomonadati > Pseudomonadota > Gammaproteobacteria > Alteromonadales > Shewanellaceae > Shewanella > Shewanella sp. N2AIL. The sequence goes on along the minus strand of NZ_JALBYT010000031.1, from coordinate 46,932 downwards.
AATCTTTACGGTGACATCTATATCTGGATGTAGATTAAGTGCACGTTTAAGTGTAATACGAGAAAACGTAATCAGTACCAACTTCGATAAGCAATAGTTAGAATAAGTTCCTTAACTATTGTTTTTTTTAAATGTTTAAAAGACAAATCAAATGTAGAACACATTTTAAACAGATGCCCGGTCAGTTCACGTTACTTAAAGCGATATATGTAACAAACTGTATTGAACGATAAGCATCTTGCTCAATCTGTTTCAACTCACCAGTACGTACATTGTACTCGTTTTAGTCATTTGTTAACAAATGAAATGTTAACAAATTTTAGGTGAGTCGGGGTTTTTACCATGATATTTACTTTAGCTATTGATTAGTATAACTAATGTATTTGCCATTCCTGTGAGCCAGTTCACGCCTCTTTGGATTTTACAATCACTCTGCTACACTAGCTTGGGTTCATTTTTCGATTAGACTACCAATGGACAATACGACTCAAGATTTGTGGCAATGTTACCAAGCGCCGTTATTTTTGCTGACTCAAGCATTATCCTGTGATTTTTCCTTTGCTGTTATTACCGCTCATAATCCCGCTTCAAAGCTGCTTTCTCCCAGTCAAAACCGTTTACTCGATCGCCAACTTCTCCGTGAAATTGAATTACTCGGCAGTCCCTATCGTGCTTTAGTGGGCGCGGCGCCGGATTTATCCCACATGGAAAAAAGCTGGGCCGTGTTTATCGATAGAACGATGGCGCTGCAATTGGGGAAGAAATTTAATCAATACGCGATTTATGTGGTCGAACAAGGGGATGTGAGCTTAGTGCCTTGCACCTTGGCCGGACATGATGAAGTCTGTTTAGGCAAATTTAGTGATTATGTGCAGCTGGTATACGAGTTACCCGATTTAAGCACTTAGTTGTTTTCAAAAGATTTTATTTAAATTATTCATTTGTTATGAAATTAGCATTGACTTCATTAGGGGTTTATTGCTACTTTTTTCGTCCCTTTCCCTAGGAAAGGAACAGAAGAGGAGCGTTAACTAGGTAGTCGGTCAGAGGAGCACAAACTCCAGCGATGACTGATGAGGGAGATTAACGCCGAGGCATAGATATGGTTGCTGCATGTTTATGTCGGTCGATCAGGCTGAATCCTGACGATTGTCACCTGTAATTGGTGGAGAGCTTCTGGTGACGATTGCTGTTTCCCTTCTTTTGGGGTGCGTTATCATTGAGCACCAGGCTCTTCGAACGAAGTTAGTTCGGAGTGTGATCATGTTAGTTAATCAATATTTTATTCAATCTGCGTTTATTTCTTGCCCTACGTGTTTCACGGAGGTGCGCTAATGTCCCTCGTTGTCGCAAAATTTGGTGGCACCTCAGTCGCCGACTATAACGCTATGAATCGCTGTGCCGACATAGTGTTAGCTAATCCTCATTGCCGTTTAGTCGTGGTCAGTGCATCGAGTGGCGTGACCAATCTGTTAGTGGAATTGACCCAAGAATCCATTAACGACGATGGTCGATTACAGCGATTAAAACAAATTGCCCAAATTCAATATGCGATTTTAGATAAGCTCGGTCGTCCTAACGATGTGGCCGCCGCATTAGATAAATTATTGAGTCGCATGTCAGTATTGAGTGACGCGCTCGCATCACAACGCAGCAAAGCGACCATGGATGAGTTGTTGTCCCTCGGTGAGCAATGTTCTTCGGCGTTGTTTTCAGCCGTCATCCGCGAGAAAGGTGTTAACTCTAGTGCCTTCGATGTACGCCGAGTGTTACGTACTGACAGCCATTTTGGCCGCGCTGAACCTCAGGTCGAGCAGATTGCGACTTTAGCTCGTGATTATCTACAGCCACTGTTAGCGGAACAAGTGATTGTCACACAAGGCTTTATCGGTGCCGATGAAGCAGGTCAAACGACAACATTAGGCCGCGGTGGTAGTGATTATTCTGCAGCTCTGTTAGCCGAAGCGTTACGCGCCTCAGCGGTCGAGATTTGGACCGATGTCGCAGGGATTTATACAACCGATCCGCGTCTTGCGCCCAATGCTTTTCCGATTGCCGAGATCAGCTTTAATGAAGCCGCCGAGATGGCGACCTTTGGTGCCAAGGTATTGCATCCTGCGACCATTCTTCCTGCCGTTCGTCAGCAAATTCAAGTGTTTGTGGGTTCAAGTAAAGAGCCTGAAAAGGGTGGGACTTGGATCCGTCATCAAGTGGAAGATGCGCCCGTATTTCGCGCTGTGGCTTTGCGCCGCGATCAAACCCTGTTAAATCTTCACAGCTTGCAAATGTTGCATGCACAGGGCTTTTTAGCGGAAACCTTTGCGACATTGGCGCGACATAAGATCAGTGTGGATTTAATTACCACCTCAGAAGTGAACGTGTCTCTAACCCTCGATAAAACTGGCTCTGATTCTAGCGGTCAAGGTCTATTGAGTGAGGCATTGTTGCAAGAATTATCACAGCATTGCCGAGTGCGCGTCGAAGATGGATTAGCCTTAGTGGCGATTATCGGTAACCGTATTGCGACCACGCCGGGTATTTGTCGCCGTGTGTTTGAAGTGCTTGAGCCACACAATGTGCGGATGATTTGCCAAGGCGCCAGCCCACATAACCTGTGTGTGTTAGTGGCAGAATCGGAAGCGGCGCAAGTGGTGAAATCGCTGCATCAAAATCTGTTCGAAGGCGCTTAATATGCTGCCGATAACATCGTCTCTGCAAATTGGCGAGCTTGCCGCAGGGCAAGCGCTTACCTTGCCTATTTACCATTTTAAGCCGAGCGACGATAAGGCGACTGGCCCCAAAGTGTATATTCAGGCCAATGTCCACGGCGCTGAAGTGCAAGGTAATGCGGTGATTTATCAGTTGATGAAGCAGCTCGAACTCTGTGACATCCGCGGTGAAATCACCTTAGTACCATTAGCCAATCCCCTTGGGATCAACCAAAAGAGTGGTGAGTTTACCCTTGGCCGATTTGATCCTATTACGGGGGCGAATTGGAATCGTGAGTATTTGAATCATGCTATCGATTTGCCGACTTGGTATAGCGAACATGCCAAGCTCAGTGATAGCGAGCTGATCCAAGCTTATCGCAGTACTTTGGTTGAAGCTTGTCAGCAAAAGTTGCGTCACGAATGGGGCATTACTACTGGCCATAGGCTTGCAGTTAATCTGCAGATTATGGCCCACGGCGCGGATATCGTGCTCGATCTACACACGGGGCCTAAATCCTGTAAGCATTTGTATTGTCCTGAATATGACTTAGCTGCCGCGCAGTTTTTGTCGATCCCTTATACGCTTGTTATCCCCAACACCTTTGGTGGTGCTATGGATGAGGCAGCGTTTTGTCCTTGGTGGCAATTAAGTGATTTTGCAAAAGCGCAGGGGCGAGATTTAGCCGTTGCTGTGTCAGCGTTAACCTTGGAGTTGGCGAGCCAAGAGCGCGTCTGTCTTGAGGATGCGTTGGTTGATGCCCAAGGGATTTTGGCATATTTAAGTCACCGAGGCGTGATCGCTGAAACCGTTGCGCCCGCTAAAATGCAGCGCTTTGGTTGTTACCTTAAAGACTATAAAAAGTATCACGCACCAAGTTCAGGGTTAGTGGAATACCTCGCGCCTGTGGGTGAACCACTGGCTGCGGGACAGCCCTTAGTGAATTTACTGCGAATGGATTTATACGGTACAGTGGATTAGCTAAAGACGCTCAGTTTGCCGCAGGACTGCGTGCCGATTTTGCACTTTGCTTCGGCATCTGTGCACCAAGGGACAGAGCTTTATAAAGTCATGACTAATGTGTTTGAGTTGCCGACGACATAATCGCCCGCTTAGAGCATAAGCATTAGCTCATAACATTCAGCTTATAAGAATGAACGAAAACAACGCCAATCCTAATCGATTGGCGTTGTTGTTTTTAAGGTGGCTATAACCACTTAAATCGATAAAACAGTGCCATCTGTAGGGCGACGAGTGAGATTAATATGCCGCAGAAGGTGGCGAAGGCCCAAGTGTTGTCGGCGCCCGGTATGCCGCCAATATTGACTCCGAGTAAGCCGGTTAAAAAACCCAATGGTAAGAAGATGGCAGACACTAAGGATAAGAAATATAAGCGTTTGTTGAGTTGCTCCGATTGCTGACTGAGTAATTCTTCCTGAGTCACATTGGCTCTGTCGCGCAGGGCATCGAGATCTTCAATAGTGCGAATAAGCTTATCGTTTGTTTCCCTCAGCTTGAGTCGCTCAGTATCGTTAAATAGACTCAGTTGTTCGGAAATCATTTTTGAAAAGGCTTCACGCTGGGGCGCTAAATAGCGGCGAATGGCAACGGTTTGGCGACGCAGTTCGGCGATATCGGTGCGTAAGTCTTTCACATTGCCTGAGACGACTAGCTCTTCTAAATCTGAGAGTTGTTCTTCTAACTTATCGATGAACTCGACTTTACGGTTAGTGAGTCGCTCACAGATTGCGACGATAAAGTCACCTGTGGTGGTCGGCCCATTTCCCTCAAGGATCAGCTCGGCGACATCTTTGACCGACTGTAACTCGCGATCGCAGGTGGATATGATCCGCTGTTTATCGGCATAAATACGCACGGCCACCATGTCTTCTGGTGCCGAGTTTGGGTTGAGGTTGACGCCGCGTAATGCGAGTAATATGCCTTCGCCTGTAATCACAGCGCGGGGGCGAGTGTCTTGGGCCAGTAAGGCATCACTTTCGACCTTCGGCAGGCCGCTATTGAGTATCCAGTGGCGCGCCTTTTTATTGCGATAGCGAAGATGCAACCAGAGTAGACCATCCTGCGGATCCCATTTTTCGATCTGTTCTAAGCTTAAGGTGGAACCCGCTTGGGCGCCGCTTAGCACTAAACTGTAGATAAATCCTTCGTGCATATCGCATTCCATATAACTTTCAAAATCATACAAACAAGCTAACTGATTTTACCGCGAAAATGAAGTCAGTACTCGTGCTTAACGGCGTGGCAACGCGCTTTATACTGCGTTTAAGGCTTTCGACAGAGCACCACTATGCCTTCAAGCCTTCGCCTTGCCTAAAGCGCGTTGAACTCCCGCTGAATGAACAGATATTTTGTACGATTGGTATTAAATCGGCTGTGCTGCGGGAGGCGAGCAACTTCGGCAAGGATAGGTTAAAATTAGCATTAGTAGGCTTAGAGCAAAGAGACAATAAAATGGAATACGAATTTCGGCGTAACAGTTTAACCGGCACTTTTCTGGCCAGCTTTAGCATGGATCATGAAGTGCTGGGGCAATGGTTTACAGAAGAATTGGGGCCTGAGTTAGCCAAAATTCAGCAAGTGTTAGACATGATTAAAGAAATTCAAACCGATAAACGAGGTGCATGGCGTCTCGTCGGTAATGATTTCACCTTAGAGTTAGAGCGTGAGCAGGCGCGGGTGTTTGCGAATACCTTAGGTTTCGAGCAAGAGTATGAATTAGAAGAGGCGATGTCACTCTATGATGCTGAATCTGAAGCTTATTGTGGCCTAGAAGATTTTGAGCAGGCGTTACTGAGTTGGCAGACATTTATCGAGAAAGGTCTGTAATCGTCCATTCAAATCCTGTTCGATAAAAACATAAAGGCAATCATAGGATTGCCTTTATTGTTTGCGCCATACCTCGCTAAACTCAAGGATTATTGATTAAGGTAGCGCACCGCCATTTCGGTTCTCGACTTGGCATTGGCTTTACGCAGTAGGTTTTTCACATGCACTTTGACAGTGCCTTCACTAATGTGTAAATGCTCTGAAATCATCCGATTACTTAAGCCTTCCGCCAGTTGCTCTAGAATTTGCAGCTCCCTTGGCGTTAGGCTTGAAATCCATTCTTGCTCATCGGTCGCATCTTTTAGCTCGTAGAGGTATTCCTCCACTTCATCGCTGATAACTCTGTGGCCAAGCATGGCATTTTTGAGTTTTTCGAGCAGTAAATCGGGCTCAGTATCTTTGAGCAAATAGCCGTCGGTTCCTGCACGTAATAAACGGATCACATCTTGTTTGGCATCGGAAACTGTGAGTATCACTATGCGCGAGGTGACGCCCTCTTGGCGCATGGCATTGAGCGTATCTAGGCCTGTCATGCCTTTCATATTCAGATCGAGCAAGATGATATCGGGCTCATCGGTGGCGACGGCGGTTAATGCATCTAAACCACCACCGGCTTCGCCAAAAAGGCTGAAGTCAGGATCTGAGGCAATGAGCTGGCAGATGCCTTTGCGTAACAGGGGATGGTCGTCGACCACAAGTACGGAATAAGGTTTACCCATTTGAAGGCTCCTGTTGAGAGGGGAAAATAAGCGTCACTCGAGTGCCACTTGAACCTTTGCTGTGCTGCGCAAGGTCGAATGAATAGTTAGGCTTGAATACATCGTCTTGTTTATTGCATCCTTGCTCAATCGTGGTTGCCGTAGCAGGTTTAAATCTGCTTATCTCGTTGTCGCTAAATACGACTTTACCTGAAAGTTTGCTGGCTCGCTCATGCATAATCCCTATGCCAAAGTGTTGATCTCGTTCTTTTAAATGTCCAATACCTATGCCGTTATCGCAAACATCGATATTGACCATGCCCTCGTCATCCTTATAACAATGGATATTGATGAGGCTGGCCTCGGCGTGTTTGATGGCGTTTAAGGTCGCTTCCCGAGTGATTTGCAGTATGTGAATATGCTGCTTTGCCTCTAGCCATTGTGGTGCAAGTTTATAGTCTAAGGTGATCTTGATACTCGTCTTGGTTCTGAGCTGCTCAAGCATAGCCTCTAAGGCACTTTTTAGATCGGGTTCTTTAATCGTGAGTCTAAAGGTCGACAGCAATTCCCTGAGCTGCACATAGGCAGTGCTCACGCCTTCATTGATTTCGGTTAATTGAGCCTCAACGGTAGGGTTGCGGCAGCTGTGATCTAAGTTTTTGCGTAATAAGCTAATTTGGATTTTAAGGAAGGACAGCACTTGACCTAAGGAGTCGTGTAATTCCCGTGCGATCACGCCGCGTTCCTCCATCAGCGCCAGTTGTTGTCTTTGCTCAGTGGCGTTGTGGATCACAATTGAGCGAGTCAGCATAATCGCGAAATTATTAAATAGCGCGATATTCGGTGTTTGATCGGCAATCAACTCTAAGTAACCCAGATTCGCTTGCTCAAATTGTAGCGGGAAACGGGTGCTGTTTTGAGTTACCTCTGGCCAGCCGCCATCGGCCTCAATCACTTCAAGTTCTTGCTCTGGATACTGGATAATGAGCCTAAGGTAGTCGAGTGACTCATAGCCTTTTAACTGATTTAGTGCCGCTTTGAGCGCTTTGTAATCGAGCTTATTTGCGTTTAATGTCAGTAGGTTATCGTATAAAAATGCCAGCTCATTGTTGGCCCGAGTGAGTGCTAAGGTTTTCTCTGCCACCTGCGACTCTAAATCGCCATAAAGCATGGCGAGTTCCTTGGCGGTTTTTTGCAGGGCATGGGTGAGCGCTGTAAGTTCGATATATTCGGTTTCGGGCATTTCGATTTCAAAATTGCCTTTAGAAATAGTATTCGCCGATTCCATAAGCTTTTGCAGTGGGATCACCACTTTCTTTTTAGTAAAACGCACCGCCACAAAGGCGATAATGAGCATGACGCTTAAGCCTAATATTTGGCTGGCGGCGAGGAGCCTGAGTTTAAAGGCGGCGTGGTGCTCCATCTCCAATACCAGTAAATCTATGGTGTCGACAAAGTCCTTAAGTGACGCCACATAGTCGCGGGAGTTTTCTTGCTCTATGTAGTATTTCATCACCAGCCATTTATCGATCACGAGCTGATATTGATCGGCAATCTTACGTGGACTAAACCAACTATCTGAAGGCTTTAAGGTATCGGAATAGAGGGTGTTTTCGAATTCGATTATTTTATCGAGCGCAGCATCACTGCCAGAGTTGGCGTAAAACATCAATCGATAGCTTTGCATCCGCAAAGAACCCGAGGCGTTAATCGCCTTAGCGTCGCCCAAGCTGTAAGACAAATTGATGATAGCAAAGGTCGATAAACTGCTAGAAAGCAGAATGAGTGCTAACATTAATCCTAAGATTTTTGAGGTTAGACTGCCTCGTTTCATTAATCCGCTATTCATTTTAATGGCCGCTGTTATGGCACTTTGCAGTGGTTTTTACATTAGAAAATAATGTAATACATTAACAAAAGTATAGAAGTGTGAACAACAACACCTTTACATTTTGATCTAGCGCAAACTTCGACCTAGATACCCCCTAAGAGGTATATGTTTAGCGGGATTAAGTCACTAAGTTTGACCATGGAGATGTCGTGATTTACAACAATAATGCAACACGGAGATGAGATGATGAAGAAGATGACAGGTAAGTCCTTTGCACTAAGTGCACTGGTTGCCGCCAGCTTCATGGCGGCGGGCGCAATGGCGAGTGATAAAACTGAGCCTCGCAACGAAGTTTATAAAGACAAATTTGCTAATCAATACGCTAGCTGGCATGACACAGATAAAAGCACTGAGAATACCGATGTGTTAGCCTCGGACCCGAGCTTAGTCGTGCTGTGGGCAGGTTATGGTTTTGCGAAAGATTACAACGCACCACGTGGCCACATGTATGCCATTACGGATGTGCGTAACACTCTGCGAACTGGCGCACCAGCCAACGCGGAAGATGGTCCAATGCCTATGGCTTGTTGGAGCTGTAAGAGCCCTGATGTACCTCGCTTAATTGAAGAGCAAGGTGAAGATGGTTACTTCAAAGGCAAATGGGCAAAAGGTGGCCCAGAAGTGGTGAACACCATAGGCTGCGGCGACTGCCATGAGAAAGGCACGCCTAAACTGCGTATCTCTCGCCCCTTTGCTGAACGTGGTATGGAAGCATTAGGTACACCGTTTGCCAAAGCGTCTAAAAAAGACAAGCAATCTATGGTCTGCGGTCAGTGTCACGTTGAATACTATTTCGAGAAAAAAGAAGGCAGAAAAGGTTTCGTTAAATTCCCTTGGGATATGGGCACAACCGTTGAGCAAATGGAAACCTATTACGACGGTATTGAGTTCTCCGACTGGACGCATGCGCTGTCTAAAACCCCTATGTTAAAAGCGCAGCACCCTGGTTATGAAACTTGGAAACTCGGTGTTCATGGTAAGAACGATGTGAGCTGTGTTGATTGTCACATGCCAAAAGTGACTAACGACAAGGGTCGTAAGTACACAGATCATAAAGTGGGTAACCCATTTGATCGTTTTGAAGAAACCTGCGCGACGTGCCACAGCCAAAGTAAAGAGTTCTTAGTCGGCTTGACCAACGAACGTAAAGCGAAAGTAAAAGAGCTTAAAGGCCGCGCCGAAGCACAACTGGTGAAAGCGCACTTTGAAGCCGCAGCCGCTTGGAAAGCGGGTGCAACTGAAGCGGAAATGAAGCCTATTCTAACCGATATCCGTCATTCACAATGGCGTTGGGACTATGCGATTGCTTCACACGGCGCTGCTGCTCACGCTCCTGAAGAAGTCTTACGTATTTTAGGTACCGCGGTAGATAAAGCGGCTGATGCGCGGGTTAAATTAGCGCAACTGTTGGCGAAAAAAGGCATCACAGATCCTGTCGCTATCCCTGATATTTCGACTAAAGCTAAGGCACAAGCCGCTTTAGGTATGGACATGGAAAAAATGAATGCTGAGAAAGAAGCATTTAAGAAGGACATGTTACCTAAGTGGGATGAAGAAGCGAAAAAACGCGAAGCCACTTATAAATAATACTTAAGTAGACTTCAAAATAATAAAAAGCTCCTATATAAGGAGCTTTTTTTATATCCTTTATTAAAGGATAAATATTAAATTTTTATTTCAATTCTATATTTTTTGCATTAAGGTGTGCGCCGCTAGGAGAGCAGGTTCGTTTAAATAAAAAATTTAAATGGATATTAATGATAATGGAATAAGCAATGCTGAGATTGTTTCTTCGTTATCTTCATCTTTTACTCCTAGCTTATAATCATATAAGGGAATACTTTGATGAAAAAAATTACCGCGCTTGCAATATTATTAGGTTTCGTAAGTGTTAATGCCGCTGCTGCACAAGATAACTCATTTCAGCATGAAGCAGGCCTAAAATATAGCGCAAATTCTGAAGAGTTCAGCGATGGTCTGTGGAACGCGAATTATCGTTACTACATTAGCCCAGTTGACCAAACTAAAGGTCCTTATGCGCTTAATGGATTTTTAGCTCAAACGTCTAATGTTGGCGTTAATTACAGCAATTATGATGAGTCAGATTTAGATACCATTGGTGTTGATGGCACTTATGTATTTGCTTCTAAATGGTTTATTGCTGCTAACTATCAACGTTCTGAAATCGGCAGTTTTGACTGGAACACTTACGGTGCAGAAGTCGGTTATTACTTCAACGATAGCTCTGCAGTATCTGCTTTCTATAACGATGGCAGCGATAGCATCGAAGAATCATACGGTTTAAAAGTGCGTAGCTTTATTGCACTGCAATCAACCACTGGTGTTGATTTGAGCGCAAACTGGACACATCAAGATTCTGACGACACATTCAATTTAGGTGCTGATTGGTATGTGACTAAATCATGGTCTGTTGGTCTAGGTTATACTGATGATGGTCATGATGATACTTTCGTATTAAAAACCGCTTATTGGTTACGTCTATCTGATAGCTTCTCTGCAAACTTTGAATTAGCTAGAGAATTAGATTCCGATGCTGATGGTGTATTTATTGGTTTAGGTCTGACTGGTCGTTTCTAATTTAATAATTGTAACGATATTTTAATATAAAGGTCACAAGTTAATGTGACCTTTATTATTTTACCCTAAATAAATTTAAGACTATTTTATCAGTTTTAATAATGCCCTAAAGCGCTCGCCTTGGGCCTGATGTTGTAATTCAAATAATAGTGATTCAACGTTCGTTAATAAGGCGCCTCTGGCTGTCATCATCTGAATACCCAGTTGTTTATTCTCAGCACTGCGTGACGAGACGCCGTCTGCGACGAGATGCACCGAATATTGCTGCTCTATAAGGTCACAACAGGTTTGATAAACACACACATGGGTTTCAATGCCCGCCAGTATGACGTGTTTACGATTTGTCTTAGTGAGTGCCTGCGCAAACTCTTCACAGTGCCAACCGCTAAAATGTTGCTTGGCAATGGGGGAGCCGCTTTTCTCTAGCAAGGTTTGAAGCTCAGGACTGGTTGCTCCGAGCTTATCGGGTAGCTGTTCTAACCAGAGTATAGGTATTTCAAATAATTGTGCACCTTGAATTAAGGTCTGTAGTTGTTGGTGCAGCTTGTCACTGTTATCCATGATTTGTGCAAGTTTTCCCTGCACATCGACGATAACGAGAACACATTCTTCAGGTTTTAACATCGGGCCTTCCTTCTGCGCTTGATGATTGTCTTAGTGATGATCTTCGCTTTTGTTTAAGAGCTTGTACTGTGATGCTCAGATTTCATCTCGATTTACGCTTCCCCCAGTAGACCTCAATTTAACCTTGTTACCAATAGGCCTAAGGTCGAATAGCGACTGCACTTAAGCTGCTCACTAAAAGAGTGCGTTGCACTTGTTTGTGCTCGATTATGGTGCATTTTTAACCTTTAAAAATAATCTTATTTAGTTAAATTTTAAATTAATCAGCAAGTTAAATTTTTGGCCTAATGATTGAATTACCTTTGATACAAGTTAATAACAATCGCGTTTTTTTGGAGGTCAGGATGAAACTAGTCAGCGCTATCATCAAGCCGTTTAAGTTGGATGATGTCCGTGAAGCTATCGCCGGAATAGGTATTGAAGGCATGACGGTGACCGAAGTTAAAGGTTTTGGCCGTCAAAAAGGGCACACAGAGTTGTATCGTGGCGCCGAGTATCAGGTGGATTTTTTGCCAAAAGTAAAACTAGAAATTGCCACTAAGGCTGAAAATCTCGACATGTTGATTGAGGCCATTACCACTGCGGCCCATACGGGGAAAATTGGCGACGGTAAGATCTTCGTCGTCGACTTAGAACATGCTATCCGTATCCGTACGGGTGAACTCGATACAGAAGCGCTATAAGGGGCTGATAATGGAAGAATTAACAAAATTAGGTGGCACAGTCACTGAACTACGCTTTGCACTCGATACCTTTTACTTTTTGATCTCAGGTGCTTTGGTAATGTGGATGGCAGCGGGATTTGCCATGTTAGAAGCGGGCTTAGTTCGCTCTAAAAACACCACTGAAATTTTAACTAAGAACGTGGTTTTGTACGCGATTGCCTGTGTGATGTACCTATTGGTTGGCTACAACATTATGTATGTCGATAACACTGAAGGAGGCTGGTTGCCATCGATTGGTACCTTAATCGGTTCTCAATCATCGGATGCGAGCCATGCATTAGAATCTGACTTCTTCTTCCAAGTGGTGTTTGTGGCAACGGCGATGTCAATTGTCTCTGGCGCCGTGGCGGAACGGATGAAGTTATGGGCTTTCCTGTTCTTCTCTGTGGTAATGACTGCGGTTATCTATCCAGTGGAAGGGTATTGGACTTGGGGCCAAGGTTTTATCGCAAAACTGGGCTTTGTGGACTTTGCGGGTAGCGGTATTGTGCACATGACTGGTGCGACTGCAGCGATTGCGGGGGTATTATTACTCGGTGCACGTAAGGGAAAATATGGCCCTAACGGTCAAGTGAATCCTATCCCAGGCTCTAACTTGCCAATGGCAACCTTAGGTATGTTTATTCTGTGGATGGGCTGGTTTGGCTTCAACGGTGGCTCGCAATTAATGGTGTCGGATGCGGCGAATGCGAGCTCAGTGGCAAAAGTGTTCGTTAATACTAATACTGCGGCTGCATTTGGTGCTATCTCTGCGCTTATCGTATGTAAGATGATTTGGGGTAAAGCGGATTTAACCATGATACTCAACGGTATTCTGGCGGGTTTAGTGGCGATTACGGCAGATCCGCTATCACCTTCACTGTTAATGGCGGGCGTGATTGGTGTGGTTGCTGGTGGTTTAGTGGTGTTCTCTATTGTGGGCTTAGATCGCATTAAGATCGACGATCCTGTGGGCGCGATTTCAGTACACGGCGTGGCGGGTTTCCTTGGGTTAATGTGTGTGCCATTATCCAACGCTGATGCTACCATTACTGGGCAGTTGACTGGTGCAGCCTTCATCTTTACTTGGGTATTCTGTTCATCCTTTGTGGTTTGGTATGCGATTAAGAAAACCATGGGGATCCGTGTGACTGAGGAAGAAGAATACAATGGTATGGATGCGTCTGATTGCGGTATCGATGCCTATCCAGAGTTTGTTACGGTTAAAAATGCTGGCTAAGTAAACTGGCAAATTAATTGTGATTCAACTTGATGCCTAGTGTGGATCGAGGGATAGTAAAGCAGAGCTTAGGCTCTGCTTTTTTTATGGATCATCGCAATGGTTGAAGCTCAGGGAGTTTAAGGGTGAAGGTATAAGTCGGTTGCCGCGCATTACTATTGTCTACAGCACTATTTACCTGCACCATTTACTGCAAGAATAAAGGGGTGAACTATGAGCTTACATGCCACAGCTGTCGGTCAATTTACGCGACTCAGCCTTATCGTTATTGCTGGCTTGATATCAGTATCTGCCTTAGCAGGGGAAATCATAGTTAACCGCTCGAGTGAGCCTGTCGATGCCTTTGCTGTGCGTGATCAAGTGCTCAAGGATTTTGAGTGGCAGGAGTCGCTGCGTCGCCAGCAGCAGATCCAAATTCTGCAGGCTTTACCCTTAGGTTGTATTACTGTGATAAAGCCCTATCGCTATTTCACCTGTGGGGAACATAACTATCGGCCATACCATTACCAGCAGCGCGAATTATACATAGAGGTTGATCGACCTTCGCAGTAACTAACGTGCTAAATCACTTGCCGTTATTTTTTAACGATAGCGATTGTCATTTTTTGTAACCATTTTATGTCGTCTTTTTCGCCATTTGTAATAAGCTCAAATAGGAGCTAATGGTGTGGGAGGACATATGTCAAAACTATTCCGAGCCGTATACCTGAGTGCCATCATGGGCGCTGCACTCAGTCAGTTGTTCGCCTGTAGCTCGACGACCATCGAGCCTGATCCCTCTGATCTTGAGTCGCTACTTGCCGATTCACTGTTTTCCCCTATCGTCGATATTCCTTCAGTTGCGGATATTTTTTATTTGCCGCCAGAGGTGGTGACAGACGTAAAGCGTAGCTATGACAAATACACTTTTTCCCATAATAACGCCATGTTAGCCAACGAATGGTTAGCCAGTTATATCAATGCCAGCCAAACCAATAGCGCTAAAATTGATTTTCGCTACCAAGATAACCTGACCCAAATTGCCCGTGAAACCTACGCCCAAAGGGCAGGGAATTGCATGTCCTTAGTGGTCATGACTTCTGCGTTGGCGGATATATTGAATGTGGGCGCTGAGTATCAAGATATCGCTATTGAACCCGTATGGGACAAGCAAGGGGATTTCTATTTAATCAATGGTCATGTGAACTTACGCTTACTTCCGCCCGAGAATTTACATTCAGTCTATGTGTCATCCGCAGCAATCTTAGTGGACTTTATGCCTGAGCGCGCCCTACGAGGGTATGGTAAGACCCGAGTGAATAAGCAAACCTTGATCAGCATGTTTTACAATAACATGGCGGCAGAATCTTTAGTGAATGGCGATTTAGATAGGGCCTATGCCCTCATCAAAGCGGGTTTAAATGTCGGTCAGTTTGTCCCCTCACTCAATACGCTCGCCATTATTTATCGGCATAAAGGGGATGAGAAACGGGCCGAACAAGTGTATCGCTATGCGCTTAAGTTTGAGGCGAAAAATTTAACCACGCTTTATAACTTAGCTTTGATTTTAGGGGATCAGGGCCGGCTTGATGAATGGGCTGAAATCAATAAAGTGCTTGAATTAGCAAGGATACGTAATCCTTATTATTACTATGATATGGCGCAGCAAGCCTTCGATGAACATCAATACGACGAGGCTTTAGCATGGTATCAAAGGGCGTTGGCCAAAGCTGATTATCGGCATGAATTCTTCTTCGGTTTATCAAAAACCTATTGGGCGCTGGGGGATGAAAAGCGTGCCAAACTGAATATGGAAAAAGCGCTGGCTTTGAGCCGTGATGATTCAGAGCGTCATCGCTATCAAAACAAGTTACAAGTCATGCTGCACCATTAGTATTGGCCTGCTCTAGCATCCAGTTCTCTTGCGTAGAGAGCTGGATCAATTGCACTCATTCAAGCGTTTAGTCGTTAATACCTTAGCTGACAGGCATGGATAGCTCACTCGCACTTGCCGCAAGCATTCCCCGCTTGCTTTTTATCCGCCATATTCGATTTTGTTCATTAAGGCTGTGAGTTAGTCAGCATATTTGAATTTTGATTTTTTTAAAATATATTAAAACAATAAGTTATATTTGATTTTTTGAAATGGAGACAACTTGGTTGCATTGGCGCTTGAGACTCGATAAATTGAACTCAGTATTGCAGTTGAGATCCCTTATCGCAGCGATAGAAATAGCCTAAAACACCAGAGTTGGAGCAGTAAAATTATGTATTACCAAAATGATGACGTTCGCATTAAAGAAGTAAAAGAGTTACTTCCTCCTATCGCGATTCTAGAACGATTTCCTGCTTCCGAAAAAGCCTCTGCGACTGTGTTTAATGCGCGAAATAGTATCCACAATATTCTGGCTAAGTCTGATGATCGCCTGTTAGTGGTAATTGGACCTTGTTCTATCCACGATCCCAAAGCGGCGTTGGAATATGGTCAGCGTCTGGTTGCGCTGCGTGAGCGTTATAAGGGTCAACTCGAAATCGTGATGCGAGTGTATTTTGAAAAGCCAAGAACCACAGTGGGTTGGAAGGGGCTTATCAACGATCCTTACATGGATAACAGCTTTAAACTCAACGATGGTTTACGCACTGCGCGTAAGTTATTGGTGGATTTGAACGACAGCGGCATGCCAACCGCGGGTGAGTTTCTTGATATGATCACCCCACAATATATGGCAGATTTAATGTGCTGGGGAGCCATCGGCGCCCGTACTACTGAATCACAAGTGCACAGAGAGTTAGCCTCGGGTCTTTCTTGTCCGGTCGGTTTTAAAAATGGGACCGATGGCACCATTAAAGTCGCTATCGATGCGATAGGTGCTGCGAATGCACCGCACCATTTTTTATCTGTGACTAAGTTGGGTCATTCGGCGATCGTTTCGACGAAAGGGAATCCTGATTGCCACATTATTTTACGTGGCGGCCGCGAGCCTAATTACAGTGCGCCGCATGTCGCTGAAATTAGCCAACAGTTATTAAAAGCTGAACTTGCCGACAACATCATGATCGACTTTAGCCACGCCAATAGTAGTAAAGAGTACCAACGACAGTTAGTGGTTGCCGAAGATGTGGCTGGCCAAGTGGCGACGGGCAATACTGCTATTTTTGGTGTTATGGTAGAAAGTCATTTAGTGGAAGGTCGTCAGGATTTAATTGAAGGTCAAGAGTTGTGTTATGGCCAGAGTATTACCGATGCGTGTATTGGTTGGGATGATACCGAGCGCCTGTTGGCCATTCTGAATCAGGGTATTATCGAACGCCGTCAGGTTTAATTGTCTGCTCGTGCGAACATAAAACGCAACTATACCTGAGTTAGTCGTTAACGATTGCGGGTAAAGTAAAAACAAAGGCGCTATCCCGGCGCCTTTGTTTTATCTATTTATTGCTTATTTCAACAATGTATTCATTTGCTTTGGCTAAGCTACCAAAGGCGGCAATAAGGTTGTCTCTACCTTTATCTTGTATCTCTGGATTGCCTGATTCGATCATCATCCACACCCAAGTTTGGATCAGTGGTAATGGCGGGTATTGAACTTTAGCGGAATCCAACATAAAGCTTCCTTTGATCTTATTTAATTTGTTTGTCTTAATGTTCTCGCTAGAGATTGGGCGTATGAATCGCAAAATCTAGCGCGTAGAGGTTAACAAATTCTATCGATTTGTATAACCGCCTCCATGGCATTTTGGGCAAAACTGCAAAAATAATCAACAGCAGTAAGGTTGAGCTAAGCCTTCCCCCATAGCCAACTTGTCTTCTGTTATACGGCGCAGAGGTCAAGTCAAACGCAAGCTATGGGTACTTATGTCAGCACAGAAATCAGTATAAATTCATTTCTTGTGAATATGCCAGTGTAATACGTAAGTATGACGTTTTAGCTTTTAATAGGATCAGAATAGCAACGGATTGTGTCGTGAATAAGTCTATTTGTCTGTCAGGAAAATCTGATTGATTTTATTCAAGCTTTGCTCGTTTCGTTTAGCTTATGTCTGGTTTGTACTGTTACAATTGGCATAACTCATTCAAGGTTATCTCCTATGCGCCCAACGTTATATTTTGAAGGTCCAGTCGATAAATTAAACTGGCACGTCATGAAGCTGCTTTGGCCTTACTTATTGGAATACAAAGGCCGTATTGCGCTGGCGATGTCATGCCTCATCATCGCTAAGCTGACCAGCGTGGCTTTGCCTTTTATTTTGAAGCATTTGGTCGACACCTTAGATGCCGATAAAACCGCGCAAGCCCTCAGTGTGCCCGTGGGATTAGTGTTGGCCTATGGTGCGATTCGTTTACTGACGGCGATTACGGGGGAGATCCGCGATACCTTGTTTGGTCGGGTGACTGAGCGTGCGATCCGCCGTTTAGGCTTAGCGGTATTCGACCATTTACACCGGCTTGATCTCGATTTTCATCTAGAGCGCAAAACCGGCGGTCTATCCCGTGATATTGAGCGCGGCACCAGTGGCGTGAGTTTCCTCATGCGGTTTATGGTGTTCAACATAGTGCCGACCTTGCTCGAAATTGTCATGGTGATTGGCATTTTCTTCTATAACTACGGGATTGCGTTTGCGGCAATCACCTTTATTGCTGTGTTGGCCTACATCATATTCTCTGTGGTTGCGACCGAATGGCGCACTGAGTACGTACGCGATGCCGCCAAGGCTGACTCTTTATCAAATACGCGGGCGATTGATAGTTTGCTGAACTACGAAACCGTTAAGTATTTCAATAATGAAAAGTATGAGTCGCAGCGCTACGATCAAGCGCTCGAACAGTGGGAAGTCGCTAAACGTAAAAACCGTTTATCTTTGTTTGCGCTTAATGGTGGGCAAGCTGTGATTATCGCTCTGGCGATGACAGCTATGATGGCGCTGGCGGCTTACCGAGTCACCTATGGCGATATGACCTTAGGTGATTTTGTGTTGATTAATGCGTTTATGATGCAGCTCTTTTTACCCCTTAACTTTTTAGGTTTCGTGTATCGCGAAATTCGCGGCGCCTTAGCCAATATTGAACGTATGTTTAGCCTGCTCGATAAACATCCCATGATAGTCGACTCAGCCCAAGCACTCGATTTTCAGCCCACCAAGGGCGAGCTGGTATTTGAAAATGTGAATTTCAGCTACGACGAGCGGCAAATTTTGCGGGACGTGAGTTTTAAGGTTGCTGCGGGAAAAAAAGTGGCCGTAGTCGGTGATAGTGGTGCCGGTAAATCGACGCTGATTAAACTGCTATTTCGATTTTACGATGTGGACCAAGGCGCGATTAAAATCGATGGACAAGATATCCGTCATCTGACGCAAGATGCGCTGCGACGGGCCATCGCTATCGTGCCGCAGGATACTGTGCTGTTTAACGATTCATTAGTTGAGAACATACGTTATGGCCGCCCAACCGCGACGGATGAAGAGGTGCGCAACGCAATTAAATTAGCGCATTTAGAGCAATTTATTGCATCGCTTGCCCTTGGGTGGGATACAAAGGTGGGTGAACGCGGCTTAAAGCTCTCTGGCGGAGAAAAACAGCGGGTTGCGATAGCCAGAGCCATTTTAAAGGGCTCGCCCGTGCTAGTGTTTGATGAGGCAACATCCTCACTCGATAGCCGCTCCGAGCAAGCGATTTTGTCGGCACTGCGGGAAGTCGCTAAAGGGCATACCAGCCTTGTGGTGGCTCACCGATTGTCCACTATTGTCGATGCTGACCAAATCGTTGTATTGAGCCAAGGTGAAATTGTTGAGCAGGGTAATCACCAGACTTTGCTAGTGGCAAATGGTCTATATGCCAAATTATGGCGGATACAAAATGAGCAGCAACATACTCATCTGAGCAGTGAATAGCGTAATACAGTTCAGTCTTTATTCAGCTTCGGCTCTCTATACTCAAATGCCAACACATCAATCGGAAGAGATCTGGCATGGAAAATATTGCACTGAGAGTGAACATTGAAGGCAAAGAAGAAAAAGTCGCCACTGATTGGTTTGCCATCATGGCGACATTGAAAAAACGTGGTGTTGATTATGATTCGCTGCAACGTATTCATGCTGAATTGAATGCGGGTCTACTGGTGACGACTCGGTGTCTTACTTTGGCTAAGGTCAATCCAGAGATGGTACTTGCGGGCGTGATCCGCGATATGAACGTGCCGACAAGTGACTATATGATGAGCATGCGCTAGAGATAGAGATGAGTATGCGTTAGAAAGCACGTGTTAGATGAGATTGTGGGAGGATAGAGGTGAACTTCTATTCTCGATGCTCAAGGAAGAGTGATTTTGCTCTAGAGCTACTCTAGATAAATTCGACTCTCGATAAATATTACCGAATTAAGCTACGCCGTTCAGCTTGCCAGCTTTCCAACCTTCGCATAAAAGATTCAATTTAGGCACTGACTCATCGATCAAGGTGAGTCGAATGATCTGTCCTTCACGAAAACACACAAGCTCGCCTTCGATCTCAGTTAGGCGATTACAGCTCTTACAGCTTGTGCTTACAGTTTTACTGGGGGGCAGTTGGCTTACGAAGCTAGATTTCAAAGTGTTTCCTTAAGTTCTATTGTGGGTAAGGTATTTGAATAACGCCTCACCTCACGAATCTTACCTCTTTTGTGATGCGCATTCAAATATACCTGATGTAAAACCCATATAGACAAAAGTTGTACTGGCTAATAACCGCAAGGGTTCGCGGCTATTTATCCATGTGCGAATAGAATTTGTCGAGTGAGATGGATAAGCCGCTATCGAGCACAATTCGTACATGTGAAGGCTTGAGCTGTCTTGGCTCTGTCACACCGCAAGAGTGCGCAATCAGCCCTAAGTCATGGTGTAAATTATGATTATAGCTAGCGACCCGCGTCGATTTATCCCTAGGATTTAGCCCTTGTTGTAGTTTTGGATTGTGCGTCGTGATACCCGTTGGGCAGGTATCTTTATTACACTGCAAGGCTTGAATGCAACCGAGGGCGAACATGTTGCCACGGGCCGATGCGATAAAGTCGGCGCCTAATGCCAAAGCCCAAGCGACTCTGGATGGGACGATCAGTTTGCCCGAGGCGATGACTTTAATGCGTTTACGCAAGCCGCGTTGGATCAAGATATTGACTAGGATAGGTAAGCTTTCTTTCAGCGGTAATCCGACATAATCCATTAATGGTTGCGGCGCTGCGCCCGTGCCGCCATCGGCGCTGTCTAAGGTGAAAAAGTCAGGGGCTGAGTCTTCGCCGCGGCGTTCAATTTCATCACATAAATCTTCCAGCCACTGCACATCGCCGAGTACGGCTTTAATGCCGGTAGGTTTACCTGTAACTTCACGAACTCGCTCGACCATATCTAAAATATCATTCACTGACTTAAATTCGATGTGGCCATTGGGGCTGATTGAGTCGTGCCCCTCTGGAATACCGCGAATATGGGCAATCTCAGCGGTCACTTTAATACCGGGTAAAATGCCACCTTTGCCTGGTTTTGCGCCTTGGCTCATTTTAATTTCGAACATTTTGACTTCAGGATGAATCGCTATCGCTTTCAGTTTTTCATCGTCTAAATGTCCTTGTTCATTGCGAACGCCGTATTTGGCTGTTCCAATTTGAAAGACGAGATCGCAGCCACCTTTGAGATGATAAGGGCTCAAGCCGCCTTCACCTGTGTTAAGCCAGCAACCCGCTTGCGCTGCGCCATGGGAAAGGGCGGTGATGGCTGGGCGCGATAGGGCGCCAAAACTCATGGCTGAAATATGGCAAATGGCTTGAGTTGTATAGGGCTGACGACAGTGAGTGCCAATCGTCAGCGGATGAATAGGAGTGATATCTTCATCTTGGGTTGGGAAGGCGGTATTCATAAACATGATAGTACCAGCTGTATCCAAGGGACGAGTCGAACCAAAGGCTATGGTTCTATCGACATTTTTGGCGGCGCGGTACACCCAGCTGCGTTCAGCACGGTTGAAGGGCAATTCTTCCCTGTCTTGGGCGAAAAAGTATTGTCTGAAAAACTCACCTTGTTTTTCGAACAGATATCGAAAACGACCAATCACGGGATAGTTATGTCTTACCGCTTGTTTGGTCTGCATTTTATCTGCGATATACATGTAAATAACCGCGAGTACTGCGAGTCCTATAACGATCAAAAACAGTCCTGAAAACAGATCGAGTCCCCACATAAACCAATTGAGTTCACTCATGTTATTTATCCTTATTCTTGTCCGTAACGGGTGGAGATCAAGCTTGCGGGTTGGCCATCATTGAGAGAGAGTAAAAACAGCTGACTGTAGTCCTCTTCGCCGATCGCTTGGATCTCAGGTCCACCCAGGGCTTTGATGATCAATGGCACTGTGTTTGAATGCCCAACGATGAGCGTATTGCCTTGTACCGCATGCACTTGTTCGACAATCTGCTGAATATGTTCTTCGATAGGCTTTGCTGCTTCGACTATCGTCACGGGCAAATGGCGAGCCTCGGCGATAGGCGCGAGTGTTTGCTGGGTTCGCAGGTATTGAGTTGCAATGAGCTGCGACAACGGCGTGCGGCTCAAGGCGGTGATCAGTGACGTTGCGCGCATTTCCCCCTTGGGCGATAACTGTGGGTCATTGGCTGGCGTGTCGGCTTTTTCGGCATGTCTGACTAAAATGATCAGTCTGTTTTCCGCGTTTGCTTGGCTAATCGGTGCGAGGCTGAGGCAAGTTAAGATAATAAGACCAGTGAGCAAACTAAGGCGTTTTATATTAATGCTCATATAGTGCTCAGTAGTGCGCTTAAGCATTCGTGTAAACACGTGAAAGCGGAAATGACTCAAACTGCGGCCTGCTGCCATGGTGTAACATCCTTTTCTATTAGCTTTTGTCTAAGCTCGACGATAGCAATGAGCTGCATGCGGGTGGATTGGCACTTTATGCAATTTATACAGAATAAACCCACTCAATTTATACGGGCCTTATCATGGCCTTGTGGTCACGATGGTACTTCAATTCTAAAAATTACTAAAGCTGGTTAAATTTTGGTCGATAATAAAGTCGACCCGAATTGAATGGATAGTCATCATGGAAATTAATAAATCTCCTCAAGTGCAAAGTACCCCTTTGCCGCAGAAAAAATATGCTGAAAATACGGCGCCTAAGGGTACCGAAGTGAGTGATTCGAAGGACGCGAAAACCACCGAAGTGACCTCGAAACAAACCGCGCAGCAAACGAGTAAGCAGCTGATGAATCAAGCAATTCTATCTGCGCAGCAGGAAGTGAATATCAAGTCTGGCGATCAGTCTATGACTTTACTCTATCGTGCCGCTATCGATGCGATAGACAAAGAGCTAGCGCCTACTATGGGCGAAAACGCGACTCAAACCGCTTACGATAATGGCGTAGATACATCGCCAGAAGCGACTGCAGATCGTATCGTGAGTTTTGCGACGCAGTTTTTTAGCATTCACCAGCAACAAAATTCGGGTATGAGCTTAGATGAGCAACTCGATAGCTTTATGGGAATTATTGGTGGTGCAATTGATAACGGCTTTAAAGAAGCGAAAGACATTCTGTCTGGCCTTAGAGTCTTGCAGGGGGATATTGCCGATGGTGTCGATAAAACCTATGGTTTAGTGCAAGAGGGACTACAGGCCTTTAGAGATAGTTTTAATAAGAAGACAGATGAGACACAATCGAGTGCCAGTTAACGCTCTGTTGTTTTCGGTTCTATCGCCATAAGCCCCTTATCATAAGGGGTTTTTGTTATGCGGAAAAAAGTCTATGCTGGAAGCCTATTTAACGTTTCGCTTGAGGGTACGCTATGTGGACTAGGGGACAAGTTATAGAACGTATTGATTGGAGCGATAAGTTATTTTCATTGCGCATCGCCGCCGAGTTAGCCCCATTTATTCCTGGCCAGTTTATCAAGTTAAGTCAAATGCAAGATGATAAGCGTGTTGCCAGAGCATACTCCTTAGTCAATTCTCCCGATAAACCCTATGCCGAAGTGCTCGCAGTCGCGGTAGAGGACGGCCTGTTATCGCCGCAATTGCAAAACCTTGGCATAGGCGATGAAATTGAAATTACCTCAACCGCGACTGGTTTTATGACCTTAGTGGAAATTCCTAAGGGTGGACTTCAAGGCAAGCACTTATGGTTTTTGGCTACAGGTACAGCGGTAGGGCCATTTTTGTCTATGCTCGACACCCATGAACCTTGGGAGCGTTTCGAAAAAGTCGTACTTGTGTATGGCGTGCGCGAGGCGCAGGATTTGGCGTATCTTGATAAGCTGCGTGAGTTAGAACGCACATACCCAGCACAGTTTACATTAGTCTTGAGTGTGACCCGTGAACCCTTTGCCGATGCGTTGCAGTGTCGTATTCCCGAGGGCATAGTCTCGGGTGAAATCGAACAAATGGCAGGATTAACCTTAAGTGCCGCTGATTCCCAAGTCATGATTTGCGGCAATCCCGGTATGATAAATGGCGCCCAAAGCGCCTTACTCGATAAGGGATTAGTGAAGAATTTACGTCGTGCTCCCGGACAAATTACCGTAGAGAAATATTGGTGATCCCATTTTATATGGGTGGGAGCCGTTTTCGCTCCTAAATAGCCATAGCGTTTAATGCAAATATAAGGAAATTTTTGATGAAGTTGTTAAGTTCTCAAGCTTCACCCTATGCCCGTTGTGTTAGAGCCTTAATCCAGTATTTAGGAATTAACAATATTGAAGAGCAGCTAGTCAATCCCTTTGAAAACAGTGCCGAATTACTCGATGCTAACCCGCTAGGACAGATCCCGTGTCTCATCACTAACGATGGCGTGGCGTTATTCGATAGCGAAGTGATTATGCGCTACCTAGATGCTGAGCTTGGCGATCGTAAGATGTTTGGCATCTCAAGTCATAACTGGGTGTTGGAGTGTCAATATTCTTTGATAAAAGGCTTAATCGATAGCGCGGTGAAATTACGCCAAGAGCAGATGCGTGAAGATGAAGGCGTGAGATCGGCTTTTTGGACGGCTCGCTTTGAACAAGCATTGCTGCGTGGTCTTATGCAGGTTGAGCTGCAAACCGTCATCACCCAAACCACGATTCAGGCACCGCAATTAGCCTTGATTTGCTTGCTTGATTATGTGGACTTTAGACATCCAGAGTTAGATTGGCGCAAGGTTGCCCCTGCGACGGCACTTTGGTTTAGTGATATGCGTAATCTCCCCGCGTTTATCCAAACCCGTCCCCAATAACTGGATGGAGATGCTCAGCCATCGGTTGCGCGTCTTCCCTTTGGTCTATCACGGCGGTTTTGTTCTCCAAAAGCGCCGAATAATTCCCGTGTAACCCCATATTCGACTCTACGGTCATTCCCTATTTGACGCCTATCTTCATGGTGTTGATAGCGACATTGGCACTGGGTCATAGTGCATTCTTCCATCGGGATTTCCGGTGCATCCTTCGATAAAAAACGTTTTCCAGACAGTGTTTCAGCCTGCTCACAGCAACTGCCGTCATTCACTATGCTTACACTGTGAAAATGATGATGCGGCTTAGTTCTATCCGCGTGTTGATTTACCGCTTTAGCATAGTGTCTATGCCGCTTGTGACCAGTATTGAGTTTAAATAGGCCAAATAGCGCTACTGCGACTATACCTAGTAGCAAAACAGTTAACATGACGCCTCCTGAAAGCATTTTAAGCAAATTAAGGTTCAGTTTAGTTTGATTTGAGATAATCACCAGTTTTTGAATTTAAATTCATTAAAAACAAAAAGTTAAATGGACTATTGCTCTCTGTATATCCATCTATTACTCTTGCGCTACTGATAAGCATTATCATTAATGCGGCCATGTTCACACTCGCTGAACATATCATCACTTTGGGGAGAAATGAGTAATGAAATGGGTAACTTGCGCGGCTATTGTTGGGTTAATGTCGGTTGGGCATTCAGCGAATGCAGATGATAAATTAACCGTTTATTCTTATCGTCAAGCCTTCTTGGTGGAGCCTATCTTGACGCGTTTCACCGAAGAAACCGGCATAGGTGTTAATTTGGTCTTTGCAAAAGATGGTATTGCCGAGCGTCTCGCCCGTGAAGGTCGTTTATCCCCAGCAGATTTGGTGCTGACCTCTGATTTCTCGCGTCTAGTTGAATTAGTCGATAAAGATCTGACTTCACCAGTTAAAAATATCCAACTCGAAAGCAACATTCCTGCTCAGTATCGTGACCCCGATGGCCAGTGGTATGCCCTGACCATGCGAGTACGAAATCTCTATACGGCGAAAGACCGTTTAGGGCCGCAGCAAATCACCTATGAAGAACTCGCCGATCCTAAATACAAAGGCAAAATCTGTACCCGCAGCGGTAAGCATCCATACAACATAGCATTAGTGGCATCTATGATTGCTCACCATGGTGAAGCTGAGGCTAAAACGTGGCTGACTGGCGTGAAGAGTAACTTAGCGCGCAAGCCACAGGGTAACGACAGAGCCCAAGTGAAAGCGGTAAAAGAAGGTTTATGTGATATCGCTATCGGTAACAGCTATTACTACGGCAACATGATGCAAGACCCTGAGCAAAAAAGCTGGGCCGAGGCCGTCACTATTAACTTCCCGAACCAAGCCGATCGCGGTGCTCATGTGAACGTTTCTGGCATGGTGTTAACTCGTCATGCGCCTAATAAAGCCAATGCGATCAAATTGATGGAATTTCTATCCGCCGATGTGGCTCAAAAGGCCTATGCTGAAGTGAATATGGAATACCCAGTAAAAGCCGATGTGGCACCTTCAACCTTAGTGGCTTCATGGGGGGAGTTTAAGTCGGATCAATTGCCGATTTTTAAATTGGCTGAATATCACCAAGCGGCAGTTAAGTTATTAGATGAAGTGCAGTTTGATCTCTAGCATTTGACGTTAAGCACTAGTGACAAATTGCAGAACTAGGTTATCAGCGCCATTGATTGGCGCTGTAACTTTTTAAGGATTGACATGATTTTAGGATTAGCCAGAAGCTGGTCGCTTGCTGGTTATGCGGTCGCCACCCTGCTGGTGCTGCCACTGGTTGCGCTGATATTGCAGGCTTTGCAGCCTGACGAAGCCGTGTTTGGCCACTTGATGGCAACTGTCCTGCCGACTTATATCATCAACAGTTTATTGTTGATCTTTTGGGTGAGTTTGGGCGCGTTATTACTCGCGTTACCCTGTGCTTGGTTGATGGCTCGCTGTGAATTTGTCGGTAGGCGTTATTTGCAATGGGCGCTATTACTGCCCCTCGCTATGCCGGGATATATTGTTGCCTACGTTTATACCGATTTGCTCGATTATGCGGGGCCAGTGCAGCGCAGCTTGAGATCAATATTTGGCTGGAGCTCACCGCAGGATTATTTCTTCCCCGATATTCGCACCTTAGGCGGCGCGGCGTGCATGTTGTCGCTGGTATTATTTCCCTATATTTATCTCTTGGCGCGTACCGCGTTTATGGAGCAATCCTTAAGTTTGGCCCATGCTTCGCGCATTATGGGCTGTTCGCCGTGGCAGAGTTTTTGGCGGCTTTCATTGCCTATGGCAAGGCCAGCACTCGCGGTTGGCGTGGCTTTGGTGGCGATGGAAACTGCCGCCGATTTTGCGACGGTTAACTATTTTGCCGTGCCAACCTTAACCACGGCCGTGTACGACACTTGGTTGGGTTATGGCAATCTGACCGCCGCTGCTAAGTTGTCGGCGATTATTTTGCTGGTGGTGTTTAGCCTTATTGGATTTGAGCGTTTCGCCCGCCGTAAACAGCAGTTATTCCAAAAACAATCGCGCATCCAAGCCAGTGATTTGTATCGACTCTCGGCAGCGCAAACCGCAGTTGCACTGAGCTTTTGTGCCACTCTGCTGCTATTGGCCTTTTTGTTGCCCTTTGGGATTCTATTGTCCTATGCCATTGGTTATTTTGAACAAAGCTGGGATGAGAGCTTTTGGCAGTTAAGCCTTAACAGTCTCAGCCTTGCGCTGATCACTAGCTTAATTTGTTGCTTAATCGCTTTGCTGCTCATGTTTGTGCGTCGCATAAGCCCAAGGCCCAGTGATGTCCTGCCCTCACGTTTAGCCTCGACGGGTTATGCCTTGCCCGGCACTGTGCTCGCTATCGGCGTATTAGTGCCGCTCACTATGCTCGATTTTGCGATTAATGATCTGGCGGATTTACTTGGTTTAAATGGCCCTGGGCTTATTTTAACGGGCAGCGTAGTGGCGTTGATTTTTGCCTTTTGCGTGCGTTTTGTGGCAATTGCTATCGGCAGCGTTGAAAGCAGCTATAAACGCATTTCGCCATCGCTAGACATGGTGAGTCTGACTATGGGCCAAAGCCCAAGGCAGTTACTGCAAAGAGTGCATTTACCTCTACTTGGTAAGGGATTGTTTGCGGGCGCGTTATTGGTGTTTATCGAAAGCATGAAGGAATTGCCCGCGGCATTATTACTGCGACCTATCGGTTTTGAAAACCTTGCAACCTATGTTTTCCAGTTTGTGTCCGATGAAAAACTCGAGCACGGCGCCTTAGCCGCGATTGTCATTGTACTGGTGGGCTTAGTGCCGCTGATTTATTTAAACCGTTCATTGGAGCTACACAGCTGATGACAAACACGCTCAAACTTATGCAAGTTCATAGCGATTATCAGGGCCAGCAAGTACTCAAAGGTTTGAGTATGACCCTCGACCAAGGGGAAATCCTTGCGCTGTTAGGTCCCAGCGGTTGCGGTAAGACCACACTGTTGCGGGCGGTTGCGGGATTGCAGGCGATTAGCCAAGGTGAAATCCAGATCAATGGCCGCGTTGTGAGTGGCGACAGCCAGTTTGTGCCTAGCGAACAGCGCGGTATCGGCATGATTTTCCAAGACTATGCGCTTTTCCCCCATTTAACTGTGGCGGAGAATATTCTTTTTGGCGTGGCTAAATTGTCGGCCGGCGAGCGTCAGGCACGGTTGGATGAGATGCTAACCTTAGTCAAACTCGAAGGCTTAGCTCAGCGTTATCCCCATGAGTTATCTGGCGGTCAGCAGCAGCGCGTCTCGATTGCGCGGGCACTTGCCTATGAGCCGCAGTTATTACTGCTCGATGAGCCTTTTTCTAATATCGATGCCCAAGTGCGCTACGAAATGATGGCGGAAATTCGCAGCATTTTAAAACAGCGTAATGTTAGCGCGGTGTTTGTCACCCACAGTAAGGATGAAGCCTTTGTATTTGCTGATACTTTGGCGATTTTTAAGCAAGGCATTATAGTGCAGCATGGTAGCGCCGAAGCCTTATACGCCGCGCCAAATAGCCGTTATGTGGCGGACTTTTTAGGTAGCGGTAATTACTTACCCGCCGCAGTGCTCGATGGACACAGAGTTGCCACTCCTATCGGTCATTTAACCAGCCTCACGCCATTAGGGTTGCCGAGCGAGTTCAGCGGTACGGTATTTTTGCGCCCGCAGCAATTGACGCTCAGCGCCGATGAGCAAGGTGTGGGCACGATCACTGAGCGGCGTTTCTTAGGCGCTTTTTGTCATTACTGGGTCAAAATTGAAGCCGCTTCCCACGCTTATTATGTCGAAGTGCGAAGCCAAATGATGCAGCTCACTATCGGCCAAAAAGTCGGGGTAACGACAGAGCCGCACTCGCTGGTGCTATTTGAATCTTAGGCATATTAATATTGTGCAGAGCAAATCTAAGCGGTCAGGTATTTATGCCACGGCGATAAGCTATCACCAACGAAAGTACGACATTTTTGCTTACGTTTAACTTGGGCCTATGCGGTATTGGTTGGTGATATTTTCGACCATCCTTGTTACCTTAATTTCTCCAGAGTGGGAGGAATTATGATAAAAACAATAAAATCAATTTGTACCTTAGTGACAGTGGCGACGGCAATATCGTCTTCAGGAGTGATGGCCATGGATAGGATCACGGGTAAAGCCTTTGCGACGCGCTCAGAAGTGTATGCCACCCATGGAATGGCGGCGACCAGTCAACCACTCGCCACACAAGTCGCTATTGATATACTCAAGCAGGGCGGCAGTGCGGTCGATGCGGCGATTGCCGCGAATGCCATGCTAGGGTTAGTCGAACCAACGGGTTCGGGTGTTGGTGGTGACTTATTTGCCATCGTCTGGAGCGCGAAAGATAAACGCCTCTATGGTCTTAACGCTTCGGGCCGCAGTCCAAAATCCTTAAGTTTAGAAAAGCTTAAATCCCTCGGCTTAGACTATTTACCGCCGCTTGGACCCTTGCCTGTTTCTGTGCCCGGCGCTGTGGATGGCTGGTATGAACTGCATAATAAGTTCGGCAAATTAGCGATGGCCGATAATCTCGCGCCCGCAATCCATTACGCCCGTGATGGTTTCCCTGTGTCCGAACTCATCGCCTATTACCTTGAGGGGAGTGGTAAAAAACTCGCTAAATTCCCCGGTTTTAAAGAAACCTATATGCCTAATGGCAAGATGCCAGCGGTGGGCGAAATCTTTAAAAACCCAGCGCTTGCTAATACCTATGAGAAAATTGCCAAGGGTGGCCGCGATGCTTTCTATAAAGGCGATATCGCCAAAAGTATCGATAAGTACATGAAATATCAAGGTGGTTATTTAAGTTATGATGACTTAGCGAGCCATACTAGCGAATGGATAGATCCCGTTTCGGTGAACTACCGTGGTTACGATGTGTGGGAACTGCCGCCCAATGGTCAAGGTATTGCGGCGCTGCAAATCCTAAAAACCATGGAGCCCTTTAATATTGCCGCCATGGGCTTTAATAGCCCTGAATATGTGCATTTATTTGTCGAAGCGAAAAAACTCGCCTTTGCCGACAGAGCTAAGTTTTATGCCGACATGGCCTTTAATAAAGTGCCGGTTAACGAGTTGATTTCGCAGCAATACAATTATGATCGCGCTAAGTTAATCGATCCCAATAAAGCGGCCAAGAGTGTCGATGCGGGTAATCCAGCGTTGCAACATGGCGATACTGTGTACCTGACCACCGCCGACAAAGACGGCAACATGGTGTCACTCATTCAAAGTAATTACCGTGGTATGGGTTCAGGGATGACGCCGCCGGATCTCGGTTTTGTGCTGCAAGATCGTGGGCAAATGTTTGATTTAACGGAAGGGCGTTTTAATACCTACGCACCGGGCAAGCGTCCTTTCCATACTATCATTCCCGCTTTTGTGACCAAAGACGGTAAACCTTGGCTTAGCTTTGGGGTGATGGGCGGCGCGACTCAACCACAAATGCACGCACAGATTGTAATGAACCTGATTGATTTTAAAATGAACTTGCAAGAAGCGGGCGATGCCCCCAGAATTTTGCATATGGGTTCAACCGAGCCCACCGGCGAAGTGATGAATGATGGCGGCTATGTCAGTCTGGAATCGGGCTTCCCTGTGGAAACACGCCGCGAGCTTATCAAGAAAGGTCATGTGCTGCGTGACGGCCTTGGCGATTTTGGCGGCTATCAAGCTATTGGATTTAATGCCGAAACGGGCGTGTATCGTGCGGCTTCTGAGAGCCGTAAGGATGGTCATGCCGCCGGTTATTAACTTCAGCGTCACACTAAGGTAAGCTCGAGGCAGAGTAAGCTTTGCTTCATTTATTCGATTAAACTGATTGACGAGACTTTTACAGTCTCGTCAATTTTTACATTTAGGGATCTTGGGCGCGATAACGCTGCGTAATGAGCGTTATCATGATAAACCAGAACAAACTGTGCGTTAGTTAATGTCATTTTCAGGTAAAGTTGCGGATAATATTGCCGAAAATGAATTTAGAAAAAGGGTGATAACCAAATGGATATACAAAATATGCCGCGTGAACAGTTGGGTGTGTGTGCAGAGGGGAACTTACACAGTGTCTATTTGATGTTTAATGCCAATGACAATGTAGAGTCACAATTACGTCCCTGTCTTGCCAACGTTGCGCAGTATATTTATGAGCTGACAGATCAGTATTCTGACAGTGCATTCAATGGTTTTGTAGGGATTGGCGCTAACTATTGGGATAGCCTCTATCCTAATGCGCGTCCTGAAATGCTTAAGCCTTTCCCTGCGATGCAAGTCGGCAGCCGCGAAGCGCCAGCAATTGAATATGATTTGTTCGTGCATATCCGCTGCGACCGTTACGATATTCTGCATTTAGTCGCCAATGAAATCAGCCAAATGTTTGAAGACTTAGTGGAACTAGTCGATGAAGAACGGGGTTTTCGATTTATGGATAGCCGCGATTTAACCGGCTTTGTCGATGGCACCGAAAATCCTAAGGGGCGTCACCGTCAAGAAGTCGCTCTGGTTGGTGATGAAGATCCTGAGTTTAGGGGCGGCAGCTATATTCACGTGCAAAAGTATGCCCATAACTTGAGTAAATGGCATAGATTGCCGGTTAAAAAACAAGAAGATATTATCGGTCGCACTAAGCAAGATAATATCGAGTATGAGTCAGAAGATAAGCCACTGACCAGCCATATCAAGCGGGTGAATCTTAAAGATGCGAATGGTCAGTCGATGGAAATCCTGCGCCAGAGCATGCCCTATGGTTCACTAAAAGAGCAGGGATTAATGTTTATCTCTAACTGCCGTACGCCTGAGCATTTTGAAAAAATGCTGCATAGCATGATGTTTGGTGATGGCGAAGGTAACCATGATCACTTGATGCATTTCACCAAGGCGATGACAGGCTCATCCTTCTTTGCCCCCGCATTGGATTTTATGCTGCAATTCGACGAATAAGCTTTCGATATCTGCGCAGATTCAGCATCAATTAAACGCACTTATGCTAACGCCTAAGTGCGTTTTTTATGCTAATGCGCAGGGAGCCATTTTTTGATATCGAGTTGCCATTGCTGGGCAGTGAAATCGATAAAGGCGCGCACCAGATTTTGCTGATAACTGCGGGATAAGTACACAGCCCATAGGGTTTGGCCTGGCGTCGTAAAGTCGGGTAGGACTTCTTTGAGCTGACCACTGGCAAGGTATTGGTTAGCTAAGTCACAGGGTAAACGCACTATGCCATGTCCACGTAGCGCCGCACTGACCAACACTCCCATATCGTTAGCCCTAAGATTCCCTGTAACTTTTACGTGCTCGGCTTGCAGCTCTTTCAGGAAAGGCCAATTTTGTTGCGCCGAGTGTATCAGGCAGTTGTGAGCCAGCAGATCTATCGGCTCGACAAGTGGTGTGTTGCTATCAAGGTAGCTTGGCGCAGCACAGATCACGGCATCTATAGTCATTAAACGCCGCGCAATCAAATTATCATCCGGCTGCTCGGTATAGCGCAATGCCACATCGACTCGCTCATCCACCAATTGCGCAAAACTGTCCGACATCACCAGCTGAATACTGACCTTAGGGTGAATTTTAATAAAGCGATCAACAACATCAAACAGGCTGTTCTGTCCAAGGCCAATCGGTGTGGCGATACGAATACTGCCCACCAGTTCACTGTTATGGCTGTGGGCGCGGCTTTCCATGGCGGCGACTTCACTTAAGATCCGCTGGCAAAATTGCAGCGCTTCTTCGCCTTGCAAAGTCAGGCTGACGCTGCGGGTGGTACGGTGTAGTAAGCGTAAACTCAACCACTGCTCCACTTCTTGAATATGGCGGGACACCTGTAGGCGGCTGAGGTCTAAATGCTCGGCAGCTTTGGTAAAGCTGCCACAGTTTGCCACTTCGACGAAACTGCGTATTGCGGCAATTTTATCCATATTAGTACCTCAAACTGAAACAATCATGCTCATTTATTGATGTTTATCACGGGAAACACTGCAAGTAAACTGGCTTCAATGTAAATCATCAGAGAGAGTTAACGAAATGAAAATCGCAATTTTAGGTGCAACAGGTTGGATTGGTGGTGCAATTTTAAAAGAAGCATTGAGCCGTGGGCACCAAGTAACTGCGTTAGTGCGTGATCCGAGCAAGTTATCCGCTACTGATGTGGCTGTGCATGCTGTGGATTTAGAGCTGCCATTAGTTGCGCAACCCTTTGCTGGCGTAGATGTTGTCATTGCCTCTGTTGGTGGCCGCGCACAACAAAATCATGGCCTAGTGGCGAGTACGGTTCAGCATTTACTGGATGTGCTGCCTAACGCTAAGGTGCCACGTTTATTGTGGGTTGGTGGCGCAGGGAGCTTAGAAGTGGCACCGGGTGTGACTCTGGTTTCTAGCCCAGATTTCCCCGCAGCATATAAAGATGAGGCGTTAGCTCAGGGTGAAGCTTTGCAGGTATTCCGTGCGGCGCAAACTGCAATTAATTGGACCTTTGTGAGCCCCGCCGCTGAGATTTATCCTGGCGAGAGTGAAGGCCCATATCGCCTTGGTGGCGACAGCTTCTTTACCGATGCTAATGGTCGCAGCCGCATTTCTGTTGCAGATTACGCTAAAGCCATGTTAGACGAAGCCGAACAGGGCACTCACGCAAATCAGCGCATCAGTGTGGCTTACTGACCTTAGCGTATAAACATCGGTGAGCGAGAGATTGGCTTAAATGTGTAACGTAATCGGGACAATGGCCAAATAATCAGCGCAAGATTGGACAGAAATGCGTACGGATGAAATAGAACAGGTCAGCAAGCTGACCTGTTTTTTTATTCTGCGTAATTGAATAAAGATTTGATGGTTTCTAAGGTATCGGCGATATCTTGGATGCTCGATGGACAAATAAAGATAGTGTCATCACCAGCAATTGTGCCCAAAATGCCTTCTGGTTTACCGATAGAATCCAATAAACGGGCAATCAGCTGCGCGGCACCAGGACTAGTTCGCACGACGATCATCGCTTGGTTATGATCGACATCGAGTACCAAATTCTTCAGCGGGCTCCCCGCGGTTGGTACGCCTAATTCGGCCGGCAAGCAATACACCATCTCTTGCTTAGCGTTGCGAGTCCGCACTGCGCCGAACTTGCTGAGCATGCGTGATACTTTTGATTGGTTAATATTACCAAAGCCTTCAGCTTGCAAGGCGGTGACGATTTCACTTTGAGAGCCAAAGCGCTCTTCTTTTAAAATCGACTTAAAAATTCTAACAAGGTCATCCTGATTCTTGGTCGTTTGCATAATATTATTATTCGTTATTCAAAAAAACAGGCCCATTTTGAATATTTTTAGAAAAATTGTCAACAAATAACCAGATTGGTTGAATAAAAATTCACTAACCCCCTGTGGTTAAGCGTTTGCTGGGGGCTTAAAAATACCAATTTGAGTAATTGTTCTACATTGCTTCTAAGTTATTCCGGAATTCTTTTGTCCCACGACTAAGGGATAATTGAAATTGTTGTGACATTCCAGTAATGTGACGCCAACGTAAATTAGATCCATGTCACACATATCCGAGAAATAACGGAGATAACTATGAAAGTTGCTGTACTTGGTGCTGCTGGTGGTATCGGCCAGGCTCTTGCCCTACTGTTAAAAACTCAACTGCCTGCGGGTTCACATTTGTCTCTATATGATATCGCACCGGTTACTCCGGGTGTTGCGGTTGACTTGAGCCACATCCCAACTGCTGTTGAAATCAAAGGTTTTGCTGGTGAAGATCCAACGCCTGCCCTCGTGGGTGCTGACGTTGTTCTAATTTCTGCTGGTGTTGCGCGTAAGCCTGGTATGGATCGTTCAGATCTGTTCAATATCAATGCCGGTA
Source organism: Shewanella sp. N2AIL (assembly GCF_022690845.1). Taxonomy (NCBI): domain Bacteria; kingdom Pseudomonadati; phylum Pseudomonadota; class Gammaproteobacteria; order Alteromonadales; family Shewanellaceae; genus Shewanella; species Shewanella sp. N2AIL. Next base: position 12,003 of record NZ_JALBYT010000031.1, on the reverse strand, counting down.
TCGTTCGCAACCTGATCGAAAAAGTAGCGGCAACTTGCCCTACGGCTTTGGTTGGCATTATCACTAACCCAGTCAACACGACTGTCGCTATCGCTGCAGAAGTGATGAAAAAAGCGGGTGTTTACGATAAGAACCGTCTGTTCGGTATCACGACATTAGACGTGATCCGTTCTGAAACCTTCATCGCCGAATTAAAAGGCCTGAACGTTGCTGACGTTAAAGTCAATGTGATCGGCGGCCACAGCGGCGTGACCATTCTGCCATTACTGTCTCAAGTTGAAGGCGTGACTTTCACTGACGAAGAAGTGGCAAGTCTGACTACTCGCATCCAAAACGCGGGTACAGAAGTGGTTGAAGCTAAAGCCGGTGGCGGAAGCGCGACTCTGTCTATGGGTCAAGCGGCTTGCCGTTTCGGTCTGTCTTTGGTTCGTGGTCTGCAAGGCGAAGCTAACATCGTTGAATGCGCCTATGTTGACGGCGGCAGCGAGCACGCAGAGTTCTTCGCACAACCTGTGCTGTTAGGCAAAAACGGTATTGAAAAAGTACTGCCTTACGGTGAAGTGAGTGCATTCGAAGCTAACGCTCGTGATTCTATGTTAGATACGCTGAAAGGCGATATCAAACTAGGCGTTGATTTCGTTAAATAATCTTTCGGATAATCTTTTTAGATTATGACGAATTAAAAAACGGAGCCATTGGGCTCCGTTTTTTTATGTCTGCGTTTTACACTTTCTAAAGCTAATTCAGCGGCGCTTGGTGGGAATTTGGCAGTTATCGTCGCAGCGGGCTTTGCCCGTTAGGAGATAGGAGATGCGATATCTGTGTTTTGCGAATCTGAGATAGCACCAATCGGCCACAGTTTTTATCACGGGCAGGCGTAACAGTTGGATCCAAGCGCGTGTTCCTGTCAGTGCCCACGCTTTACAGGTGACATCTAACCCGAGTAACACTTCGCCCGTTGCGGTTTCACCGTGAAGAATAGTATTGGCGTAGTCTCTATCGATATGGCTGAAACGTTCACTAAAGTCGGATGCATTTAAATCCTCAAGCGCAATCAAGTTGTTGGGATCGCGCGCTTTCAGTTGACGCATTTCGGCGCTACATAATGGGCAGTTACCATCATAAAAAATCCGCAGTTCCATCGGGTCCACCTCTGATGACTTGATCACAATACTTGGTCTAAGCTCTTGGCTTGTGCACTTAAGCTTGGTTTCTTATAGCCTATACGCAGAATAAAGGGTTTTAGATCGCAGCTGATTTTAGATCGACGCTGATTTTAAATCTAATCCGCGTCTCATTTGGTTTTTTGTTAGGTTAAATTCAAACGAGTACAGTAACATCTTGGTTATTCATCAGGTTAACTTGATTGCTTACCTTTTAGTGAACAAGGTAAAACCTGACAAATAACGGACTCAAAGGATAGGTATGACATCTCCCATCATAATCACAGGCGTGGGTAAACGCATAGGTTACGCCTTAGCCAAACATTTTCTCGCCCAAGGTCAGCTGGTGATTGGTACTTATCGCAGCCATTACGATAGCATTGATGAGCTGAACGCTTTAGGTGCGACTCTGTATCCCTGCGATTTTTATGACGATGCCCAAGTGCAATCCTTAATTGATGAGTTAACTCAACTGCCTCAAATTCGCGCCATTATTCACAATGCTTCGGACTGGCTGCCGGATCCTGTTCTTACAAAGAATGAGCCTTTAAAGAGTACCACTTTTACGCCGAGCCAAGTGCTGCAGCGGATGATGCAAGTGCATGTGAGCGTGCCCTATCAGTTGAACTTGGCCTTAGAGGCGCAGCTACGTGCCGCTGCTGGCGATGAAATCGGCGGCAGTGATGTGATTCATATTACCGATTACGTGGCAGAGAAGGGCAGTCAGAAGCACATAGCCTATGCCGCCAGTAAAGCCGCGCTGCACAATATGACGCTATCCTTTGCCGCCAAATTCGCGCCCGAGGTTAAAGTCAATTCGATTGCACCAGCGATGATCCTATTTAATACGGGTGATGACGCCGCCTATCAGCAAAAAACCTTAGCCAAAGCGCTGTTGCCGAAAGAGGCGGGGAATGCGGAGATTATCGAACTCGTGGACTACCTGCTTAATAGCCGCTACGTCACAGGTCGTTGCCATAATGTCGATGGCGGTCGCCAGTTAAAATAGTTATTTTATTTTTCGAAAACAGCTAATGGCTTAGAACGTCATTACGCGACTTGGGGTGATGATGAATGGCAAAGGCACATCCCAATGCTCGCAGGGTAAACTCACAACTTGCTGGCAGTCGTGGGCGTAACCCATAGGCAAAGGTTTACCTTTAAGCTGCCAGTTTGCCAGTGTCCTATCGTAATAACCGCCGCCCATGCCCATGCGATTCCCCATTAAATCAAACGCCACTAAAGGCGTGATAACCACATCTAGCTCAGTTACTGGGATAATGGCGCGCACATCTAACTTAGGTTCTAAGATACCGAATTGATTCGCCTGCATAGGCGTGTCAGCACTGTAATGCAGGAATAACAGTTGCCCTGCATTGAAGGGATGCAACCTTGGCAGATAGGTGTGAATGCCCAATTGCCACAGCGCAGCGATCAGCGGCGGCGTGGCGAGTTCGCCATCGTGGGTGAGATAAAGCGCCACATGTTGCGCATTTTGGGCCTGCAATGCATCGAGCATTCGTTGGCTGGCGCTTAAGCTTGCTTGGGTTTGCTCGGTTTCTGAAAGGGATTTGCGGGCGGTGCGAATGCTTTTGCGTAACTGATTGCGGTTTTCTTGCATATGAATGGCGATATTTGCCGCATGGCTAGCGACATCAGTCATTTCACCAACAGCAGCATCTACGGCAAGGTGCGCCGTGTCGCTTTGGGTATTCAAATGAGAAAGTTTGGAGGATGTAGACATAAATTAAGATGCTCCCCAGAATGCCGCTACCGGTGTAGCCCTTGAACCGTAGGTTCAAGGCGGGTAAATGATTACCTCCTAAGGCTTCTCGGTACAAGCCGAGCATGCACAATGTCAGTAAAGCATTCACCCTGAGATAAAAATTATCGGCACAGGGACATTACCAGTTGGCATGCATCCCAGGGAGCAAAACGGTATTGAATCGCTAAAACATTGGTTTATTTAGATAAGCCAGTTTAGCCATTCACTGTGCGTCAGTCGGTTTAACTCAAATGGTGTTAAATCACCAAGGCGCACAGTTTAAATCTATTTAGTTGAACGCTCAACTAAGGCATTTTCGAGGGTCGACTGCAGCAAGCTGATCCTGTCGTCCATCTGTTGCATGTAATGCTTATTTTTTTGCTTTTCTTGGAACAACTCGTGTCCAATATTCAGCGCCGCCATAATGGCAATTTCTTCGCGGCTTAGGCTATTGGTTCGGGTTTTTAACGCTGTGAGTTGTTGTTCAACTCCCAACGCTACCGTACGTAAGGCATCCTCTTGACCTTTCGGGCAAGCGATAGAGTAGGTGCGCCCAAGTAGGGTAATTTCAACAGCACTGTTACTCATGTCGCGGGTGATCCTTTCGTTAGCCTCTTAGGGCGGACTATATAGGGCTGATATTAAAAGTGCAAGGTAAGCCGCAAATGGATTGGTCTTTGGCGGTTTTGTTTGCTGTTTGTGTGAGCAGTTGGATAATTTTTTATCAGGGTGTGGCCGATTTCGCCATTATTGGGATTCAGTATTGGTTCAAGTCTTTATCTCTGCTAGCATTGCTGCTGGAAAAATCTTATTGGGATCTGACATGGCAACCCCTCCTTCGTTACGTATCGACAGCTTAAAACTCGCCTTAGATGCGGCTGAAATCGGCCAACATCCGGTAGAAGTTCACGGTGCTTTAGTCGGTTTAATTTGCGGTGGTGTAGCGCAAACTGGCGACACTTGGATCAAGCCTTTATTTGACTTGATGAACGATGGTCAACCTTTGCCTGCGCAGTTGCACCAATTAGTGTGTGATTTGTTTAATGATTCAGTCGCGCGTTTAGTGGATTTTGAATTTGGTTTCATGCCGCTGTTGCCCGAAGAAGAAGAGCCGCTCAGCCAACGTGTTGAAGCCTTGTCCCTTTGGACCCAAAGCTTTTTGACTGGCATGGCAATTATTCAGCCGAAACTGAATCAAGCCTCGGCAGAAGTGCGTGAAGTGATCAAAGACTTGGCGGAAATTGCCCAAGTTGAATTTGATGTTGCCGACGATGAAGAGTCCGAAGCTGCTTACACTGAACTACTCGAGTTTGTGCGTATCGCAGCCATCATGTGTTACTCGGAGTTTGGCCCTGAGATCCCGCTGGGCGAGACCGACGATACCGCGGTGGTGCATTAATTTACCGCGATTGTTTAGTGCTTAAGTTTAGCGCTTAGGTTTAGTGCTTAGGTTTAATGCTTAATAAATTAACGCAGTAGTGGCTTCATTTGATATCAAAGGCGGGCAAACCTGCCTTTGAATTCATAGCACTGGTGTTTTTGAGTGCATAGCACTGATGTTTACATCTCTTATGTTTACATGCCTCAGTGCCATGCCAAAGCTTGAATGAGATCCCCATGACGGCCACAAATCACATGGATACTTCAGTTCAACACGTCGACATCGCGATTGTAGGCGGTGCGATGGCGGGGGCGACTCTCGCGTTGGCTCTCGCGCGTCTGTCTTCATCCGCAGCTCGGCCGCTTTCCATTGCCTTAATCGAGGCGCACCTTCCCGATAAACAACACCCCGGATTCGATGCTCGCTCCATCGCTATCGCCCACGGCTCTATTTTCGAATTATCCCGTTTAGGCCTCTGGCCAAAGCTCGCCCATTTAGGCACGGCGATTGAAAATATCCATGTATCGGATCGCGGCCACTTTGGCATGACAGAACTCAATGCCGTGCAGTTTCATTTAGATGCCTTAGGCCAAGTTGTTGAGCTTGAGCGTGTCGGCCAAGTGTTGTTTAACGAGTTGAATAAGAGCGAGGTAAAACTGTTTTGCCCCGCCAAGCTTGCCCAAGTGGAACCCGCCGTTGAAGGCCACACCTTAGTGCTCGACACGGGCGAGCGCCTTAAAGCCAAACTCGTGGTCGCCGCCGATGGTCTGCAATCCAAAGTGCGCAGCAGTTTTGCTTTGCCCGTGACCCAAGTGGCTTTTGAGCAAACCGCGATTATCGCCAATATTCAAACCGACAAGCCGCATCAACACTTGGCCTATGAGCGTTTTACCCAAACGGGTCCCTTAGCGTTATTGCCTATGGGCGATAGCCAAGGTCAACCTCGTTTATCTCTGGTGTGGGCGCTCGATGATGCACGGGCTAAACAGATGCAAACCGCGCCTAAGGCCGAGTTTTTAGCGGCGCTTCAACAGGCCTTTGGTTATCGTGCGGGCACGTTTATCGATGTCAGCGCGCGCCATGCGTATCCGCTTAATTTGTCGTATATGCCAAGGCCAATCCATCACAGATGTGTGTTTATCGGCAATGCGGCGCAGACGCTGCATCCTATTGCGGGGCAAGGATTTAACCTAGGCCTGCGGGATGTGGTTAGCTTACTTGAGGTGCTCCAAAAGGCGCTAGATCAGGGTGATGATATCGGCTCCGCCGCCGTGACCCATGCTTATCTCAATGCCCGCGAGCACGACAGAAACAGCACTATCCGCAATATCGAATTTTTAGTCCGTGGCTTTTCAAACCAATACTGGCCGATGGCGCTGGGTCGTAACTTAGGCTTGCGCTTATTATCTTGGTTTCCGCCACTTAAAACCCCCGTTGCTCAAAAGGCGATGGGCTGGAAATAACCCGCTTTTCATTACTGGTATCGCAACGCGAAAAGGATGTACCCATGTTAAGTTCACAAGCCTATGACATCGCCATTGTGGGTGGCGGCATGGTGGGACTCGCCACCGCGATTGGATTGGCACAGGCCAATCTTAATGTCGTCGTTATCGATGCGGGCCACACGGATGCCGTTGTCGGCGAGCCGCGTTTACGGGTGAGCGCCATCAATAAGGCGAGTCAGCGCTTGTTAGAAAACTTAGGTGCATGGACTTATTTAGACACTTCCCGCGCCACGCCTTATCAAAAAATGGCGGTGTGGGATAAAGATGGTTTCGGCAAAATTGCCTTTGACGCCAACAGCATCAGCGAAACCAGTCTCGGCGCGATTATCGAAAACGATGCCATTAGCTTTGCGCTGGCTAAACGCGTAGCTGAGTTTGACAATATCACCCATATCGAAAACCAACGCTTAGAACGCATTGCCTTTGGCGAGCGCGAAGCTTGGCTAACCCTCGCCAATGGTGCCGAGTCTGGAATAGAAAGTGTCAGTGCTGCCTTGGTGATCGCTGCCGATGGCGCCAACTCTTGGGTGCGCGAGCAATGCAAGATCCCGCTGACATTTTGGGATTACGGCCACCACGCAATTGTCGCAACGATCCGCACCGAAATGCCGCACCTTGCCACCGCCCGCCAAGTGTTTTTAAAGGACGGCCCGTTAGCATTTTTACCCCTGTATGAAGACTATCTCTGCTCCATCGTTTGGTCGGTGCCGCCTGAGCGCGCCAATGAATTATTGGCGATGGACAAAGTGCAATTCGAGCGCAACTTAACCGCGGCTTTCGACGGTCGTTTGGGGATTTGTCAGCTGGAAAGCGAGCGCCAAGCTTTCCCATTACGGATGCGCTACGCGCGCCATTTTGCCCGCCACCGTTTAGTGTTGGCAGGCGATGCCGCCCACACTATCCATCCGCTGGCGGGCCAAGGGGTGAACCTTGGCTTTTTAGATGCGGCCAGCATTATCGAAGTCATCAGCGAATTACAGCAAGCGGGTAAAGATATCGGCGATTATGCCCAGCTGCGCGCGCTGGAACGTTGGCGTAAAGCCGATGCGATGGAGATGATCGCGGCGATGGAAGGCTTTAAGCGCTTATTCGAAGGGACGAATCCGCTGAAAAAAGCGATCCGCGATCTGGGCTTAAATCTGGTTGATAATGTCGCTGGGCTGAAAACAGTGTTCATACAACAGGCCATGGGCAATAAGTCGGCGCTGCCTAAGTTATGTCGTTAGCCTCGGTTGCGCTAATGTGATCAGAATTGCCGCTAATATCAGCATATTGACTGCAAGCTGCGCAAATCTGGTCTTCGCATGTAAAAAAATTACATGTTAAAGATGAGAAAATCTAATGATACTGACTTCGGATTAGAAAAATCTCCTGTATACAAATTTGTGACGCAAGGTATAATTTCGCCGCATTTTAGACCCTAGTATCTACACCCTACACTAGGCAGAGACCTGAAAAAGGCCGCAAAAAAGGGATAACAATGGCTAACAAAACTATTCTGTTTAACAAGCACTTAGAATCAAACGCTAAGATGGTCGACTTCCACGGTTGGGACATGCCTCTCAACTATGGTTCACAAATCGAAGAACACAATGCCGTGCGTCAAGACGCGGGTATGTTCGACGTTTCCCACATGACTGTGGTTGATGTGATTGGTAACGACGCTTGTGCATTTCTGCGTAAGTTGCTGGCAAACGATGTGGCTAAGCTTAAAGTTCCAGGTAAAGCCTTATACGGCGGCATGTTAGACGAAAATGCTGGCGTCATCGACGACCTCATCACTTACTACCTCACTGACACTAACTACCGCGTGGTAGTGAACTCAGCGACCCGCGAAAAAGATCTCGCTTGGATCGCCAAGCAATCCCAAGGTTTTGATGTCACTGTGACTGAGCGTCCAGAACTGGCGATGATCGCCGTTCAAGGTCCTAACGCTAAAGCGAAAGCCGCTGCCGTGCTCAGTGCCGAGCAAAACGCCGCCATCGAAGGCATGAAACCTTTCTTCGGTAAGCAAGCCGATTCTCTGTTTATTGCGACTACGGGTTACACAGGCGAAGCGGGCTACGAAATTATCGTCCCAGAAGATGAAGCAGAGGCCATGTGGCAAGCATTGTTAGATCAAGGTGTTAAACCTTGTGGTCTCGGTGCCCGTGACACACTGCGTCTCGAAGCCGGTATGAATCTCTACGGCTTAGACATGGATGAAACCATCAACCCATTGGCCGCCAACATGGGCTGGACCATCGCATGGGAACCGAGCGACCGTGACTTTATCGGCCGTAAAGCCCTCGAAACACTTCGCGATGCCGGAACCGACAAACTTGTTGGTCTAGTGATGGAAGAAAAGGGCGTGTTACGCCATGATATGCCAGTATTTTTCACCGACTCAGCCGGTGTTGAGCACCAAGGCGTGATTACCAGCGGTACTTTCTCGCCAACATTGGGCTATTCTATTGCGATGGCGCGTGTTCCTAACTCGATTGGGGATACGGCGGAAGTCGAAATGCGTAAAAAACGTGTGGCTGTTAGAGTAGTAGCGCCAAACTTTGTGCGCAACGGTAAACAAGCATTTTAAAAAAACGGAACAAGGAACAAGAACAATGAGCAATATTCCGACAGAACTGAAATACGCCTCTTCACACGAATGGATCCGCAAGGAAGAAGACGGCAGCTACACAGTTGGTATCACTGAGCACGCCCAAGAGCTGTTAGGTGACATGGTTTTCGTTGAACTCCCAGAAGTTGGCGACACTGTAACTGCGGGTGAAGACTGTGCTGTAGCTGAATCAGTAAAAGCGGCGTCTGACATTTATGCCCCTATTTCTGGCGAAGTGATTGCCGTGAACGAAGCGCTGGAAGATTCTCCAGAACTCGTTAACAGCAGCGCTTACGGCGAAGGCTGGTTCTTCCGCGTAATGCCTTCTGACGAATCAGAAGTCGACGCCCTGCTGGATGCCGAAGGCTACCAAGCTGTAATCGACGAAGATTAATCGTCGACGCTAACGAAGCCCTGAGGGGCTTCGTTTGTTTTAGCGCAAGATTGACATAACAACAGCCCGTTAATCAGTACCCTACAGTTCTGAATTTCGGCAAATCTGGAACAAGGTTTATCATGACCAAGCAAACCCTTACTCAGTTAGAGCAGCACGATTTATTCTTACGTCGTCATATCGGCCCAGATAGCAACCAACAGCAAGCGATGCTGAATTTTGTTGGTGCTGAGTCACTGGAAGATCTGACCGCGCAAATCGTGCCTGAGTCGATCCGTTTAAGCCAAGACCTGAGCATTGGTGATTCCTGCGGCGAAGCCGAAGGCATTGCCTACATTCGTGGTTTAGCGGACCAAAACCAAGTATTTAAGAGCTACATAGGTATGGGTTACTACGGCACTCAAGTGCCAAACGTGATCCTGCGTAACGTATTTGAAAACCCAGGTTGGTACACGGCTTACACGCCATATCAGCCAGAAATCGCCCAAGGTCGTTTAGAAGCCATTCTAAACTTCCAGCAAGTGTCGATGGACTTAACGGGTTTAGATTTGGCTTCTGCTTCTTTACTAGATGAAGCAACCGCTGCTGCCGAAGCGATGGCGCTGGCAAAGCGTGTTTCTAAAGCGAAAAAAGCCAATATCTTCTTCGTTGCCGATGATGTGTTCCCGCAAACCTTAGACGTAGTGAAAACCCGCGCTGAGTGTTTTGGTTTTGAAGTGGTAGTTGGCCCTGCAAGCGAAGCCGTTAACTACGAGCTGTTTGGTGCTTTGTTCCAATATACCAACCGTTTCGGTCAAATCACTGACTTCACTGAATTATTCGCAACTCTGCGTGCGAAGAATGTGATTGTGACTGTGGCCGCCGACATTATGTCCTTGGTATTACTGAAATCACCGGGCTCTATGGGCGCCGATGTGGTATTTGGTAGTGCGCAGCGTTTCGGCGTACCAATGGGCTTTGGTGGTCCACACGCGGCCTTCTTCGTTGCCCGTGACGAACACAAACGTTCTATGCCTGGCCGTATCATTGGTGTGTCAAAAGACGCCCGTGGTAACCGCGCACTGCGTATGGCGATGCAAACTCGCGAGCAACATATCCGCCGCGAAAAAGCCAACTCAAACATTTGTACTGCACAAATTTTGTTAGCGAACATGGCGTCTTTCTACGCCGTATTCCACGGCCCAGATGGCCTGAAAACTATCGCATCACGCATTAACCGTTTTGCCGATATTTTAGCGGCTGGTTTGCAAGCGAAGGGCGTGAGTTTAGTTAACAGCACTTGGTTTGATACCATCAGCATCAAAGGCTTAGATGTTGCTGCTGTTAATGCACGTGCACTGGCTGCTGAAATGAACCTACGTTTCGATACCGACGGCACTGTGGGCATAAGCTTAGACGAAACCACATTGCGCACAGATATCGACGCCTTGTTCGATGTGATCTTAGGCGCTGGCCATGGTTTAGATGTTGCCGCGTTAGACGCGCAAATCGTGAGCCAAGGTAGCCAATCGATTCCTGCTGCACTCGTGCGTCAAGATGCGATTTTAAGTCACCCAACCTTCAATCGCTATCAAAGCGAAACCGAGATGATGCGTTATATCAAACGTCTCGAAAGCAAAGACTTAGCACTTAACTACTCGATGATTTCACTGGGCTCATGCACCATGAAGTTAAACGCAGCGGTTGAAATGCTCCCTGTGAGCTGGCCAGAATTTGCCAACATGCACCCATTCAGCCCACTGGACCAAGCTAAAGGCTACACCCAGTTGATTGAAGAGCTGTCGACTTGGTTAGTGAACATCACAGGCTACGACGCTGTGTGTATCCAGCCAAACTCAGGCGCTCAAGGTGAATACGCTGGCTTGTTAGCCATCAAGAAATACCATGAGTCACGTGGCGATGCGCACAGAAACATCTGTTTGATCCCGCAATCTGCCCACGGTACTAACCCAGCATCGGCGCAATTAGCCGGTATGCAAGTGATAGTTACTGCCTGTGACAAGCAAGGTAACGTCGATTTAGAAGATCTGAAGACCAAAGCCGCCGAAGTGGCTGGAAACCTGTCTTGCATCATGATCACTTACCCATCGACCCACGGTGTGTATGAAGAATCTATCCGCGAAATCTGCGACATAGTGCATCAGCACGGCGGTCAAGTGTACTTAGACGGCGCTAACATGAACGCGCAGGTCGGCTTAACGTCTCCTGGCTTTATTGGTGCCGACGTATCACACCTTAACCTGCACAAAACCTTCGCGATTCCACACGGCGGCGGTGGTCCAGGTATGGGCCCAATCGGCGTGAAATCGCACTTAGCCCCATTCGTTGCGGGCCACGTTGTGGTTAAACCGGGTCGTGAAAGTGACCACAACGGCGCTGTATCTGCCGCACCTTACGGTAGCGCTGGCATTCTGCCTATCAGCTGGATGTACATTAAGCTGTTAGGTTCACAAGGCCTGAAAAAGTCGACCCAAACTGCGCTGTTAAACGCTAACTACGTGATGAAGAAGCTGTCTGAACACTACCCAGTATTGTTCCGTGGCCGTAACGATCGCGTGGCGCACGAATGTATTATCGACCTACGCCCACTGAAAGAAGCCTCAGGCGTGACCGAAATGGATATCGCTAAGCGTTTGAATGACTACGGTTTCCACGCACCAACCATGAGCTTCCCTGTTGCGGGAACCCTGATGATCGAGCCGACGGAATCTGAATCTAAGGTGGAACTCGATCGTTTCATCGACGCTATGGTGTCAATCCGCGCCGAAATCGCCAAAGTGGAATCGGGAGAATGGCCAGTGGACAACAACCCGCTGCACAACGCACCGCACACTATGGCCGATATCATGGACCCAGAGTTTGATACGCGTCCATACAGCCGCGAAGTGGCCGTGTTCCCAAGTGCATCAGTACGCACGAATAAGTTCTGGCCAACCGTGAATCGTATTGATGATGTATACGGCGACCGTAATTTGTTCTGTGCTTGTGTGCCGTTATCAGACTACGAGTAGGGCTGAATAGTACGTTATTCAGGTCTAACGTTTGATGAAAGCGAACCCTTAGCGGTTCGCTTTTTTATTGTCATCCCAAAACCACCGCCTCTGGCGGTGGTGATTGTTCCTTGAGGCTATAGCCTGAATTACGCCCATGCTAAAAGAGACTTCTTATTCACCACAAGTAAGAGGAGACGAAAAGCATG